>CAZHRW010000159.1:0-88112 GCA_964535025.1 uncultured Planctomycetales bacterium
AACCCAAGTTTGGGTTTTCGCGCCGACAGGGGGCGTGTCGACCTTGGTAAGCTGGGCAAGATACCGGAGAATTCGGAGAATTCGGGTTTTATGCCGGATGCAAGGCGCGCGCATCTATCGGGGGACGCAATACACGAAAAGCTCACGAAGGTGCGCGCGGCCGGGGCAAGCTGGGCAAGGTGGGCAAGCTGGGGGAAGGTGGGACTCGGAGAATTCGGGTTTTGTGCCGTTAAACTGGGTAAGATACCGGAGAATTCGGGTTTTATGCCGCCCCGACGGCGTCCGGACGGCCGAAATCCGCTAATGTTTTTTACTATACCGTCCCCCCATACGCAAGCCAGGCAAAACACGAGGATTAGACGCGCAGAACACGGAGGCGATAGACACGACAAACGCTGTAATAGCGAACAGGCTCCTCCGGCGGCCTCGAGCGGCGGGCGGCGGCGAGCGCGGCACCGGTCGGCCGGGGGCCGGCGAAACCTGCCCGCCTTGGCTCGTCGCTGGCCCGCATCGGGGGGCGGCTCGTTTCCAGTTGAGCGTCTCCGCCGAGCCCCGCCGGGGGGACGCCTCTGTGCTCTGTGTGGCTTAACGGCAGTGCTGGTGCTTGCCCTGAGCCGCGGCTGCCCCGCGTCAACCATGGGCTCATCCGTGCGCTTCACGGTCGCGGCCGAGCCGTGCAAGCCTCTGGGCTCGCTGTGCACGCTATGGACTAACTGCTTTAGTGTGCGATGCTTGGCGTGCGCAAGCCAAAGGCCCGGCGGAGCGGGCGCCGGGCCTTTTCAAGCGGGCGATGAGATTTGAACTCACGACATCCACGTTGGCAACGTGGCGCTCTACCACTGAGCTACGCCCGCGGGCAGACAGCCTAGGATACGGTTCTCCCGCCGTCCGTCAAGGGCAAAAATCGCTTTTCCCCGCACCGATCGTTGCCCTGCGTGATGAACTGTAAGTGACTCTTGAGAGTAAAGTTACGCCGGGCACGCCGGGATCGACGACCAGCGGCGGAGCTCGCGACGGCTAAGCTGGCCGGCGCCGCCCCCGTCAGCATCGACAGGGATCCCCCCCGGTCTTCTGCGACGACGGGACCCGAATCCAAGGTCTTGGCAAGGCGGGGACTACGATGCCTTGCCCGTGCGGGTTTCATCCCCCGGGTGGACACGGCTACAATAAGCGTGCAGGCAGACCGATTGGCAGGCCGCGAGGGCGGGAGGGACCCCCGCGGCGGAAGGGCCAGTGATGATAGCATGGCAACATACTGCTATTGCTATAGTTAGTGGAAGCTTCCTCCTGGCCGTCGCCGGATGCGAGGGCGGCGGCGGGACGGGGCGAAAGGGTGAAGCCATGGCCGAGCGGACCGGCGCAGGTGGGCGAACCGGTACGGCGACGTTCGCCGCGGGGTGCTTCTGGGGCGTCGAAGAGGCGTTCCGCACGCTGGACGGCGTGGTCGCCACGCGCGTGGGCTACACGGGCGGTCATACCGCAAACCCAACGTATGAAGACATTTGCAGCGGCCGCACCGGCCACGCCGAGGCCGTCCGCGTGGTGTACGACCCCGAGGTGATCAGCTACGACGAGCTGCTGGCGGTCTTCTGGAAAAGCCACGATCCGACCACGCCCGACCGCCAGGGCCCGGATGTCGGGGCCCAGTACCGCTCGGCGGTTTTCGTCCACAACGACGAGCAGCGGCAAGTCGCTGAGGCATCACGAGATAAGCGCCAGGAGCGGCTTGACCGGCCGATCGTGACCGAGATCGTCGACGCCGGGCCGTTCTACGAAGCCGAGGACTACCACCAGCAGTACCTGCTCAAACGCGGCCTGAACGTGTGCCACTGAGGGGCCGTCCGGCCGCCCTAGCGGAGGGGGGCGGCGGTCTGGGCGGTGAAGGTCTTGCCGGTGAGGTATTCCGTAAACGTCACGCGCACGGTCACTTCCGACTGCGAAGGCCGCGCAGCCTCCAGCGGGCAGACGAAGCTGAAATGGTGGGTCAGCGGCCCGCTTCGCCAGTAGTCGGCGAGGCTGTCGGCGGCGAAGGTGAACGTGCCCAGGCGGGTCCCCCCGGCCGGCAGGTCGAACAGGTCGATGGTCACGTCTCCGGCGGCCTTGATGACGCTGCCGTGCTGGTCGACGGGCTCGAGATAGACCTTCACGGCGTCGTGGCCGGGCACATCGTCGGTGTCGATCCCGCCGGTGTAGCGGCCGAGGCGGATGCGTTCGACGTGGAACAGCCGGTCGAGGCGGGCCTCGCCGAGCTTGGCAAGTGTTTGGATCTGCTCGTCTTGCGCGTCGACGGTCTCGCGGAGCGCCGCCAGGTCCCGCCGGGCGGCGTCCAGCTCGGCCTGGCGGGTGGCCAGTGTGTCGGCCAGCTCGCTGCAGCGGGGCAAGCCCAGGCAGCCGCCCAGGCACGCCAGCGGGAGCCCCAGCAGCGCCAGCAGGACCGTTTTGCTCATGGCATTCTCGCCCAGCCTTGTCGTAACTAAGCCCCCTTGGAGGCCTTCTGTTCGGGCTGCGACTCGAGCAGGTTGTCGACGATGCCGTACTCGATGGCCTCGTGGGCTTCGAGCCACTTGTTGCGGTCGCAGTCCTTTTCGATCTGCTCCATGGAGCGGCCGGTGGCGGCGGCGAGGATCTCGTAGATTCGCTGGCGGAGCCTAAGTATTTCCTGGGCCTCGATTTCCAGGTCGCTGGCCGGGCCGGTGACCACGCCGCGGATGAGCGGCTGGTGGATGAGCACGCGGCTGTTGGGCAGGACGTGGCGTTTGCCCCGGGTGCCGCCGCCGAGCAGCACGGCGCCCATGGACGCGGCCATGCCGACGCAGTAAGTGGCGACGTCGCAACGGATAAAGTTCATCGTATCGTAGATCGCCAGCCCCGCCGAGACGCTGCCGCCGGGGGAGTTGATATACAGGTGGACATCGGCCTTGGGGTCCTCGTTGGACAGGAACAGCAGTTGGGCGACGACGAGGTTGGCGGTGTTGTCGTCGACGGCGTCGCCGATGAAGACGATGCGGTCCTTGAGCAGACGACTGTAAATATCGTATTCGCGTTCGCCCCGGCCGCTCTGTTCGATGACGCGCGGTGGAAACATCGGCATTGTCAGGTCCTGCCTCTGTAAGGGTTTACTCTTTCTCCGCCTTGTCGGTCGACTGGACGATCTCGTCGACCAGGCCGTACTCGCGGGCCTCCTCGGGGCTCATGTAGCGGTCGCGTTCGGTCTCCTCCTCGATCTGCTCGACGGTCCGTCCGGTGTGGCAGGCGAGGATCTTGTTGAGGGTCCGCTTGGCCTTGAGGATCTCCTCGGCCTGGATCTGGATGTCGCTGGCCTGCCCGCCGACCCCGCCCCAGGGCTGGTGGATCATAATCTTTGAGTGGGGCAGGGCATAGCGTTTGCCCTTGGTCCCGGCGGCCAGGATCAGCGCCGCGCCGCTCTGGGCGGTGCCGATGCAATAGGTGGCCACGTCGCAGGTGAGGAACTGGATGGTGTCGTAGATCGCCAGCGTATCGTCGACGTTCCCGCCGGGCGAGTTGATGTAAAGTCCTATATCCTGCGATGGGCTCTTGGCTTGCAGTTCCAGCAGGTGCATGATCACCCCCCCGGCGTTGCGGGGGCTGATCTCGTCCCACAGGAAGAGGATCCGCTCATCGGCCAGGCGCTCCTCGAGGGTCATCTCCCGGCGATACTGGTAGTCGCTGCGGGCCAGATCCGTCTGTCGTTCTCTCGACGTCATCGCCGCTCCTTTTGTCCATGCCTGCCGCCGTCGGCGGCCGCGACTGCGGTGTAGGATCGTCCGGTCGGGCCGGTCGCTTGATCGGGTTACGCCCCCTCGGATTCGCTGTCGGCGTTCGGGGCGGCCTTCTTTTTCTTGCTCGGCTGGGCCTGTTTTTTCTTGGTCGGCTGGGCCTTCGCCGTGGTCTCGGCCTTCTTCTCCGCGGCCTGGGTTTCGTGGGTTATCTCGGCCATTTCCAGCAGCTTGTCGATGGCCTTCTGTTCGCGGATACGGGTTTCGAGTTCGCCGAGGCTGCCCTCGTTGGTCATTTCGCTGCGGAGGCGTTCGGGCCGCCGGCCCTGGCGGACAGCCATTTCGGCGATGCGGGCGTTTACCTCAGCATCGTCGACGCTGACGTCCTCGGCCTGGGCGATCCGGTCGAGGATGAAGGCCAGCTTGAGTTCCCCGGCGGCCTCCTCGCCGGCGCGGGCTTCGAGCAGTTCGAGGTTCTGGTCGATCTGCTCGCGGGGCACGCCGCGGTAGAGCAGGTCGACGTACCGCCGCTGCAGCACCCGCGCCGTCTGCCGCGCCGCGAGGCCTTCGGGCAGGTCGAAGGTGGCGTGGTCCAGCAGGTACTGCGAGACCTGCCGCCGCATCGACTGCTGCCGTTCCGACTCCAACTGGGCCGCGAGGCGTTCGGTGACGAACTCGCCGAACTGCTCGGCGCTGTCCATGCCGAACTCGCGGGCGAGCTCGTCGGTCAACTCGGGCACCTCCAGGCGCTTGACGTCCTTGACGTCGAAGGTGACGGTAACCTCCTTGCCCCGCCAATCCTCGTTCTCGTGGCCTTCGGGCACGGTGGCTGTCAGCGTGACGGTCGAGCCGGCCTTGGCGCCGGTGAGTTTCTCGCCGAGGTCCTCCAGGGGCACGCCGCGGAACGCCGCGGGGGCGACCTGGTACTCGACGTTCTCATCGGTTTCGTCGATCCCCTCGCCGGTGAGCGTCACGTCGGCGACGACCTGGTCGTCGGCGGCCGCGGGCTCGTCGGTCGGCTTGAGCGTCCCGCGGGCGCTGAGGATGTTCCGCGTGGTCTCGGCGACCCGCTCGTCGGTGACCTCGACGGACGGCTCGGTGACGGGGATACCCTTGTAGTCGGGCAGGTCGAACTCGGGGGCGACCTCGACCTGCACGCTGAACACGAGGTTGCCCTCGTCGGGCAGTTCGATCTCGTCGAGCTTGATGTCCGGCTCGCCGATGATTCGCAAGTCGCTGTCTTCGTCCACCTTGCCCAGCGCGTCGGCGACGAGCTGGTTGCGGACGTCCTCGGCGGCTTCCTTGCCGAACCGCTTTTCCAGCAGCCGCCGCGGCGCGTGGCCGACGCGGAAGCCGGGCACCTGGGCGCTATGGCGCAGGTCGCCGAAGATCTCGTCGAATTTCGCGTCGATCCGGGCGCGGTCGATCTCGATGGTGATCTTCTTGGCCGCCGGGCCGGCGTCCTCGATGGTCACGGTGTTGGCCGGCAGGGTGTCGGCCTGGGCGTCCGGGGTTTCGTCGACGTCGGGGGTGTTGGTGGTTTCGTCCGGCATGGACTGCTCCGATGCGAAAAGCCCCGGGTGCGACCAACGCCCGCGCGTCCCGGCATCCGGGGTAACCGACCCGCTCAAGATGGGGTCGAACCCGAGAGAATAGTAGGCGGCCCGGCCGCCGTCAAGGCGGCGGGTGCAACCTTTTTTCGCGCGCCCGACGATCCGGCCGCGTCGGGTCGGCCCCGCGACGACCGCGGCGGGCCCTGCAGGCGTCACAGGTTGCCCGGCCTGACGCAACGCCTGTCGGTTGCCGTCCTTTGGCGGCGAAAGGGTCATTTTGCCCCTATGCGCCTCGCGTGGACCGTGCTATACTGACCAGTGACGTCAGGGACCGATGAGTCCGGAGGTGATCAGGATGAACATTCGTGCGGCGATCACGCGTAAGCGTCGGATGATCCTGTACATCATCCTCAGCTTCGCCGCTATGTGTTAGAGGCCCTCCGGCCCCCGTTGTGCGTTGCCTTTCGCCTGAACCGTGCTCACTCGCTTTGGGGCCGGCCCTGCGCGCCGGCAGACTTGAGACTTGAGACCTGAGACTTGAGCCTTGAGGCTTGAGGAACGACAACGGCGATAGCCCGAGCGCCTCAAGCCTCATACTTCAAGCCTTCGGAGGAACTCGGCTTCGTCGATGATCTCGACGCCGAGGGCGCGGGCTTTGTCGGCCTTGGAGCCGGGCGCGTCGCCGGCGACGACGAAGTCGGTCTTGCGGCTGACGCTCGAGGCGACCCGCCCGCCGGCGGCCTTGATCGCCGCGGCGGCGGCGGCGCGGGTAAACCCCTGCAGCGCGCCGGTGACGACGACGGTCTTGCCCGCCAGCGGCGCCGCGGCGGCGGCGGGGCGGTCGGCGGTCATGCGGACGCCGACGGCCTTGAGCCGTGCGATCGTGTCGCGCCCGGCGTCGCTGTCGAAGAAGCGGCGGACGCTGGCGGCGATCGTCGGGCCGATCTCGTCGACGGCCAGCAGGGCCTGCTCGCCGGCGGCGGCCAGCGTGTCGATATCGCCGAACGTCGCGGCAAGGATTTCCGCCGCCCGACCGCCGACGTGGCGGATCCCCAGGCCCGCCAGCACACGCGCCAGCCCGCGGTCTTTCGAGGCGGCGATCGCGTCGACCACATTCCGGGCCGACTGCTCGCCCATCCGCTCCAGCGACATCAACGGCTCGACGGTCAGCGTGTACAGGTCGGCGAAGTGCTTCACCAGGCCCGTGGCGACGAGCTGGTCGATCAGGGCCGGCCCGAGGTGGGCGATGTCCATCTGGTTGCGTCCGGCGAACCAGCGGAGCCGCTCGCGAAGCTGGGCGTCGCACTCGGGGTTGACGCACCGCAGGTAGACCCCGCCGGCGTCCCGCGCGACCGGTCCGCCGCACACCGGGCATGCCCGCGGCACCGGGATCGGCCGCGCGTCGGCGGGCCGCTGGTCGGCGACGACCTCGACGACCTGCGGGATGATCTCCCCGGCCTTCTCGACGACGACGGTGTCGCCGAGTCGCACGCCGAGCCGTTCGATCTGGTCGAGGTTGTGCAGCGACGCGTTCGAGACCGTCGTCCCGGCCAGGTGGACCGGCGTCAGCCGCGCCACCGGCGTGATCGTCCCGAGCCGTCCGACCTGGAAATCCACGTCCAGCAGGACGCTGCGGGCCTGCTCGGTCTCGTACTTGTAGGCGATGCACCACCGGGGGAACCGCGACGTCGCGCCCAGGGCCTCCCGCTCGTCGAAGCGGTCGACCTTCACGACGGCCCCGTCGACGGCATAGGGCAGCGTGTGGCGAATCGCCGAAAACGCCTCGATGACCTCCCAGGCCGCGTCGATGTCGTCGACCCGCCGCATCTCGCGGCTGAAGGGCACGCCCCAGCGTTCGAGGCGCTCGGCCAGCTGCGAGGCCCGCTCGGGCAGGTCGCCGGAGATCTCGCCGACGCCGTGGGCGACGAAGCTCAGCCGCCGCTCGGCGACGACGCCGGGGTCGAGCTGCTTGAGGGTTCCGGCGGTCCCGTTGCGGGGGTTGGCGAAGGGCTCGAGCCCCTGGGCGGCCCGCTCGGCGTTGACGCGCCGGAAGATCGCCGTCGGCCAGAACACCTCCCCGCGGACCTCGACGACCTCGGAGACGGCGTCGCCGCCGGCGTTCAGCCGCCACGGGATGACGCGGATGGTCCGCGCGTTGGCGGTGATGTCGTCGCCGGTGCGCCCGTCGCCGCGGGTCGCGGCCCGAACGAGGCGGCCGTCTTCGTAGCGCAGCGAGATCGCGACCCCGTCGATCTTGGGTTCGACCAAGTACCCCGACGGGGCGTGATCGCCCAGGCCGCGGCGGACCCGCGCGTCGAACTCCCGCAGGGCCGCGCGGTCGTAGGTGTTGTCGATCGACAGCATGGGCACGGGATGGGCGACCGTCTCGAAGCCCTCGATCGGCGCGCCGGCGACCCGCTGGGTGGGTGAATCGGGCGTGATCAGCTCGGGGTGGGCCGCCTCGAGGGCCTTCAGCTCGTCCATCAGGTGGTCATACTCGCGGTCGCTGATCTCGGGTGCGGCGTCGACGTAATAGAGCCGATCGTGCCGGCCGATCGCGGCGCGGAGGGCGTCGATCTTGTCGCGAATGTCAGTCATGGGCGTTGTCGGGTTGCGCCCCCGGCTGAATCATGTCGTCCCTTCGGGGCTCGACTCCGGGGGGGAGACTTTGGTCCGGGGGCTTGCGCCCCCGGCCGAGGGCGCGAGGACCCGCGCGCGCCCTGCCGGGCTGTCACCCCGCCCCTCCGCCGGCGCGGCGGCTGACGGCGACGAAGTGGCTGCGGAGCTCGTAGAGGGTGGCGTCGAGCATCTGCTTTTCCTCGTCGGTGAGGTTGCCGGCGGCTTTCTCTTCGAGGACCTTGAGCATGTCGATGTGGAAGCGGGCCAGCTCGAGGTCGACGTAGGCCTTCTGCGTATTGGGGTCGGGCACGGCCCCGAGGGCGAACAGGGCCTGGGAGGCCATGGTCGAGACCAGCGTCTCGAAGGTCGCCGGCGGCAGCTTCGGCCGCTCGCCGCCGGCCTCGCCGCCGGCCTCGGCGTCCTTGTTCTTCTGCTCGGACGCGAGGCGCTCCTTCTCGGCCCTGGCCTGAGCCTTCCAGTCGTCGTCGATGTGGATCTTCGGTGTGTCGGAATCGTTGGCGTTGTCGTTCATGGTCTTGCCTTAGGCCTCCTGGGGTGATGTTCGCTCCGCGGCCCGCTCCAGCGCCGCCCGGACCAGGCCGTCGAACATCGGCGCCGGGGCCAGCGGCCGGCTGGTCAGCTCGGGGTGGAACTGGGCCCCGATGAAGTACGGATGCACGTTCCGCGGCAGTTCGAGCACCTGCATGATCGGGTGGACGGGGTGGCGGCCCGAGAAGACCATCCCGCCGGCCTCGAGCGGCTCGATGTAACGCGGGTCGACCTCGTAGCGGTGGCGGAACCGCTGGCGGATCCGCGTCGAGCCGTACAACTCGGCCGCCAGCGACCTTTCGGTCAGCACGACGTCCTGGCCGCCGAGGCGCATGTTGCCCCCGAGCCCTTCGATCTCCTTCTGCTCGGGCAGGATCGAAATCACCGGGTCTTCGCACTCGGGGTCCATCTCCGTGCTGCCGGCGCCCGCCAGGCCGCACGCGTTGCGGGCGAATTCGATGACGGCCATCTGAAAGCCCAGGCAGATACCCAGGTAGGGCAGGCCGACGGCCCGGGCGTGCTTGATGCAGGTAATCTTCCCGGCGGTCCCCCGGGTACCGAACCCGCCGGGGACGATGATCCCGTCGACGCCACCGAGCTGGTCGGCGGCGTTGGCGTCGGTGACGTCGGTGGTGTCGATCCACTCGACGCCGACCTTCGTCTCGTGGGCGACCCCGGCGTGCTCGAGCGCCTTGAGGATGCTGGCGTAGCTGTCCCGCAGGGCGGTGTATTTGCCGGTGATGCCGATGCGGACCTCGCGGCGCTCGGCGCCGATGGTATGGGTGAAGCGGGCCCAGCGGCCGGCGGCCTTGATCTCCCGGGCGGTGTTGACCCGCCCGCCGAGGCCCAGCAGCTCGACGACCTCCGAGTCGAGCCCCTCCTCCCGCATCAGCTCGGGCAGCAGGTAGATGCTCGGCAGGTCGTGCATCGAGAACACCCGCCCGACCGGCACGTTGGTGTAGATCGACAGCTTCTGGCGGACCTTGGTGGTGACGGGCTTCTCGGCCCGCACGGCGATCACGTGGGGGTGGATGCCGAACTCCATCAGCCGCCGGATGCCCAACTGGGCGGCCTTGGACTTCTGCTCGCCCAGGGCCGGGGGGCTCAGCACGTAGGTCAGGACCATGAAGGCGACGCTGCCGGGCCCTTCCTCGTAGCTCAGTTCCCGCAGCGCCTCGATGTAGAAGGCGTTCTCGATGTCGCCGACGGTCCCGCCGACCTCGATGAACACGACGTCGGCGGCGGTCTTGAGCGCCAGCTCCCGCAGGCGGAGCTTCACCTCGCCGGTGACGTGGGGGATCATCTGGACGTCCCGCCCGAGGTAGCCGCCGGCGCGCTCCTTGGAGAGCACGGCCTGGAAGATCTGGCCGCTGGTGGCGAAGTTGGCGCGGGTGAGGTCCTGGTCGAGCATCCGCTCGTAGGTGCCCAGGTCCATGTCCGACTCCATCCCGTCGTCCAGGACGAACACCTCCCCGTGGCGGAAGGGGTTGAGCGTCCCGCTGTCGAAGTTGAGATACCCCTCCAGCTTGATCGGCGAGACGGCCAGGCCCTTGTCCTTGAGCAGCTTGGCCAGCGACGAGGAGAAGATCCCCTTGCCCAGCCCGCTGATCACCGTGCCGAACACGGCGACATAGCGGGTCGAGCCCAATGCGTACCCGTCGGGCAGGGGGGTGTAGAATTCCGTTTCACCGGTCTGGTCCTTGACCGACCGCAGCAGATCCATGGCGTCGCTCATGGAGCCCTACTGTAGGGCCCCGCGGGGACGATGGCAAGTGCTCATGCGCAGGAAAGCCACGCCGCGGATGCGGGGCAGGAGCCTCCGGGCTTTAAGCTTGAGGCGCCAAGCTTCAGGAACGGCAACAGCACCGGCAACCACCGACGGCGGCAGTCTCGAAACTTGTGGCTTTGAGCAGGACGTGCGGTCGTGGCGCCTGCAGCCTACAGCTAAAGCCTAAAGCCTCATTTTTCAGCCGGCCAGGCCGGCGGCGGTGATGTTGCGGTAGCTGTCGGCGACGGCCTGCCACATGTCGCCGTGGAAGCTGTCGATCTCGACGATGGCCCATTCCAGCACGGCCGGGTCGGCGGCGTCGAGGATGGGGGCGAAGTCCATCACGCCGTCGCCGATGGCGGTGAGGAAGTTCGGGTCGCCCCTGACCATGTTGCCGTCCTTCAGGTGCAGCAGGGGCATGCGGTCGGCCAGGCGGGCGACGAGGGCCGGCACGTCGACGGCGCCCATGTCGGTGGCCCAGTAGGTATCCAACTCCAGCGCGACGTCCGGGGCGGCCTGGAGGATCCGCTCCAGGGCGTACGCGCCGTCCAGACGCTCCATTTCGTAGCCGTGATTGTGGAACGCCAGGCGGATCCCGTGGGCCTTGAGCGCCTCGGCCGTCGCCTGCAGGTGCTCGGCGGCGTCGCGGACGAGGTCCATCGTCGTGTAACGTTCCATCTGGTAGACGGCACAGACGATGGTGTCGGTCCCGAGCCCGCCGGCCAGGTCGACGAGCTCATCGACGCTCCTGGTGATCTTCGGCCCCATGTGGGCGGCGATGACCGCCAGGCCGGCGTCGGCGGCCATGCGGCCGACGGCGGCGGGGCTGTGGTCGTGCAAGGCGGCGACCTCGACGCCCGTATAGCCGATCTCGGCCACGCGCGCCAGGGCGGCGGGAAAGTCGTTTCGGGTGTCCTCGCGAACGGTGTACATCTGGATGCCAAGCGGTGTCATGGTCATACGCCTCCTCTGCGCAGGGCGGGCATCGTACGCACGGCCGGCGCGCCGTGCAAGGGGGATTATTGAATCACGCCTCGGCCGTGCAGCCGCACGACTGGCGGACGACGAGGGCGTTGTTGAACCGGAGGGTGGCGCTGGCCGGCGCGCTGGTGGGGTCGTAGTTCATCAGGCCCTGGCAGGCGGCGTTGACCATGGTCTCGACGGGGACGTCCACGGCGGTGATGCCGGGGTGGAAGACCTCGGCGTCGCGGGTGTTGTTGTAGCCGATGATCGCGATGTCGTCGGGGATGCGACCGCCGGCGGTCAGAATGGCCTTGGAGGCGATGACGGCCAGGTCGTCGCTGAGGCAGACCACGGCGGTCAACTCGCCGGCGGCGTGCAGGGCGGTGAGATGATCGCCCAGCGAGCCGTCCAGCTTGCTCCGCTCGATCCGCAGGCGAGGGTTGTCGGACAGGTCGTGCGCGCGGACGTAGTCGGTGTAGCCCTTCAGCCGCCGTTGCGGGACGCCCCGGTGGAAGCGGCCGGCGAGCAGGGCGATCTTCGTGTGCCCGTGCTGCTGATGGAGGTGTTCCATCGCCAGGGTGATGCCCCGGCGGTCGTCGTCGGTGACGACCAGGACCCCGCGATGGTTCAGGGGGCGTCGG
The DNA here is from genome assembly GCA_964535025.1 of uncultured Planctomycetales bacterium. Taxonomy (GTDB): domain Bacteria; phylum Planctomycetota; class Phycisphaerae; order SM23-33; family FEN-1343; genus JAAYZK01. The sequence goes on from CAZHRW010000159.1 coordinate 11,831, forward strand.
ACCATGGCGACGGGGATGCCGCGGTCGGCCAGGTCGCCGATGGCGGCGGGGTCGGGGTCGCAGCAGAACACCACCAGCGTATCGAACCCCAGCGACGCCGAGCGTTCGTGGTTGGCGCGGATCCGCCCGGCGAAGTCGGTGGTGGTGAACAGTTTCATGTCGCAGCCGGACTCGGAGGCGAACCGGCGGATGGTCTGGACGGCGCGGAAGAAGAACGGGTGGGCCTCGGTGTAAACATCGGGCAGGAGAAGGCCGATGGTTCGCGCCGTGAGGCGGTGGGCCAGCGGGAAGTTTCGCAGGGGGTCGTAATCGAGTTTGCGAACCGTCCGCAGGACCTTCTTGCGGGTGGCTTCGCTGATCCTGCCCTTGTTGTTCAGGACGCACGAGACGGTGAAGATGGACACCCCACTGGCCTCGGCGACGTCGCGGATGGTCACTTTAGCGGGCATGGGCGGCGCTCCTTCGTTTTGTTTGCCTAACAAGGCTAACACAGTTAGCCCGATTCCCGCAAGGCGAAATAAGGCAAATGAGGACGGAGAAATGCGGGATGGATTGACAAGGATAGGATAATGCGTTAGCCTGATCCTTCACGAGACGTTCGGCGGCCCGCACGGGAGGGGGCCGGCGGGCCGGGCACCCACGAGGCGAGGAGGCAAGGCATGGTTGGGAGGCGACGCGCACGAGGCGTGTGCCTTTGCCTGGCCGCGGCGCTGGTGACGGCGGCGACGGCGGGCGGAGACGTGGTCCGGTCGTGGCAGTTCAACACGCCCGGCGACACGGAGGGCTGGCAGGCCCGCAGCACGTGGACGCTGCCGGGCGGCGTCCACGTGGCGACGGACGTCGACGGGGCCGAGACGGTCCTGACCGCGGCCGACATCGACGGCAACGGCGACGCCGGCATCGTGGTGGCCGACGCGGCCCTGCCGATCGAGCTGCCCGACGACTGCATCGAGTGGGACAGCCTGTCGATCCGCCTGCGGCACCTGAACGGCAACCCGCCCGACGGGCAGCCGATGCCCTACGCCGGCGGGACGGGGCTGTGGATCACCGGCGCCGGGGGCGTCCTGGGCGGCCTGCCGGCCGCCAGCGAGGGGCGGTGGCACGTCGAGCCGCAGAACGATCACTGGGCGGTCTACACGATCGACCTGACCGGCGCCTCGGACGACATCACCAGTTTCCGCTTCGACCCGAGCTCGGACACCGAGGGCAACTTCGAGATCGACTGGATGGAGCTGACGGCCGTCAGCGGCACCACGCCGCCCCCGCCGCCGGAGCGGTCGGTGTATTATATCGACGCGGTCAACGGCAGCGACTACACCGGCGACGGGTCCGAGGCGCATCCCTACCAGACGATCGGCCACATCTGGAACAACCTCACGGCGGCCGACGAGGTCATCCTCGCCGACGGCGAGTACGGCGTCATCGAGATCCACTGCACCGACTGGCAGGCCGAGCCGCGACCGGTGTTCACCGACTGGGTCACCGTCCGCGCCGCCGACGGCGCGACGCCGACGCTCGAACACGTCTGGACGGGCAAGGCCGTCGGATCGGCCTTCGACCTGTATCTGCGGTTCGAGGGCATCCACATCACCGACGGCGTGCACATCCAGGCCAGCCGGTACGTCGCCTTCGAGGATTGCCGCATCACCCGCGTGGGGCCCTACACCGGCTCGGAAGAGAACATCGAGAAGCAGGCCGTCTGTTTCAACGGCGTCACGTACGGGACGATCGCCGGCTGCGAGATCACCGAGACGGGCGTGGGCATCTACGCCTCCGGGCGGTACATCGACATCCTCGACAACCATATCCATCACGGCTCGCACGACGGGATCCGGCCGTGGGACCTCAACGACTCGCTGATCGAGGGCAACCGCATCCACGACTTCGACGACGGCGTCAGCGACGACGAGGCCTCCTGGAGCAAGCACTGCGACCTGATCCACTTCTCCATCCGCGGGCCCGGCTACGAGGGGTGGGGCTGCGAGAACGTCACCGTTCGCGGCAACACGCTGTATCACTGCGAGAGCCAGGCGCTGATCGTCAACGGCTACCTCCGCACGGACACCCGCCACAGCAACATCATCGTCGAGAACAACATCTTCGGCCCGTCCAAGGCGAACATGGCCAACATCGTCGAGAAGCTCGACGGGTTTATCTTCCGAAACAACACCGTCTGCTACGTCGGCGAGGACTACACCTACAACCGCTGGCCGCAGGACGACTACACGCTCCGCATCGGCGGCAGCCTCACCGGCGTGCAGGTCTACAACAACATCCTCGTCGACGTCGGCCTCAGCGAGGATGCCGGTGTCGAGGTTTTCGACTACAACCTGATCATGGAACCGGTCACCTGGCTCCTGGGCGTCGACGACAGCCGCGGCTACGGGCGGTTCACGATCTTCGGCGGCGACGGCGACCTGGTCGACCCGGCGGCCTTCGATGGGATCCTCGCGGCGACCAGCCCCATGATCAACGCCGGCACGGCCCTGGCCGCGACGGCGCCGCAGACCGATTACTACGGCACGCCCCGTGACGCCCGACCCGACCTGGGCGCGTACGAGATGCCGGGGCTGAGCCCCGCGGCCGAGACCGGTCCGCCCGTGTTCAACGACGAGGTCACCATCTTTGTCGACGATTTCGAGGATGGGCACTACGCCGACGTCGATCCCTGGCTGCGGGCGCCGACGACGCAGGGGATGAGCTGGTACCGCCCGGCGGGCTTCGACGCGTACAAGTACTACGTCGCCTGGGGCACCTTGAACCGCAACGCCCTGCACATGCCCCGCGGCGACGAGGTCAACGGCCGCGCGGCGTGGCTGCTCGGCGAGCAGGGCGGCGATTGGGTCGACTACACCTTCGCGTTCACCGCCAACAACGCCTACCTCGGCTTCGGCGGGGGCGTGGTCGTGCTGGTGCGGGACATGGATAACTGCTATTACCTCGACATCGCCCGCGGCCGTCTGGTGCGCAGGCTCGACGGCGCCGAGACCGTCCTGACGACCGTCGACGCCATTCAGATGCCCGCCACGGGCAGCCGGCGCTACGCCGTCTCCGTGGATGTCGAGCCGGCGGGCGTGACGATCGCCGTCGACGCCGACGACGACGGCACGACGGACCTGACCTTCACCGACGCCGATCCGACGGCCCTGGCGACGCTGAACGCCGGCGGCGTGGGCTTCCACTGCAACAACTCCGACAAGTGGCACGTCCTGCGCTTCGACGACCTCCGCGTCGAGGTCGCCGAGACGCGGAGCGGCGCGTCGGGTGATTGCGACGGCGATGGGGACGTCGATCTCGACGATTTCGCCATTGTCAAGCTCAACTTCGGTCGCTCCGGCGTGACCGCCGGCGCCGCCGAGGGCGACCTGGACGGCGACGGGGACGTCGACCTCGACGACTTCGCGATCCTCAAGACGACCTTCGGGACGTGAGGGTTCATCCCGTGATGTGATCGAACAGCGCCGACGAGAGGTACCGCTCGCCGAAGCTGGGGAGGATCACGACGATGACCTTGCCGGCATTGTCCGGCCGTGCGGCGACGATGTCGGCGGCGCGGAGGGCGGCGCCGCTGGAGATGCCGACGAACAGCCCTTCGCGGCTGGCCGCTCGGCGGGCGTAGTCCAGCGCCGCGTCCTGGTCGACCTGGACGACCTCGTCGAGGATGTCGAGGTTGAGCACCTTGGGCACGAAGCCGGCGCCGATGCCCTGGATCTTGTGCGGCCCGGGGGCGAGGGGCTCGCCGGCGAGCGTCTGGGTGAGCACGGGGCTCTCGGCCGGCTCGACGGCGATGGCCTTGAACGTCGGCTTGCGGGCCTTGAGGGCCTCGCCGATGCCGGTGATTGTCCCGCCGGTGCCCACGCCGGCGATGACCATGTCCACCTGCCCGTCCGTATCGGCCCAGATCTCCTCGGCGGTCGTCGCGCGGTGGATGGCGGGGTTGGCGGGGTTCTCGAACTGCTGGGGAACGAACACGCGCTGCTCCATGGCGGCGATCTCCGCGGCCATGTTGATCGCCCCGGCCATCCCCTCGGCCGCCGGCGTGAGGACCAGCTCGGCCCCCAGGGCCTTGAGCACCTTGCGGCGTTCGAGGCTCATCGACTCGGGCATCGTCAGCATCAGCCGGTAGCCGCGGGCGGCGGCGACGAACGCCAGGGCGATGCCCGTGTTGCCGCTGGTGGGCTCGACGATGAGCGTCCCGGCGCCGAGTTTGCCGTCCCGCTCGGCCGCGTCGAGCATCGCCACGCCGATGCGGTCCTTGACCGACGCCAGCGGGTTGTGGCTCTCCATCTTGGCCAGCACCGTCGCGCTGCCGCCGGCGAGCGTGCGAACGCGAACCAGCGGGGTGTGTCCGACCGTCGCCGTGATGGCGTCATGAATGGCTGCCATGGCTGAGATCCTTTCACGTGAATCATAGGATGCGGATGTTCCGGAAAAACTCTACCTTTCTAGTGTAGTATGTCGCTGCTCAAACGTGCATTAAAATCATGAGGATTTTACAATTTGTAATAACCTATTCTAGTAAAAAGGGATAGGCAAAACAAATCGCGTGGGTTTCGGCGGTCTCCCTTGTATTGAGCCCAAGTGGGGGGGATAATGCTCAGCGGGGAGGTGCGGTTGGCGGGGAGGCAAGTGGTGATGACACTCTCGCAGAAGTGCCAATACGCGGTGCGTGCCGTCCTGGAGTTGGCCAGGCGGTATCGCCAGGGCCCGGTGCCCGCCGGGGAGGTGGCGGCCGTCCAGGGGATTCCGCGCCGGTTTCTGGAGGTGATCCTCAACGAGCTCAGGCCGACCGGCCTGGTGGCCTCCCGCCGCGGGGCGCACGGCGGGTACAGCCTGGCGCGGGACCCGCGGGAGATCACGGTCGCCGAGGTCATCCGCCTGGTCTGCGGGCCGCTCGAGCCCGTCCGCTCGGACGCCCTCGCCGGCGGCGGCGAGCTGCCCTGGGGGGCGCGGGCCCTGCAGGAGCTGTGGGACCGTGCCGGCCGCGCCGTGGACGATGTCTATGCGTCGGTGACCTTCCACGACCTGGTCGACCGCGAGCGGTCGCTCCGCCGCGATGTGACCGACTACAGCATCTGACCGGTCGCGGCCGCCGGGCGAAGAGGGCATCGCCGGTGCTCGGGTCAATCCCGCCAAACGAGGGGGGCGAAGTGGGCGAAGTACTGGAGCCGGCCGACCTTTGGTGCGCGGCAGGTTGTCGCTTTTACCCGTTTCCTCCTTGACAGACGCCCGCGACACCGCATAATGAGTGAGCGTTCATTCACTTTTGGACGAGCCAAGCCGCGAACCGGTCGCTGACGGTCGGCGGCGGCTTTTCGAGGCGGCACCCGGTGGAGTGCGGGCCATGGCCAGACCGGCGGTCAAGAAGGATCGAATGGAGAGGGCGGCGATCGAGTTGTTCGCCACCCAGGGACTGGCGCGGACGACGGTCCGCGACATCGCCGCGGCGGCCGGGGTCGGCGAGGGGGCCTTGTACCGCCACTGGACCGGCAAGAACGAGATGGCCTGGGCGCTCTATCGGCGGGAGGTCCACGCCTTCGCCGACGCCCTGCGGCCGTACCTGGAAGCGGCCGATGGACCCCTGGCCGATCGCGTGGCGGCGGCCGTGGCGTTCATCTACGGGGCCTACGACGTCGACCCGACCCGCCTGGCGTTCATCCTGTTTACCCAGCACGGCTTCCCGGCCGAGCACGTCCTCGACGATGCGTTCAATCCGTTCACGCTGGTGCTGGCGTTCTGCCGGCGGGAGATCCGCAGCGGGACGATCCCGCCGGCCGACGGGGAGGTCCTCGCGTCGCTGGTGATGGGGTCGGTCGTCCAGCCGCTGATCATGCACCGCTACGGGCGCGTCACGCGGCCGCCGCGGGCGATCGCCGCCGACGTGGCGGCGAGCATCACGGCGCTGCTGCTAGCCGCGGCGGCGGGGGAGGCGACGGCATGAGCGGCGCGAACGAATCCCGGCCGGGGGCGGCGGGACGGCTGGCGTGGCCGGTGGTGGGGGTGTTGTGCCTGCTGCCGGCGATCCAGACGGCGGCGGCCGTGTGGCTGGAAATCTACCCGGCGGTGACCTATCCGCTCATGAAGGTCGTGATGATCATTCTCCCCCTGGCCATCTGGCGCGGCCGGCGCCTGGCGGTGCGGGATGTGGCCGCACGGATCGGCCTGGCACGGCCGCGGCTGCTGAGGGGCGTGGGGATCGGCCTGGCGATGGCCGCGATCATCGTCGGCGGCTACGTTCTGCTCCTGCGCGGCCGCGTCGACGGGGCGGGGATCGCCCGCAAGACCACGTCGCTGGGGTTGCGGGAGTATTATTGGGCGATGGCCGTGGTCATTTCGCTGGCGAACGCCGCCTTCGAGGAATATTACTGGCGGGGGTTCCTGCTGAGCGAACTGCGGCCGTGGACCGGGTGGTCGTGGCGGCTGACCGTCCTGGCCGGGGCGCTGTTCGGGGTGCATCACGTTTTCGCCCTCGCGCCGCTGCTGGCCTGGCCGCTGGCGGCCGGGTGCACGGCGATCACGATGGTCGCCGGGGGCGTCTGGGCGTGGATGCGGGTGCGGGGGTGGTCGCTGGTGGATTGCTACCTCAGCCACGTTCTGGCGGACCTGGCGATCATGGGCGTCGGGTGGGATCTTTTGCAGCAGGCGGCGAGGGCCGGATGAAGTACGACCAGGACACGCTCAATCAGATTCGTCGCGGCCGCAGCCGGTTCATCGCCATGGTGGTGACGTACGGGCTGGGCACGTTCAACGACAGTTTCTTCCGCCAGTCGGCCATGCTGCTGGCGGTCGCCGAAGGTCACGAGGCCATGCAGGGGTGGATCATGAGCCTGTTCGCCCTGCCGTACCTGCTGTTCGCCTCGCTGACCGGCTGGCTGGCGGACCGATTCTCCAAGAAGCGCGTCGTGATCGCCGCCAAGGCCCTGGAAGTGGTGGCGATGGTTCTGGGGGCCGTCGGGATCATCACGCTGAACTGGTGGTTCGTCCTGGCGATGGTGTTCATCATGGCGACCCAGTCGTGCCTGTTCAGCCCGGCCTTGAACGGGTCGATTCCCGAGCTGTACCCGGATGTGTACGTGACGCGGGCGAACGGGACGCTCAAGCTGGTCGTCACGGCCATGATCCTCGCCGGCGGCGCCGTCGCGGGGGTGGCGATGGGCTTCGAGGGCACCGGCTGGGGCGGCGTGCCGACCGAGCGGATCGGCGTGGCGGTGGGGGTGGTGGCGATCTCGTTGTGCGGGCTGGCGATGAGCTTCGGCGTCGTGCGCCGGCCCGCGGCCGACCCCGACGCGCCGATACCGCGACGGGGACCTGTCAGTACGATCCGCGAATTGATCGCCATTCGCCGCGATGCGCTGCTGGCGAAGGTGATCGCCACGAACGCGTTCACCTGGTTCGCCGGATCGTTGCTGATCCAGTTCATCAACCTGATGGCACAGAATGAATTCGGCTGGCCCAAGCAGGTCGCGGGGTACCTGGTGGCCGCCGAGTTGATCGGCCTGGCGGTGGGGGGGCTGGTGGTCAGTCGTCTGGGGGGCGGGCCGCGGTGGTACCGCGCGTTGGGGCCGTCCATACTGGCCATGGGCGGGCTGCTGGTGGTCATGGAGATGCTGCCGATGCTCCCCGACGGCGGGAGCGTGCTGTGGTCGTGGATGCCGTCGGCGCGGCGGCTGGCCGCGTACGGGCTGCTCGGTGCGATCGGCGTGCTGGGCGGATCGGTCGTCATCCCCTGCGAGGCGTTCGTGCAGCGGCGCCCGCCGGCGGGGCGCAAGGGGACGGTTCTCGCCTCGGCCGGCTTCGCGGTGTTCGCGGGGATCCTGGTCTCCGGCCCGCTGGCGAACGTCCTGGCCGCACCCGGTGCGGGCGGACGATCGCTGGTCGCGCCCACCCGCGCGATGGCGCTGCTGGGGGTGGCGGCCCTGGCCGCCGGGGCGTTTTTCCGCCGCGCGTACGCGAAGGAGACCGAGGCATGAATCGGCTGCTCACCTGGCTGGTCAAGGCGGTGCTGTGGCTGCGGTACCGCGTTCGCATCACCGGCGTCGACGAGGTCGCCCGGCGGGGGCGGTCGGGGATCCTCTTCCTGCCCAATCACCCGGCCCTGATCGACCCGATCATCCTGACGTCGCACCTGTACGGCCCGTTCGCCGTCCGCGCCCTGGCCGACCGGGGGCAGATCGACCGGTTTTTCATCCGGTGGCTGGCCCGACGGATCGGCGTGCTGCCGATCGAGGACGTCGCCACCGCCGGGCCCGACGCCGCCGACGCCGTCCGCCAGGCCGTCGACAAGGTGGTCGCGGGACTGCGAGACGGCGACAATTTCATCCTCTACCCGGCCGGGCGGGCCTATCAGGGGTACCTCGAGGACCTCGGCGGAACCAGCGCCGTCGAGATGATCCTCCGCAAGTTGCCCGACGTCCGCGTCGTGCTCGTCCGCACCCGGGGCCTGTGGGGCAGCGCGTTCAGCCGCGCCTCCGGCACGGAGCCCGACGTCGCGACAATCCTGCGCCGCGGTGTCGGCCGGCTGCTGCTTAACGGCATCGTCCTCGGCCCGCGCCGCCACGTGGAGATCACACTCGACGAGCCCGACGACCTGCCCCGCGGCGGCGATCGCCGGACCCTCAACCGCTACCTGGAAACGTTCTACAACGTCGGCGCCGAGCACAACACGTACGTCCCGTATACCTGGTGGGAGCGCGGCGGCGTGCGGACCGAGCCCGAACCCCGGCCGCCCGGCGTCCACGGCGACCTCGAGCGGGTCGGCGACGCCACCCGACGGCAGGTCGCCGACTACCTCCGCACGCTCACCGGCCGCGACGAGCCGCTGTCGGACGACCTGCGGTTGGCGCACGACCTGGGGATGGACTCGCTGGCCCGCGCCGACCTGGTGATGTGGCTGGGGCGCGAGTTCGGCTACCCGCCGGGGGACGTCGACTCGCTGCGGACTGTGGGGGACGTGATGCTCGCGGCCGGCGGGCAGGCGCGGGGGGCGGTGGCCAGGCCGCTCAAGGCGGTGCCGGACCGGTGGTTTAACGACGGCGCCGAGCCGCGGCTGCTCGATGGGGTCGAAACCATGACCATCTGCGAGGCCTTCCTCGCCCAGGCCCGCCGCCGGCCGTCCGCCGTCGTCCTGGCCGACCAGACCAGTGGGGCGAAGACCTATCGCGATCTGGTGATGGGCATCCTGGCGCTCAGGCCCGCCATCGAGGCGATCGACGGGACGCACGTGGCGATCATGCTGCCGGCCTCCGTCGCCGCCAACGTGGTCTACCTGGCGACGCTGTTCGCCGGCAAGACGCCCGTGATGGTCAACTGGACGACCGGGCGCAGGAACATCCTGCACGGCCTGGACGCCCTGGACGTTTCGGCGGTGCTGACGGCTCGGGAACTGGTCCACCGCTTAGGCGGCCAGGGCGTCGATCTCGGCGGCGCGGCCGAGCGGTTCGTCTACCTGGAGGACCTGCGGGCGTCGCTGACGACGAAGGCCAAGCTCGCCGCGTGGATCGCCGCCCGCCTCGGCCTGCATCGCCTCGGCGCCGTCAGGCCGCCGGAGACCGCCGTGATCCTCTTCACCAGCGGGTCGGAGAACGTCCCCAAGATCGTCCCGCTGACCCACCGCAACATGCTGACCAACCTCGCCGACGCCTGGACCCGCTTCGCCCTCGGACCGACCGACAGCCTGCTGGGCATCCCCCCGCCGTTCCACTCGTTCGGATTAACGGCGACCATGCTCCTGTCGACCTGCACGGGACTGCGGGCGGCGTTTCATCCCAACCCGACCGAAGGGGCGGCGGTGGCCCGGTTGATCGACGCGTATGCCTGTTCGATCCTCGTGACCACGCCGACGTTCCTCAACGGGATGGTCCGCATGGCCGACGCCGACCAGTTGCTTTCGCTGCGGCTGGTCGTCTCGGGTGCCGAGGCCTGTCCGCCGCGGGTCTATGAGGCGATGGCCCGCCGGTGTCCGCAGGCGGTCGTGCTGGAAGGGTACGGCGTGACGGAGTGCTCGCCGATCATCTCGGTCAATCCCGAAGCCGATCCGCGGCCGGGGTCGATCGGCCCGGTCCTGCCGTCGATCGAGTACGCCATCACCGATCCCGACACGTTCGAGCGGGTCGAGGTCGGCCGGCGGGGCATGCTCCTGGTGCGGGGGCCCAGCGTGTTCGGAGGGTACCTCCAGCACGACGGGCCGTCGCCCTTTGTCGAGGCCGAGGGGCACACGTGGTATCGCACGGGCGACCTGGTCCGCGCCGATGAGGACGGCTGGCTGACGTTTGCCGGGCGGCTCAAGCGGTTCGCCAAGATCGGCGGGGAGATGATCTCCCTGCCGGCCATCGAGGCGGTGCTCACCGAGCGGTTCATTCGCGACGACGACGAGGGGCCCATCCTCGCCGTCGTCGCCGTGACGGCCGACGAGCGGCCGGAACTGGTGCTGGTGGCCGTGCGGGAGATCGATCGCGACGCCGCCAACGCCGCGATCCGCGAGGCGGGGCTGTCGGCCCTGCACAATATCCGGCGGGTCGAGCTGCTCGATGAGCTGCCCCTGCTGGGCACGGGCAAGACGGACTACCGGGCGCTCCAACGGCGACTCGCCGGCGAACAGAAGGACGCGTGAGCATGCGAGAGGTGCTGATGCTGGGGATGCTGACCGGGATGACGCTGGCCGGCGGGTGCGGGGGCGTGCGGGACTTCTACGCCCGCAGCCTGGTCGTGCACACGCGCCTGCCGGGCCGCCTCCAATTGGCGCTGCAGCCGCCGGACGCGGTGCTGCTGCGTCGGGGGCGGATCGACCAGGCCCGCCGGATCGCCACGAGCGACGGGGTGTGCATCGACCTGTGGGTGATCAATGCCCGACCGGCGGCGGGGGACCGCCCGCGGGGCACGGTGGTGGCACTGCACGGGTTGGCGATGTCGCGGGTGGAGATGCTGGCCACCGCCCAACGCCTGGCCGATCGGGGCTTCGACGTCGTTCTACCCGACCACCGCGCGCACGGCCGCTCGACGGGGCGGTACACGACCTTCGGGGCCAAGGAGGCCCGCGACGTCCGGGAGGTCCTCGACGTACTCCGGGCCGAGGGGGCCGTGGCGTTGCCCACCTATGCGGTGGGCGTGTCCATGGGCGGCGCGACGGCCGTGCTGTACGCCGCCGACGATCCCGACTGCCGGGGCGTCGTCGCCCTGGCCCCGCCGGCCGACACCCGCGCGATCCTCCGACGGCTGCTGGTCGTCTACGCCCCGTGGATGGTGGGTCGCCGGGCCGACGCCGTCGTCGATCGCGCCGGGGCGCTGGCCGATTTCGACGTCGACGCCACCAGCGCCGCCGACGCCGCTCGACGCCTGACGTGCCCGCTCCTGGTCGTGCACGGCACGTTCGACGCCATCGTGCCGACCTGGCACGGCCGCCGGGTCTACGCCGCGACCGCCGGGCCGAAACGCCTTGAATGCATCCGGGGCCTCGGTCACGCCCTCATCATGACCGGCCGTGCCGACTGGATCGCCGACCAGGTCGACGCCATGGCCGCCGGCCGCTTCGTCGCCAAAGGCACCTGGGCGAGCGATAGGGAGACGCGAGATGAAAAAGTTAGCGGATGATGCCCTCGACGAGTCCCATTCCGCCGCGCCGTCCGTCAGCAAGCCAAAGAAGCCGCTGTGGCGGCGGCTGGTCGTGAGCGTCCTGCGCATCGTCATCGCGGCCTACGTCGGCCTGGCGCTGGTGCTGACGTCGTGTCAGTCGCGGATTGTCTATCAACCGTCGGAGACCATGGACGCGACGCCCGATGAGGCGGCGATGGAGTACGAAGACGTCCGCTTCACCGCCGACGACGGGGTTCGCCTCCACGCGTGGTATATCCCGGCTGAGGGGGCCCGAGGCACGGTACTGGTCTGTCACGGCAATGCCGGCAATATCTCCGGCCGCCTGGCGACCGCGGCGCTGTTCCAGCGGCTGGGGCTGTCGGTGCTGCTGTTCGACTACCGTGGCTACGGGCTCAGCGAGGGCAAGCCGAGCGAGGAGGGCACTTACCTCGACGCGGCCGCCGCGTGGCGGTACCTTACCGAGGAGCGGGGGATCGACCCGGCCGGGATCGTGGTCTTCGGCCGTTCGCTGGGCTCGGCGATCGCGACCCGCCAGGCGGCCGCGGCGCCGCCGGCGGCGCTGATCGTCGAGTCGGCGTTCACCTCGGTCCCGGACGTCGCCAGGCATTATTACCGCTTCCTGCCGGTCGGGTGGCTGTGCCGGTTCGACTACGCGACGGAAGCGACCATCGGCCGGGTGCGCTGCCCGGTCCTGGTCATCCACAGCCGCGACGACGAGATCATCCCCTTCGCCATGGGGCGGCGGGTGTTCGAGGCCGCGGGCGAGCCCAAACGCTTCCTGGCCATCGGCGGCGGACACAACGACGGCTTCCTCGTCAGCCAGGGCGATTATCTGCGCGAGATCGATTCGGTGCTCGACGAGGTCCTCGGCAAGGACGGGACCTGATCGGGGGTGCGAAACAATCCGGACGATAGGGGGCTGACGGGCGCCGGGGGATGTGATACAATGCCGGTGTCTTGCATTCTTTGTGAACAGGTGGGCCCGACGCGCATTCGCTGAATAGGAGACAGACGCGTAATGGAACGTTCGGCAACTCAGCCCCACGGTGGGCATCTCGGCGGTTGTCCGCTTCCCGGTTTCGAGACCCTCGAGCCGCGATTGATGCTGGCCGGCGACGTGGTGATCTCGGAGTTCATGGCCATCAACGATGGGACGCTGGCCGACGTGGACGGGGATTACAGCGACTGGATCGAACTGCACAACCGCGGCGACGACGCCGTCGACCTCGACGGGTGGTTTCTCACCGACGATCCGGCCGACCTGACCAAGTGGCGGATCCCCGCGATCACGCTGGCCGCCGGGGAGATCGAGGTGATCTTCGCCTCCGACAAGGATCGCGACGACCCGGACGGTGAACTGCACACGGGCTTCAAGCTCAGCGGTTCGGGCGAGTACCTGGCGCTGGTGATGCCCGACGGGACCTCCATCGCCCACGCCTACGCGCCGACGGTCCAGTACGCCGACGTCTCCTACGGGCTCGACCTGGACGGCAACCCCGCCTACTTCGACCCGGCCACGCCCGGGGTGCCCAACGCCGGGGACGTGGAACTGCTGCCGGACGTCGAGTTCTCCGTCCAGCACGGCGTCTTCGACGCGCCGTTCACACTGACGCTGAGCAGTTCGGTCCAGGATGCGACCATTTACTACACGCTGGACGGCACGGATCCCTACGGGGCGATCGACGCCGTCGAATACACCGGCCCGATCGTCATCGACGCGACCACCGTCGTGCGGGCCTATGCCGAGACCTGGGACGCCGAATCCGCGGTGACCACGCAGACCTACATCTCCCTCGCATCGGTCCTGACCCAGGGCGACGACCAGACCGCCATCGGCTTCCCCGACATCTGGCACGCCGGGGCCGGCGGCAGCGGCATCTACGACAGCGAATACCGCGACGCCGATTACGAGATGGACCCGGACATCATCAACGACCCGGTCTGGGGGCCGCTGCTGACCGAGGCGCTCACCCAGATTCCGTCCATGGCGCTGACGCTGGACCCGTACGACTTGTGGGACCCGGAAGACGGCATCTACCCCAACTCGATCCAGCGCGCCAGCCGCGACGACAAGTGGGAAAAGCCCTCGTCGCTGGAGTTGTTTTACCCCGACGGCAGCACCGAGGAAGGCTTCACCGTCAACGCCGGCGCCCGCATGTTCGGCGAACTGGCCCGATGGGCCGCGGTCAACGACAAGCAGAGCTTCCGGATGGTGTTCCAGGGCGAGTACGGCCCGACGAAGCTGGTGACCGACTTCTTCGGCGACTCCGACGTCGACGAGTACGACACCATCGTCATGCGGGCCCACTGGGGCAAGTCCTGGCTGCTGGACGAGGCCCTCGGCGACCGGCTGGGGGTTTCCTGGCTGAATTCCGATCCGTCGTCGGCCCAGTACCTCCGCGACCTCTACGCCCTGACCACCTTCGCCGATACCGGCAACCTCAGCTCCGACGGGCGCATGGTCCACCTGTACCTCAATGGCCTGTACTGGGGCCTTTACGAGGTCATCGAACGGCCGGACAACTCCTTCAACGCCGAGCACCGTGGCGGGGACAAGGACGACTACAGCGTCATGAAGGGCGCCGCCGGCACATTCGCCTACCGCGGCGAGAACACGTATAACATTGGTGTGCACATGCCCTACTACATGTCCAACGGCCGCCTCCAGGACGGTAGCCGCGACATGTGGGACTGGCTCTTCCATACGTATTTCGATGCCCACGAGGACGGCATCAACATGCTCGAGCGGGACAATGTCACCCCGGTCCGCGGCACGATTAGTGATGAGGAACTGGCCGAGATCGCCCAATACGTCGACCTCGACAACCTCATCGACTACATGATCACGCTGTGGACGCTCAACCGCGGGGACTTCCCCGGCAAGAACTGGTACGCCGCCTGGGAAGGCGGCGCCGCCGACACGCCGCCCGACAAGCCGATCCAGTTCTACGTGTGGGACTCCGAAGCGTCCCTGGCCGGTACGGAGATCACGCATTGGACTCCGCCGGCCGAGCGATGGAACAGCCCCAGCAAGGGTAATGACACCGGCCCGGTCCGCATGTACTGGCGGCTGATCACCAACCAGGGCTTCCGCATCCGCTGGATGGAACGGGCCCGGGATCTGCTGGGCGACGGCGGGCCCCTCTCGGATGAGGCCTCCATGCAGCGCTACGCGGAGATGGCCTCGCAGATCGACATGGCCGTCATCGCCGAATCCGCCCGCTGGGGCGACTCGGCGACGCTGCACATCAACGACCCGATGACCAAGGACGACTGGCAGGCCGAGTACGACCGCCTCATGGCCGAGTGGTTCCCCGGCCGCGCCGAGATGGTCCTGGCCGAGATGGGGGCGGCGGGGCTGGACGATGCGCCGACGGCGCCCGAGATCGACGTCCCCGGTGGTCTGGTTCAGCCCGGCACAATGGTGATGCTGAGCACGGTCGGCGACGGCGAGGTATGGTACACGCTCGACGGCACCGACCCCATGGACGGCGTCGGGATGCCGATGCCGATGAGCGACCCGCGGCTGCAATGGGCCTTCAACGATACCGGAACCGATCTGGGCACCGCCTGGCGGGAAATCGACTACGACGATTCGACCTGGGGTACGGGCACCGGCCGTCTCGGCTATGGCACCGGCGACGAGGATACCGCCATCGGCTTCGGCGACGATTCGCTCGACAAGCACATCACCACCTACTTCCGTGCCAACATCATCCTGGACGAAGTGCCGGACGATACGGTGACGCTCTACGTCCGCCGCGACGACGGCGTGGCGATCTACGTCAACGGCCATCGCATCGCCGAGCCGCACGACAATCTGCCCGCCGGCGAGATCACCTACGACACGCTGGCCAGCTCGTCGGTGGCCTTCGGGGCCGAAAACCAGTGGCACACATACGAAGTGGACCCGTCGCTGTTCGTCGAGGACCACAACGTGATCGCCGCGGAGGTCCACAAGTACAGCCCGCGCGGCTGGGACCTGACCTTCGAGATGACCACCGACCTGCCGTTGCAGAGCATCTCGGCCGTCCCCGTCGAACTGTTTACCGACACCCACCTGGTCGTCCGCACGATGCGCGACGGCAAGTGGAGCTACAAAACCGAGGCCGTCTACATCGTCGACGAGGCCCCGCCCCTGGCGATCACGGAGGTCAACTACAACCCGGCGGCCGCGATGGCGGCCGAATACCAGGCGGGCGCGACGGACGCCCAGGACTTCGAGTTCATCGAGGTCCACAACCCCACCGGCAATCCGATCCGCCAGATCGGCGCGACCCTGAGCGAGGGCATCACCGCGACGCTGCCATTGTTCGAACTCGAACCCGGCGAGTACGGCGTATTCGTCCGCGACCGCGAGGCCTTCCAATTGCGGTACGGCACCGACGTGAAGATCCTCGGCGAGTACACTCGCCACCTGGGCAACGGGGGCGACCGGATCGTGCTGACCAGCTCCAACGGGGCGGTCCTGGCCGACTTCACCTATGACGACGCCGCCAACTGGCCCGGCCGCGCCGACGGCCGCGGCGCCACGCTGGAGGTCATCGACACCCAGGGCGACTACAACAGCGACGACACCTGGCGCTCGTCGACCGAGTATCTCGGCACCCCCGGCGCCGCCGGGATCGGGCCCGTCGACTCGGTGATCATCAACGAAGTGGTCACCAATCCCGACGGCGGCTCCGACGCGATTGAACTGCACAACCCCACCGGCGAGGCGATCGACATCGGCGGCTGGTACCTCAGCGACACCGCCGACGAGTACACCCGCTACCGCATCGGCGACGATACGGTCATCCCGGCCGGCGGATACCTGGTCTTGACGGACGCCGAGCTGGGATTCGGCCTCAGCCGCTTCGGCGAGGACGTCTGGCTCATGGCCGCCGACGGCGACGGGGCCCTGACCCGGTTCGTCGACCACGTCGAATTCGGCGCGGCCCTGGAGGGGATGCCCTTCGGACGCTATCGGGGCCAGGACGCCGACGGCGATTTCACCGCCCTGGCGAGCATTACACTCGGCGGGCCCAACGCCGGGCCGTTCCCCAGCGACGTGATCCTCAGCGAAGTCCACTACCATCCCGGCGACCTGGCCGGATCGACTGAGGCCGACCTGGAGTTCCTCGAGCTGTACAACCGCAGCGATCACCCCGTCCCGCTCGACTGGTACGACGCCAACGGCAACGGCGTCCGCGACGCCGGCGAGCAGGGCGCCTGGCGGCTGGCCGGCGCCGTCGAGTTCGCCTTCCCGGCCGGCACGACGATCGACCCCGGCGGCACGCTGGTCGTTGTGGGCGCCGCGTCGGTCGAGGCGTTCCGGACGGCCTACGGGATCGATGAGAGCGTAGCCGTTTTGGGCGCCTGGGACGGCCGGCTGGCCAACGGCCGCGAGCGGATCGACCTGTGCCTGCCGGCGCCTCTGCGCACCGGGGACACCGAGACGGCCTACGTCGTGGCCGACTGGGTCGACTACAAGGACCACCTGCCCTGGCCCGTCTCGGCTGACGGCGCCGGCGATTCACTCCACCGCATGCGCGCCTGGGCGTACGGCAACGACGTCACGAACTGGTTCGCCGCCGAGCCCAACCCCGGGCAGGCGGCCCTGACGCCGGAGGCCCTGGAAGGCGATCTGAACCACGACCTCCAGGTCGACGGCGTCGACATCGGCCTGATCAACCGGGCTGTCCGCGAGGGGGCGACCGATCTGCGGTTCGACCTGGACGGCGACGGGGACGTCGACGGCGCCGACGTGGACTACCTGCTCCAGGGGATCCTCGGCACGCACGCCGGGGACTTCAACCTCGATGGGTACGTCGACCTCGACGACTTCGACGCGCTCAAGACCGGCTTCGGCAAGCCCGCCGGCTGGTCCGGCGGCGACGCCAACGGCGACGGGAGGGTCGACCTGGAGGACTTCGCCATCCTCAAGAAAAACTACGGCGCCCAGCCGGTCCAGCAGGCCGATCCGGACAACCTGCTGGCGCCCCTGGACGTCCTGGCCGAAGTCGCCGCCGGCCCCCTTGGGTAGGGGGGCGTAACTGGACGGGTGGACTGGAGCCCCCAAAACCCGAAATCCGAAGCACGAAATCCGAAACAAACCTCAAAACGGATAAGACGGCAAACGGCAAAACGGCCAAGCCCCGTTGTTTGGTGCTTTTCCGTTTTGCCGTTTCGAATTTGTTTCGAGTTTCGAGTTTCGAGCTTCGGATTTCGGATTTCCGGCGCGTCAGCGCCTACGGATGGGCCGGCCGTTCCTTGCCGTTCTGGACGGTCAGGGCGCGGTTGACCGCGGCGAGGTAGGCCAGGCCGGAGGCCTCGACCACGTCGGTGTGGACCCCTCGGCCGCGGAATCTGCGGCCCTCGTGGATCACCTCGACGCTGACCTCGCCCTGGGCGTCGGTGCCGCCGGTCAGGGCGCGGAGCTGGTAGTCGCTTAGCGTCACCGATGCGCCGGTGATCCGCTGAATGGCCGAGTAGACCGCGTCGACGGGCCCGTCGCCGGTGGCGGCATCGGTATGGTCCTCGTTGTCGCGGCTCAGGGTGACGGTGGCGGTCGGGGTGGTGCTGTCGCCGGCGATGGTCTGCAGGCCCTTGAGCGACCATACCTGGATCGCCGTCTCCGTTTGCGCGTCGATGATCGCCTCGATGTCCTCGTCGTAGACGTTCTTCTTCTTGTCGGCCAGGGCGATGAACTGCTCGAAGGCGGCGTCCATGTCCTCGTCGGTGAGCGCGTAGCCCAGCGTCGCGACGCGGTCGCGGAAGGCGTGGCGGCCGGAGGGCTTGCCGAGGACGAGCTTGTTGGAGGGGATCCCGACGTCCTCCGGTCGCATGATCTCGTAGGTCTCGCGGTGCGCCATGACGCCGTGCTGGTGGATGCCCGCTTCGTGGGCGAAGGCGTTCTCGCCGACGACGGCCTTGTTGCGCTGGACCATCAGCCCCGTGATGCTCGTGAGCAGACGGCTGGTGGGGTAGATCCGCTGGGTGGCGATCCGTGTCTCGGCGTCGAAGACATCCCCGCGGGTTCGCAGGGCCATGACAACCTCCTCGAGGGAGGCGTTGCCGGCCCGCTCGCCGATGCCGTTGACGGTGCACTCGACCTGCCCGGCCCCGGCGGCGACCGCCGCGAGACTGTTGGCCACGGCCAGGCCCAGGTCGTCATGACAATGGACGCTGATGACGGCCTTGTCGATATTGGGGACGTTCTCGCGGATGTTGGCGATCAGGGCGCCGAACTGGTCGGGGATGGCGTAGCCGACCGTGTCGGGGATGTTCACCGTCGTCGCGCCGGCGGCGATGACCGCTTCCAGGACGTCGTTGAGGAAGTCCCACTCGGTCCGCGAGGCGTCCTCGGGGCTGAACTCGACGTCGTCGGTGAACGTCCGGGCCAGGCGGACCGACTCGACGCTCATGTCGATGATCTGCTCCTTCTTCTTGCGGAGCTTATGGTTGCGGTGGATCTCGCTGGTGGCGCAGAACACGTGGATCCGCCGTTTCGACGCCGGGGCGAGCGCGTCGGCGGCGGTGACGATATCCTTCTCCAGCGACCGCGCCAGCCCGCAGATGATCGGCCCGGCGACGGCCTCGCTGATGGCGCGGACCGCCTGGAAGTCGCCGGGGGAAGCGACGGGGAAGCCCGCTTCGATGACATCCACGTTCAGCTTGGCCAGCGCGTGGGCCAACTGGAGCTTCTCATTGAGGTTCATGCTCGCGCCGGGGCTCTGTTCGCCGTCGCGGAGCGTGGTGTCGAAGATCGTGATGATGCGTTTCTCGGCCATAATAGGTGTACTCGCTGTCGTCCATTGTCCGTTCGAATCAAGGGCCGCGTCGCCGCGCGCCCACGCGGGGGGATCCGCGTTATAGTCGAAACGGCTTGCTGTTATACCGTTGTGCGGCCATCGGCGTCGCCTCCAAACAGGCATGAAAAAACCCGCAACCGGTCAGGGTCGCGGGTGATCGTTCCATCAGCTTCGGCGTGGTGCAGCAGATCCCGCGGCCCGTTAGCGCAACAGTAGCGCCAGGGCGTCGGCAAGGATCAGGCTGTCACCGGTCATGGTCATCAGGGCTCTCGCAATAACGTCACCTCATAGTATATCGGACAGGCGCGGGGTTTCAATCAGAAATCCGCCTTAACGTGCCGGGCCGAGCAGGTCGCCGATCTTCGCGGCGATGTCGTCGCTGCGCATGAGCGACTCGCCCACGAGGATCCCGCGGACGCCCGCGGCGGCGAGGCGCTCGACGTCGGCGTGGGTGTGGATGCCCGACTCGCTGACGAGGATGTCGCGGCCGTCGACCAGGTCGGCCAGGCGCAGCGTGGTGGCGATGTCGGTGGTGAAGGTGGTCAGGTCCCGATTATTGATCCCCAGCAGGACGTACCCGCCGGCAGGAAAACCCGCCAGCGAGCGGACGCGGAGAAGTTCGTCGGCGTCGTGGACCTCGATCAGGCACGTCAGCGACAACTGGCTGGCCAGGATGAGCAGGTCGGTCAAGGGGCCGGTCTGCAGGCACGCGGCGATCAGGAGGACCGCGTCGGCCCCGGCGGCCCGTGATTCGTAAACCTGGTAAGGATCAATAATAAAATCCTTGCGGAGGACGGGCAGGCCCACCGCCTGGCGGACCTGGGTGAGGTAGGCCAGGCTCCCCTGAAAGTACGTCTCATCCGTCAGGACACTGATGGCTGAGGCGCCGGCGGCCTCGTAGGTGCGGGCGATCGCGACGGGGTCGAAGTCGGTGCGGATGACGCCCGCCGAGGGCGAGGCCTTCTTGACCTCGGCGATGAGGTTGACGGCGCGGGCCGGGCGCCGGCTGATGGCGCGATAGAAGTTGCGACAGCGCGGCAGGTTGCGGCACTGGCGGATCAGCGTTTCGGTCGGACGCGCCTGCTTGGCCGCGGCGACTTCTTTGCGCTTGGTTTCGGTGATCTCATGCAATATAGTCCGGGCCATAGTGGGGTAGTTTACTGTTTAGCGGGCATCATGCTGAAGGCTTTTGGGATTTCTTTGCTCGTGGCCGAGCAGGCGACGCGTCCGACCACGGCGCCGGGTCGGCCCGGCGGGGTCGCCGTATCGCCGGCCGACCATTTCGCCATGATCGTCATGGCCCTGGGGCTGCTCGCCCTGGGCGTCTGGCTGTTCCGCCGCGTCGGCCACAGCCGCAAGCTGCTCCTGCACGATGCCCCGGGACGCCCGAACAACCTCGGCTGGCCCCACGTGATCGTGATCGTCGGGTGGCTGGCGCTCGACCGGGGCTCGGCCCTGGTGGCGGCGCTGCAGGAGAGGGCCCCCGCGGACGTCACAGCCGGCGTCCTCGTCGGCGGCGCGATCTTCCAACTGATGATCCTGGCCATCGCCCTGGCGGCGGCCCACATGGGCTTCCGGCGGGGGATCGTCCACGGGATGGGGCTGTCGACCCGCCGGTGGTTCACCGACAGTGTGCGGGGCCTCCTGGCCGGCCTGGCGGTCTTTCCCGTGTGCATCGCGCTGTTCAGTCTGTCGGAGGTCCTGATCCCGGAGGCCTTCCAGCAGACCCATGTCGTGCTGGTGTTCCTCAGGCAGGATGCGGCCCTGTCGGGCAAGCTGGTGGCGGTCGCGGCGGCGGTGCTCGTGGCGCCCGTCGTCGAGGAGGTTCTCTATCGCGGCATCCTGCAGACCGCGCTGCGGCGGGTCCTCGGCGGGCCGTGGCCGGGGATTCTGGCCGCCGGCGCGCTGTTCACGCTCGCCCACCTGTCCTTTGCCGCCGACCCCGTCCGGCCGGTCGCCCTGGAAGACCTCGCGCCCCTGTTCGCCCTGGCAGT
Organism: uncultured Planctomycetales bacterium; assembly: GCA_964535025.1. GTDB lineage: Bacteria > Planctomycetota > Phycisphaerae > SM23-33 > FEN-1343 > JAAYZK01. The sequence goes on from CAZHRW010000159.1 coordinate 33,207, forward strand.
GGTGCTGGGCTACAACTACGAGCGGACCGGACGGCTGCTGCCGAGCATCATCACCCATTTCGTCTTCAACGCCGTCAACGTCGTCGGCGCCCTCCTGCCCGGCGGCGCCCCGTAAGAACCTAACGATCCAGGCAAATGCAGAGAGGCCACTTGCGGGTGACCCGGGGGCATTGGCCGGGGCTGAGCAGGCCTCCAACCAACATCCCCTTCCATGGGGCCGCCACAAGTGGCCTCTCGCTCAATGCTCTATCCCACCAGCCAAGGCAAAGAGCATACGCCAAGCCGGCACGACAGTGAGCGGCGGACGCCGACATCCCTTCCTCCAGGTCGACGTCCGTACATATACTATATCCCCTGTCTCCATCGGTGTCAACAGAGATGCCGCCCGTGAAAACGCACCCTTCGCCGCCTTGACAACCGACGCCCCGCCGCTAAGGTCATGGTAGTCGGGTTCCTGTGAGCCGGCGCCACCGACGGACCGGAGGAGCAGAGCATGGCAGAAGTGAACAAATCCTTTGTTGCGGTAGACTTGGGTGCCAGCGGCGGCAAGGTGTTCGTCGGGACGCTCGGCGAAGGCTTTGAACTGCGCGAGGTCCATCGCTTCGACAACGGCGGGATCTCCACCTGGGCCGTCGGGGCCGACGGGACCACGGTCGAGAAGATCTACTGGGACGTGCTGCATATCTTCAACCAGGTGGTCGTCGGCCTCCGCAAAGCCGCGGACGCGGCCGACGGGCCCATCGCCAGCATCGGCATCGACATCTGGGCCGCCGACGCCGGGCTGCTCAATGCTCACGGGGAGCTGATCGGCCCGGTCTACTGCTACCGCGACCACCGGCTCGACGACGTCCCCGACGAGCTGTTCAAGATCCTCTCGCCCCGCGAGCTGTTCGATATTACCGGCATCCCCAGTCAGCCGTTCTACCTGCTGAACCAGTTGTTCTGGCTCAAGCGGCATCGCCCGGACCTGCTGGCGATGACGCACCGCGTCGTGCCGATCGGCAGCCTGCTGCAGTACCACTTGTGCGGCTCGACGGCCGCGGAGCAGACGTGGATGGCCGTGCAGCGGCTCACCGCTGCCGGCACCGCCGAGTACGACGACCGGCTGCTGGACGCCGCGGGGGTCGACCGGGCGATCCTGCCCGAGGTGGTCGCGCCCGGGACGGTCGTGGGAACGTTGCGGGACGAACTGGCCGACGAGACGCACCTGGGGCCGTGCAAGGTTGTCGCGACGAAGATGCACGACACCGCCTGCGCCTTCACCGCCGCCCCGGTGGCCGACCGTCGCACGGGGCTGATCATCTCATCGGGCACGTGGTCGCTGGTGGGGCGGATCCTCGACGAGCCGCTGGTCACCGACGCCGTCTTCGAGGGGCGCCTGGCCAACGAGGGCGTCCGCGGGGACGTGCGACTGCTCCGCAACGTCATGGGCACCTGGCCCGTCCAGCAGCTTCGCGAGGCGTGGATGCGGCAGGATGGGCGGGAGATTTCCTGGGACGAGATCGTCCAGCTCGCCGAGGCGGCGCCTCCGCTGGCGACGCTGGTGGATGTGGACGATCAGGCGATTTACAACCCCGCCGACATGGAGGCGGCCCTCCGCGAGCAGATCTCCCGCACGGGGCAGTCCCAGCCCGACGGGCGAGGCGGGCTGTTGCGGGCGGTCTACGAGGGGCTGGCATTGAAGGTTCGCGAGGTCAACGCCTTCCTGCAGCAGGCCACGGGTGACACCCACGAGGTGATCCACGTCGTCGGCGGCGGGGCGCGCAACGCCTTGCTCAACCAGTTCATCGCCGACGCGACGGGCCTGCCGGTTCAGGCCGGGCCGTACGAGGCGACCTGCATCGGCAACATCCTCGTTCAGGCGGTCGCCGCCGGCCGGTTCCCCGACACCCGGGCCGCCCGCGCCGTCGTCGATGCGGCTTTGCCGGTGGTCACCGTCGAGCCGGGCGATTTGGCCCGCTGGGACGCCGCGGCCGCCGCCCTGAGCGGCCGTCACGGCGGCTGAGGGGTTTCTTCGGCGGCACGAGCTTGACCGTGTCGGACCAATGCAGTACAGTCCGCACGTTGCCGATACCATAGACGCCCCGCTGGAGAGGTGGCCGAGAGGCTGAAGGCACCGGTTTGCTAAACCGGCGTACGGTTTAAGGCCGTACCGCGGGTTCGAATCCCGCCCTCTCCGTGAAATGAGGAAGCTCGATTCTCCCTGGAGGGTCGGGCTTCTTCCGTATCAAGATCCCGACGGCGGGATTCGAACACGCCCCGCCGCGCCGCGGCGGCACGCAGGGCTCGATAGTCGCCGTTCACGTCTCCGCGGTTCGTTCAGTCGGCCCGATCTTCATTGTCCTGGAGAACTTCCAGCTCGATCAGCGCGGCCTTAGCGGCGAGTTGCTCGGCTTGCTTCTTGTTGTTGGCCCAGGCGCTGGTGAAGCGATGGCCGTTGCAGACGACGCAGATCTCGAAGGCCTTATCGTGGTCGGGGCCCTTTTCGTCGAGCAGTTCGTAGACGGGCGTGGTGTTCCACGTCTGCTGGAGATGCTGCTGGAGGATGCTCTTGAAGTTGCGGGCGTGCTCGTTGGCGATCACCCGGTCGATCTGGTCGGCCATGTGCTCGAGGATGAACCGCCGCGCGGGCTCCAGCCCGCCGTCGAGGTACACCGCACCGACGACGCTCTCCAGCACCGCCGCGCTGAGGCTGGACGGCAGCGAGCGGCGGGGGCCGAAGCCCTTGCCGACGTGCAGGCACGTGTCGAGGCCGATCTTCCGTGCCACCCGCCCGCAGACCTGGCGGGAGACCACCGCCGATTTGATCTTGGTCAACTCCCCCTCGAGGAACTCCGGGTGGGCGAGGTAGAGCGCCTCGCAGATCACCAGCCCCAGCACGACGTCGCCGAGGAATTCGAGGCGCTCGTTGGACTGCAGTCGCGACGGGGCGATCGACGAGTGCGTCAGCGCCATCCGCAGCAGGTCCAGGTCGGAAAACCGGTACTCAAGGATCTCCTGGCAACGGTCGAGTTGCTCCTGCATCATCGCGGCCCTCGCGGCGAAGGCCCATGGCGAGAGCCGCCTGTGGCCGCCGCGGCCGCATGGCAAGTCTCGTCAGGGGTCTTTGCATGCGCCAAAGACTCAGAGGCCCTCTACGATAGCGTCGCCGCCGGCGCTTGTCAATCCGGGCTCCGGGCAGGTTACCGCGGGGCCGCTGATGGAGTGGGCGAAGGAGATGCCGTCTTTTCGGGGGGGGTGCCGCGGGTGGGGTAAGGAATGACAAGGGGTTACAATTTCGGAGTTGCAATACCGAGATAGCTTGGGTGGGCGGAGGAATTGGTGGGCGCGCCGCCACATCGGGGTGGGGCGGCCCTATGATTGGGGTGGAAGCCGTCCGCTACTCCCCCCGCACCGGCGGGCCGGGCTGAGAGGAGTGACCAGCATGAATGACACCGCCGGTCTGCGGAAGGGACTGGGGCTCGTTCACGTGTTCGCCATCGCCTCCGGGGCGATGATCAGTTCCGGTCTGTTCATCCTGCCGGGCATGGCTCACGCCCAGGCCGGGCCGGGCGTGGTGTGGTCGTACCTGATGGCCGGCATCCTCGCGACGGCCGGCGCGCTGAGCATCGCCGAGCTGTCGACCGCCATGCCCAAGGCCGGCGGCGATTACTTCTTCATCACCCGCGGCTTCGGCCCCGGCGTCGGGACGGTCGCCGGGCTGCTGAGCTGGTTTTCCCTGTCGCTGAAGAGCGCCTTCGCCATCGTCGGCATGGCCGCGTTCGCCACGTTGATCGTACGGCTTCACGGCGTCGCGGCCGGCGGGCTGCTGGTGGTGCTGTTCGTGGGGCTCAACCTCCTCGGCGTCCGCGAAGCCGCCCGCGCCCAGGTCGCCATTGTCGCGGTCATGTTCGCGCTGCTGGCGATGTACCTGGTCGTCGGCTTCCCGCGAATCCGCGTCGAGCTGCTGATCCCCTTCGCCCCGCACGGCATGGCGGCGATCTTCGCGACGACCGGGTTCGTCTTCGTCTCCTACGGCGGGCTGCTCAACGTCGCCAGCGTCGCCGAGGAGGGCCAACGTCCCGGTCGCACCATCCCGATGGGACTGCTGTTGTCGTTGATCACCGTGACGATCCTCTACACGCTCGTCGTCGCCGTTACCAGCGGCGTGGTCGAAGACGCGGCGCTCGACAGCTCGCAGACGCCGATCTCCGACGGCGGGCGGGTCATCCTCGGCCAGGTCGGCTTCGTCGCCATGAGCCTCGGGGCGATCCTCGCGTTCGTCTCGACCGCCAACGCCGGGATCATGTCGGCGTCGCGCTACCTGCTGGCCCTCAGCCGCGACCGCCTCCTGCCCGAGCCCCTCGCCAGGGTCAACCGTCGCTTCCGGACGCCCCACGTGGCGATCGGCGTCACCGGCGTGGTGATCTTCCTGAGCCTGCTGCTGGCCCTCGAGGTCCTCGTCGAGGCCGCCTCGACCGTGCTGATCCTGGCCAACATCCTCTCGTGCCTGTCGGTGATCGTCCTGCGAGAGAGCGGCGTGCAGAACTACCGGCCGTCCTTCAGGACCCCGCTGTACCCGTGGGTGCCGCTGGGGGGCATTCTCGGCCTGGGCTTCGTCCTGTTCTCGATGGGGGCCGCGGCGTACGGCATCAGCGCGGGGCTGATCCTGGTGGGCTTCGCGATCTACTGGTTTTACGGCCGCAAGCGGGTCTCGCAGGAGTCGGCCCTGCTGCACCTGATCGAGCGGCTGACCGCCCGCGAGCTGGTCACCGGCACGCTGGAGAGCGAACTGAAGGAGATCGTCCACGAGCGTGACCAGATCGCCCTCGATCGCTTCGACCGGCTCGTCGAAGACGCCCCCGTCCTCGATGTCGGCGAGCCCATGACCGCCGAGGCGTTCTTTCAGGCCGCCGCCGCCGAGTTGGCGCCACGCGTGGCCATGGACGCCGGCGCCCTGGCCGCGATGCTCCGCCGGCGGGAGGCCGAGGGCTCCACGATGCTCAGCCCGTCGATGGCGATCCCGCACGTGGTGGTCCCCGGCGAGCACCAGTTCGGCCTGCTGCTGGCGCGGGCCCGCGAGGGCGTCCGGTTCGCCGACGGCCAGCCGGGCGCCGAGGCGATCTTCGTCCTCGCCGGCACCGCCGACGAACGCAACTTCCACCTCCGCGCCCTGGCCGCCATCGCCCAGACCGTCCAGGAGAAGGACTTCCACCGCCGCTGGATGGCCGCCACCGGCGCCCAGGGCCTCCGCGACGTCATACTCCTGTCCGAACGCGGCCGACAGGAAGGAGCGGACTGACACGCAATCCTTGCGTGAGCGCCGTTGACGAATACGTGAAAACCCGCGACACGGAACACCAGTGATTCGTTCCGTCACGTCACCCGTCATGCCATGGATCGGCGGATTTTTCCCCTCTTCTTTCCCCTTGACCCCGGGCGCCAACTGTGATATGAACGCCGCCTCATTCAACGAGCGAATATTCATAATGCCGAATAAGCACTCAACGAGAGACGCCGGCCGCAAGCTTGCCCGCAAGGAGCGGGAGCGCCGGCGGCATCGCCGCGAGATCCTCGACGCCGCCGAGGCGGTGTTCGTTCGCAAGGGCTATGCGGCGGCGACGGTCGACGAGATCGCCCAGGAGGCCGAGTTCGCCGTCGGCACGCTGTATAACTTCTTCCAGGGCAAGGACGACCTGTATGCCCACGTCATGCGGAAGATCGTCGAGGACTTCATGGAGGCCTTCGAGACGCAGGTGTTGAGCCTGGACGATCCGATCGAGGCGATCACCGCGCTGATCGAGCTGCGATTGACGCATTTCGACGAGCATTGGGCCTTCTTCCGCGTGTTCCTGGAAACCTCCCCGGTCGGCCTGATCGACACGGCGCGGGTGCTGCCGGCGACAATCGTCGAGCAGCGCGACCGGTACCTCCGGGCGGTCAGCCGCCTGTTCGAAGACGGCGTGGCCCGCGGCGCCTTCGACGAGATCGATCCGCTGTACCTGACGCTGTGCCTGGAGGGGATGATCAACGCCTTCTTCTCGTACTGGTTCCGCCACAAGCCCACCGAGCCGCTGGCCGTGCGGGTAGAGAAGATGACCGCCGCCTTCCTCGGACGGGGGAAGATCCGCCCGGCGGACCACCCGCCCGCGGCCGGCAGCCTCAACCGCAAGCGTCAAGGCAATAAGGAGTAACCTCGCCATGGGCAACGATGGTCCCGCGCTTGTGAACATCCCCCCGACGGCCCCGCGACGGTGGCTGGGACCGGCCCTGCTCGCGGTCGCCCTGGCGGCCGGCGGCTGCATAAGCGGAGCCGCCGGTCCCGAGCAGGTCTACAACGACCGCGTCGCGGTCTACGAGCGCTGGCAGCGCGGCCGTGAGGCCGACGCCGAGACCCTGCCGGTCCTGTCGGGGCGGCTGAGCCTCGCCGACGCCGTCAAGGTCGCCCTGGCCTACAACAAGTCCCTCCTGGCCGTCCTCCAGGACAAGCGGATCGCCCGCGGCCGCGTGGTTGCCTCCTACGCCGAGGCGCTGCCGACCGTGACAGCCCAGGCGAGCTACACGCGGCTGGACGAGGTGACGAGCTTCAACGCCGGCGGGCAGTGGATCTCGACGGGCGAGTTGGACAACTACGCGGTCGACCTGAGCGTCCGCCAGCCTGTCTACCGCGGCGGGGCGATCCGCTCGGCGATCCGCGGCGCGGAACTGTTCGCCCATCTGACCGACGAGACGGTCCGCGCCGGCGTCCAGGCCGTGGTCTACGACGTCGCGGCCACGTACTACGCGACGCTGCTGGCGCGGCAGCTCTACGAGGTCAACCGCCAGGCGGTCGTTTCCGCCGAGGCGCACCTGGCCGACGTGCGGACAAAAGCCGAGCAGGGCGTCGCGTCGCGGTTCGACGTGCTTCGCGCCCAGGTGGATGTCTCGAACTTCCAGGCCGAGATGATCCGCCAGCAGAACCGGCTGAACCTCGCCCGTACCCGGCTGCTCAAGACGATGGGCGCCTCGCAGGATACGCAGGTCGTCCTCAGCGACGAGTTGACCTACCATCCGATCGAGCCGTCGGAGGCCGAGGCGGTCCGGCTGGCGTATCTCCGCCGGCCGGACCTCTACCGGGCCGAGCTGGCCGTCCGCCTGCAAAGCGAGGCCGTCCGGATCGCCCGCAGCGCCTATTGGCCGAGGATCGACGCACTGTTTACCCAAGGCTGGGCCCGACCCGACCCCCACACGTCCACCGACGACTGGGGCGACCGGTGGACGGCGGGCGTGCAGGCGGAGATCCCGATCTTCGACGGGCTGCGGCGCGAGGGCCGCCTGATCGAGGAGAAGGCGGCGCTGGCGCGCCGGCGGATCGAGCGCGACGACGCGACCGACCAGGCCCTGCTGGAGATCCGCCAGGCTCTGCTGAGCGTGGAGGACGCCGAGCAATTCGTCGCCAGCCAGCGGCTGAACCTCGAGCGGGCCCACGAGGGGCTGCGGCTGGCGGAGGTCGGCTACCGGGAGGGCGTCAACACGGAGGTGGAAGTGGTCGACGCCCGCGCCGCCCTGACGCGGGCGCGGGGCTTGTATTACCAGGCGGTCCATGATCACGCGCTGGCCCGGCTGGCCCTGCAGCGGGCGACGGGCGGCCTGGCGCCGCCGCCGGGCGAGACCGCCGTCGAAGCCGTGCCGGCGCTGAGACCGCCGCACGAAGAGGCGCTCGAGCCGACCTCGGCGCCGGCGGGAGCAAACAACGAATGAAACGCATCGTCAAGACACTGGCGGTCCTCATCGCCCTCGCCGTCGTCGCGGTGGCGTCGGTGATCGGCTATCAGCAGGTTCAGCGGACCCCGGCAGCGTCCAAGTCACCCGCCACAACGCGGCCGGCCGCCGATCCCATCGAGGTGACGGTGGCGCCCGTTCGCACCGGGCGGGTGAGCCGTACCATCGAGGTGACCGGCGAGGTGCGCCCCTTGAAGGCCGTCCAGGTGGCCCCGGAGGTCGGCGGGCGCCTGAAGCGTCTGCGGCTGGCCGACGGGACGCTTATCGAGGAGGCCGTGGCCGTCCGTCGCGGCGACGTGGTGGCCGTGATCGATCCGGTCCGCTACCGCGCGGCGGTCGAGGCGGCCGAGTCGGGCGTGACGGTGGCCCAGGCCGCGCTGGGGCGGGCCGAGGTGACGCTCGCCGACGCCCGGCGCGAGAAGGAGCGATGGACCCGCCTGGTCGCCGACGGGGCGGGCACGCAGCGGGACCTGGACCAGGCGCTGACCGCTTTCGAGCGGGCCGTCGCGGAGGTCGATTATGCCCGGGCCCAGGTCCAACAGGCCGAGGCCCGGCGCGTGGTCGCGCAGGTGGACCTCGACGAAACGACCGTCGAGGCGCCCTTCGACGGCGTGGTAACCCGGACGTTCGTCGACGAGGGCGCCTACGTCGGGCCGGGCACGCCGCTGTTCGCCCTGGCCGACCTCCACGCCGTCGAAATCACCGCCGGCGTGGCCGACCGCTACTATCCCCGCCTGGTCGTCGGCCGGACCGAAGCATCGGTCGAGGTGGACGCCTGCCCGGGCGAACGCTTTTCCGGCCGCGTCTGTCGCATCCGGCCGGCGATGGACCAGGCCACGCGGACGGTGCCGGTCACGATCGAGGTGCCCAACGGTGACAGCCATCTGACCGGCGGGATGTACGCCCGCGTCCGGCTGGTGCTCGAACAGCGCGACGACGTGCCGGTCGTGCCCGACGCGGCCCTCGTCCGCACCGCCGGCGCGGTCCGCGCCTACGTGGTCGAGGACGGCCGGATCCGGGTGCGTCCGGTGACGCTGGGGCTCACCGAGGGGGCCACGTGCGAGGTGACCGACGGGCTGCGCCCGGGTGAACGGGTGGTCCTTCGCGGCCAGCGGCTGCTCAGCGAGGGTATGGCCGTCCGGCCCATCGAGAAGGAGCCGGGGCGATGAATCTTCCAGGGACCTCCGTTCGCCGGCCGGTCATGACGCTCATGGTGTTCCTGGGCGTGATCCTCGTCGGTGCGTTCTGCCTGGTCCAGATGCCCATCGACCTGTTCCCGGAGATGGACATCCCCTCGATCACCGTGGTGACGCCCTATCCCGGGGCCGGGCCGGAGGAGATCGAGGAGAAGGTCACCCAGCCATTGGAGAAGCGTCTCGCGACCGTCGAGGACATCAAGCACATCGTCTCGACCTCGCGGGAGGGGATGTCGACGATCCGCCTGCAGTTCGACTGGGAGACCGACCTCGATACCCGCGCCAACGACGTCCGCGACGCGATCGATATGGCCCAGCAGGAGGTCCCCGACGAGGCCGAGCGATCCCGGATCTTCAAGCTCGACCTGAGCGAGTTCCCCATCCTCGTCTACGGGGTCTTCGCCGAGGCCTCCTACGAGGACCTCGAGGACATCCTCGACGAGGAGGCGGCCAACCCGCTGGAGGGGATCCCGGGCGTCGGGTCGGTCCGCGTGATCACCCCGCTGCAGCGGCAGGTCAACGTGGATCTCGACCGCGAGCGGCTCGCCGCCCACGGGCTGGTGGTGGCCGACGTCGCCGGCGCCGTGGCCCGGGCCAACCGCCAGTCGTCCGCCGGCAGCATCAAGATGGGCGACACCGACTACCTGCCCCGCGTGCCGGCCGAGTTCGAGTCAGTCGAGCCGATGAACGACATCGTCGTCCGCGCCGATGACGCCGGGATCGTGCGCCTGGGCGACCTCGGCACCGCCCGGGACGGGTTCAAGGACGTTCAGCTCGACGTCCGCGTCAACGGCAAGCGCGGGGCGCTGCTGATGGTCCAGAAGCAGTCCAACGCCAACACCGTCGAGGTCGCCCGCGCCGTCGAAGCCAGGCTCGCGCGGATCCTCGACAGCGGACGACTGCCCGCCGACGTGCAAATCGTCAACGTGATGGACTCCTCCGAGGACATCGAGCGGATGGTCGCCGACCTGGCCCAGACGCTGATCATCGGCGGCGTTCTGGCCGTCGCCGCGGTGTTCGTGTTCCTCCGCCAGACCACCGGCACGCTGGTGATCGCCCTGACCATCCCCTTCGCGCTGATCGCCTCGGGAACGGCGATGTACCTGATGGACTACTCGATCAACATGATGACGCTGTTCGCGCTGATCGTGGCGCTGGGAATGGTGGTCGACAATGCGATCGTCGTCCTGGAGAACATTGCCCGCCACCGCGAGAGCGGCGAGCGGCTGGCCGAGGCGGCCACCTTCGGCGCCGCCGAGGTGTCCATGGCGATTGTCGCCTCGACGATGACGACCCTGTGCATCTTCTTCCCCCTGCTGTTCGTCAAGGGGATCGCCCGGATCATCTTCAAGCCCTTCGCCGTCGTGGCCGCCGTGGTGATGCTCGCATCGCTGCTGACGGCGCTGACCATGACGCCCATGCTCAGCTCCCGCCTGCTCAAGCGCGGCCGTGACCGCGCGCCGGGCCGTTTCTTCCGGGCCACCGAGGCCGCCTTCAACGGCATGGCCGACGGCTACGCCTGGCTGCTGGGCTGGTGCCTGCGCCACCGCGCCGTGGTGATCGTGATCGTTCTGGCCGCGTTCGGCGGCAGCCTCGCGCTGGTGCCCGCGATCGGGTTCGAGTTCATGCCCAAGGAGGACCGCGCCCTGGTTCGGGGAACGATCGAGCTGCCCGTGGGCACCCGCCTGGAGCGCACGGCCGAGGCGCTGGAGGCGGTCGCGGCCGAGATCGACGCCGCGATCCCCGACGACCAGGTCCGCGCGGTGTTCACGCGGTGCGGGGTCAGCGAATCGGGGTTCAGCAGCGACGAGGGGACCCACATCGGTTCGTTCGGCGTCAAGCTCGTCCCGCGAGGCCGGCGCGACCGGCACGTCACGGAGATCGCCGACGACCTGCGCGAGCGGATCGCCCGCATCGCCGGGCGCTGCGGGATCGTGACGTTCCGGTTGGACCTCAACGATCCGATGTCGTCCATGGCCACCGGCGGCGAACAGCCGGTGAGCGTCAACATCCTCGGCGACGACCTGGACGTCGCCGACGCCTACGCCGCCCGCCTGGCCGGGCAGGTCCGCGAGGTGCCCGGGACCGTCGACATCAGCATCTCCCGCGAGAAGGGCGCCCCCGAGGTCTGGGTCGACGTCGACCGCCGGAAGGCCTCGGCGCTGGGGCTGAACGCCTCCGACGTAACCGAGACGGTTCGCGCCAGCGTGTACGGCACGATCGCCAGCAAGTACCGCGTGCGGGGCGACGAGTACGACATCTTCGTCCGCCTCCGCGAAGCCGACCGCGGCCGCCTGGACGACCTGCGCCACCTGCCCCTGCGGCTGCCGACCGGCGAGCTGGTTCGCACCGAACACGTCGCCGAGATCACCCGGCAGCGGGGGCCGCTGGAGATCGAGCGGAAGGATCAGCGCCGCATCGTCCGCGTCGAAGGCGACGCGCACGGCCGCTCGGTGGGCGAGGTGATCCGCGACGTCCAAGACCTCGTCCACGCCAGCGACGTGCCGGCCGGCGTCACCGTGACGATGGGCGGGCAGAGCGAGGATATCCGCGAGTCGTTCCTGTGGCTGTCGATCGCCCTGGTGATCGGGGCGCTGCTGGTCTACATGGTGATGGCCTCGCAGTTCGAATCGCTCATCGACCCGTTCGTCGTCATCTTCTCGGTGCCGGTGGCCTTCCTCGGCGTGATCTGGTTCCTCTTCCTGCGCGGATACAGCCTGAACATCATCGTCTTCCTCGGCTTGCTGCTGCTGGTGGGCATCGTGGTCAACAATGCCATCGTTCTGGTCGACTACATCAACATCCTGCGCGCCCGCGGGCGCTCCATGACCGAGGCCGTCCAGGAAGCCGGCCGGACGCGGCTGCGGCCGGTGCTGATGACCGCGATTACGACGATCGTCGCTCTGGTGCCGATGGCGTTCAAGCAGGGCCAGGGCTCGGAGGTGTGGAACCCGCTGGGCGCAACGATCATGGGCGGGCTGCTGGTGTCGACGCTGGTGACGCTGGTGCTGGTCCCCACGTTGTACAGCCTCTTCGAGCGCCGCGTCCGGCGTGGCCCGGAGGCGGAAGGAGCACGGCCGTGAAGCTGACGCTGATCACTTACAACGCGGCGATCGACGACGAGGTGATCGAGCAGGTCGCCGCCGTCGGCGCCGAAGGCTACACCAAGTGGACCGGCGTGATGGGTCAAGGCCGCACCAGCGGCCCCCATCTGCTCAGTCACGTCTGGCCCAAGGGCAACAACGTCCTGCTCGCCGTCACCGACGATGACGTCGCCGACCGGCTCCTCGCGGCGGTCCGCCGTCTGCGGGAAACCCTCGGCCGCGAGGGCGTCAAAGCCTTCGTCCTCAATGTCGACGCGGCCACCTGAGCGGACCCGGTGCGGGCGCGCTACGGGCCGGCAAAGCAGTGCTTGAGGATGGAGAAGTCGTCGAGGTCGACGTCCCCGTCGCCGTCAAGGTCGCCGTTGGCCTCGGTGGCGCCGGCCGCCATGCCGAAGTGGCACTTGAGGGTGGCGAAATCGTCGAGGTCGTAGCTGCGCTGGGGCACCTCGAAGGCGCCGATGTCGACCGCCTCGCCCTGGGGGCGGGCGGTCCCGTCGAGGTCGACGCCGATATCCAGGCCGTAGAGGCTTTCGAACAGGTCCACGTAGGCCTCGAGGCCGGCGCCGGCGTCGATGGCCGGGCTGGGATCGCTCGCCAGGGCCGGCCGCAGGTCGCCGGCGGCGGGGTCGACAAACCGCGGGTCGGCTTCGAGGTTGGCCCAGGCGTGATCGCCCCAGGCGGCCTGGAAGGCGTCGACGCCGTGAAGAACCGTGGAAGTCGCCCACTTGATCCGGGCGCTGCCGCCGGGCTGGTGGAACAGGTTGTGGGTGACCTGCGACCCGGCCGCCACGTCGGCGGAGGTGACGGCAAGGTGATGGGACGGCTCAGCGAGGTTGGCGACGATGTTGTTGTGGATGAACCAGCGCTGGTTGCCGCCGGCGGGGCTGGCAATGCCGGCGTCGACGTCGTGGATCGTGTTGCCCGCGATATGCACCTGGCCGTTGCCCCACCCGATGATCGCGGCGCCGGGCGACCAGGCGCTGTCGGGATTGTACTCGCCGCTGACGTGGTGGATGTCGCGGATGACATTGCCGAGGATGTAGGCGGTCACGGCCCCGTTGGAGCGGATGCCGTTCTGGCTGTTATAGATCTCATTATCGAGGATCCAGACGTTCTCGGGGTCGCCGTGGACCACCACGGCTGTCCCGTCCGAGCCCGAGCCGTTGGGGAAGGTCACCGGCGCGTAGCCGTACATGACGTTTTCGCTGAGGATCACGTCGCGGCTCTGCTTGACGTCGATGGCGTTCTCGCGGTTGTGGTCGATCAGGTTGCGGCCGACGTAGATCGAGGTGGCGACGTAAGCGGCGTAGGCGGCATTGTAGTAGAGCTGCACGCCATCCTCGCCGTTGCGGGTCATGCGGTTGTCCACGATCCACACCCGCCGGCTGTTGCCCTGGGGCGTGATGGCGTGCAGGCCGGTCTCGTCGGTGGGCGCGGGCGTGTTGTCGTGGATGTCATTGTCGTAGAAGACGATGTCGTCGTTGAAATGCCGCTCGGCGTCCCCGCCGAGGGTGTCGGAGACGGGCAGGACGGCCCACACGGCCCGGAACCCCGTCTCCAGGGGCGCCAGGTTCGTCGCCTCGCCGTGACGGATCGCCACGTGGTCCGAGGGGTTCAGCACCCGCAGGTAGCCTTCGGCGGTCCCCACGGTGTCGGTCCGGAAGTATTCCAGGACCAGATACGAGCCCCGCACGCGGACCTCGTTGGCGAACACGGCGCGGGCGCCGGGGCCGGCCCCCCGGACGAAGATCGGACGTTCGGCCGTGCCCCGCCCGGTGATGCCCAGCCGCGGACCGTGGTAATTGGCGTAGGTGTACGGCCCGCCGTGGACCTCGACGACGCTGCCGGGGGGCAGATCGAGCGGGATCGTCCGACGCGGCCGATCGGGCGTGCCGAAGGGGTTCCCCGCGTCGGTGGCGTCGCCGTGGGCGTTGTCGATGTAATGGGTGTAGGGTCCGTCGGCGCCGAGGCGGTAGGGCTTGGGGCCGTCACCGTAGTCGAAGGTGTGTGAGGTGTCGGCGTACATCCAGTGCGTTTCCTCGATGCCGAACGACGGCGCCGGCACGCCGACCGGCGGGACCCAGCAGCCGACCCGCTGCACCCGGACCGCATCGGCGACCAGCAGCCCTTCGCCGGTCAGCCGCACCGACAGCGTCTCGCCCCGCACCAGCAGCGGCGCGCCCAGGTCCTCCCAGGCGGTCTGGGCCTCGGTGAAGTCGTCCGGCGCGCTCCGCTGGTCGACGAGCAGCTCGCCGAGCATGCGGGTCGTCTGGCCGTCGAGGGGGTTGGCGATCGTGAATCGCGCCGCGGCGGCGCGGTCGGCGGCGGCCGTCCACGACGCCGACACGCGGTAGTGGTAGCCCGGGCACAGACCGGTGAACGTCCACGTGGCCTCGGCGCCGGCCGTGCCGGTCGTGCGTGCGTCGCCGTCGTGGCCGGCGGTTTCGATCGTCCAGGCGCCGGTCGTCGTGAAACCCGCGCCCCCATCGTCGACGATCCGGGGCAGGGTCAGCGGGTCGGCGCTGAGCAGCAGGCGGTGTTCAAGCGTCTCCATCAAGGCACGCGCGCGGGGGCGCGGCCTGTCGTGGCGTCGGTCGGGCTGCATCACAGATTTGTCTCACTTATGCTTGGTCGGATTGGCGGGGGGATCCTGATCCGTCGGGTGATGATGAGCGTCCGTGCTCATAGTGCTTCTATAGCCTCAGTTGGACTTCCCGTCCAGAGAGAAAGTCGGTATACTCACGGGCGAGACTTGAGCCGATGTGTCGGCGGTCACCGTAGGGAGCCCACCATGCGGGTGAAACTGTTTGACGTCCAGGCCGGTTTCGGCGGCGCCAGGCCGGGCACGCAGGTCGTGCCCGTCGAGGCGCTGACCGACCAGATGGATCGCCTCCACATCGCCGGGGCGCTGGTGCGGCTTCTCCCGGACGACCTGGACGGCGACGTCGTCCGCTCCAACGCGATGGTCTTTGACGCCCTCGCGGCCGATACGCGCCTCGTGCCCTGTCCGGTGGTCCTGCCGGCGGCCCTCGGCGACGTACCCGACGAGGCCGAGCAGGTCGACGCCGCCGTCGCCGCCGGCGCCCGGGCCGTCTGCATCCGCCCGGGGCGGGACTGCTGGACGCTCGAGCCGTGGTGTGCCGCGACGCTCCTGGACGCCCTGCAGCAGCGGCGGCTGCCCGTCGTGTGCGACCAGGCCCACGTGGCGGCCGACGCCGTCGCCCGCCTGGCCGGGACCTGGGGCGACCTGCCGCTGATCGTCACCGGCGCCGGCTACCGCCAGATGCGCACGCTCGTTCCGCTGATGCAAACGCACCCGAACATCTTCCTCTCGATCGGCAGCAACCTGACGGTCCATCGCGGCCTCGAGAGCCTGGCCGCGCGGGTCGGGGCCGATCGCCTGCTGTTCGGCACGGGCTTCCCCGCCGCCGAGGCGATGATGGCCGTGACGCAGTTGATGTACGCCGAGCTGGACGACGCAGCCAGGCAGCGGATCGGCGCCGGCAACCTCGAACGCCTGATGGGGGAGGTGCGCTCATGACGACCTTGCTTGAACGCGGCCGTCGCGGCGAGCCGCTTGACGACCTGGACATCGTGGACGTGCACGGCCACCTGGGCCGTCCGCCGTTCGGCGTGGGCGAGTTGTCGGCGGCGTCGCTGGTCGCCACGATGGATCGTCTCGGCGTGGCGACGGCCGTGATCAGCCACATCCACTGCCTCTGCGCCGGCGCGAGCGTCGGCAACGACGAGATCCTCGACGCCATGCGCGCCTTCCCGGGGCGCATTGAAGGCTACGTCCGCCTGTGGCCCAGCAGTGGTGAGGAGGTCCGCCGCGAGGCCGAGCGGTACCTCGACGCGGGGTTCGTGGGCATCAAGCTGCACGACGTCACGGGTTTTCGCTACACAGCGCCCGCCTACGCGCCGGCTCTGGCACTGGCCGACCGGCGGCGCATGCCCGTCCTGCTGCACACGTGGGCGAAGGCGGAGGAGTTCGAGGACGTCGACCGCCTTGCCGCCGCTTATCCCCGCGCGAGCTTCATCCTCGCCCACAGCGGCGTGAGCGATTCGGTCGAGGCGTACGGCCGGGTGGCCCGCGAGCACGCCAACGTGTATCTCGACCTGTGCATGAGCCTCACGCCGCCCGGCCACGTCGACCGCCTCGTCGCCGCCGCGGGCCTCGACAAGGTCCTCTGGGGCTCCGACGCCACCTTCCTCAACATGGCCCACCAGCTCGGCAAGGTCCTCGGCGCCCGCCTCGACGACGCCGACAAACGCCGTCTGCTCTCGACCAACGCCCGTCGCCTGCTCGGGCGCATCCGGCGGGACGCAAAGCGCAAGCCTTGACCCGCGCCGGCGCCCGACTCACGCAAGCGTCCGCACGGCGTCGCGCATGATCCGCGTGATGGGCAGGTGCCGGGGGCAGCGGCGCTCGGCGAGGGCGAAGGTCTCACCGGCGAGGCGGCGGCGGGTCTCGGTCGGCAGGGCCCTAAACAGCTCGCGGGCGGTGTCGTGGTCGCCGTAATCGTTGTAGTACATCATGTAGCGCATCACGTCGCAGACCGGCAGGCCGTCGCACGCGCCTTCGCAGATGTCGGCGCAGCCGGCGCAATAGTCGCCGGCGGTCTGGCGGGCGTACTGCTCCATCAGGGCCTTTTCGTCGGCCGACAGTTTGGTCTGGTTCATGGCCGCGGCGATGTTGGACATCAGGACCGTGAGGCTGGGCATCTGCGAGCAGATCGAGGCGATGGCCTTGTTCTCCCAGATCGCCTTGAGCTTGGCCTGCTTGTCGGTATAGCCCTTTTGGACGAACTTCCCGGCCAGGGCCAGTTCGGCCTCGCTCTCGGTCTTGACGGGCCCGCCGCCCTGGGTCTTCATGGCGGTCAGGCCGATGCCGGCCTCGTGGCAGGCGTCGACGGCCCGCTTCATGTCATCGTCGTGCATCAGGCGGAAGTTGTACGTGGTCATGATGCCGTCGATGAAGCCGGCCTTGGACGCCCTGAGCATCGACGCGGGCATGTTGCGGTGGGTGGAGAACCCGAACAGCTTGATCCGCCCGCGTTTCTTCTCGCGCTCGGCCCACTGCTTCCACGTGCGGCCGAACCGCTCGAGCTCCTCCGGGCCGCGGAGCCCGTGGATGAAGTACAGGTCGATGTAGTCGGTGTTCATCCGCTCCAGCGACTGCTCCAGCAGCCCCGTCATCCCGTCCGGGTCCCGCGCGCCCGACTTGGTCACCAGGAAGATCCGCTTGCGCTGCTTGGGGTTGGCCTTGAAGAACTTGCCGAACCCCAACTCGCTGTTGCCCCCGCGATAGGAGGCGGCGGTGTCCCAGTAGGTCACGCCGTACTTGAGGGCCTGCTTGAGCGTGAGCTGGTTGTTGACGACGTCGAAGATGCCCCCCAGCGCCAGCATCGGCACGACGCGGCCGGTCTTGCCGAACTTGCGTGTCGGCACCGCCGGGGGCGCCGGCTGCGTCGCGGCCGGTTGGGTCTCGGCGGGTTGGGTGGTCGGCTGGGTGGTCGGCTGAGTGGCTTGCTCACCTCTGGCCAGGCCGGTCGCCGCCAGGAAGGCGCCGGCGCCGGCCGCGCCGCCGGTGCGGAGAAAATCGCGTCGGTTGAGCTGGTCGTGGTTGGGATCGGTGGTCATGGGGGGCCTCTCTTGTTCGTTTACACCGAGCCGTCGAGCTTCTGCTACAGCAGCAGCGACCGCTCGCGGCTTCGGGTTTCGTTCTCGGCGGTCACGCGAATCGCTCGTTGGCCGCTGACCGGGCATTCGTGTTCGCACACGCCGCACCCGATGCAGCGGGATGGGTCGACGTACGGCCTCTGCAGCCGGATGAGGACCTTCACACGGTCGCCCGGCGAGGGCGGGAAGTCCCATTCGGTCTGCTCGTCGAGGACGATCGTATCGCTCGTGTGGCGGACGATCCGCCGCCGGACGGGGTCGAAGGCCTCGGCCGGCGCGAGGTAGTAGTCTCCGGTGGCGTAGCCGCGCCCGCTCAGCGGGGTGCCGGTGAGTGTGACGGCGGCCCCGTCGACCGCCGCGACGGTGAAGACGCCGTCCCGCACAGCCGTGTAGCTTTCCCGGGTGAAGATCGCCTTGGGGCTGACCGGGCAGTTCTCCTGACAGACCAGGCAGGGGCGGTCCATGGCCCACGGCAGGCACCGGCTGCGATCGACGAAGGCCGTGCCGATGCGAACCGGCCCGTCATCGGCGTAATCGCCCCGGCCCATCCGCTGATCCAGTGACAGCGGCGCCAACGCGCCGGTGGGGCAGATGTTGCTGCACGCGACGCAGTTGAACCGGCAGCCACTGGAGCCGATGCGGTTGTTGAGCACCGGCGTCCAGGCCGCCTCGATGCCCTTGTCGAGCCCGGCCGGCTGCAGGACGTTGGTCGGGCAGACCCGCATGCACTGGCCGCACTTGATGCATCGCTTGAGGAACTCCCCCTCGCCGCGGGCCCCGGGTGGGCGGATCAGTCCGGGGTTCCAGTTTTCGCCGAGTGTGCCGGCCAGGCGAATCAGCGGCACGGCCGCCAGCCCGCCCAGCAGTGACAGCAGGACCCCACGGCGGGAGACGTCAGGCGAGGCGACCTGTCCGGCGGCCAGGCGGCCCGTAGTGAAGCCCATCACCCCGTGGGTGCAGTCGTCCAGGCAGTTGCCGCACAGGACGCATTCGCTGGTGCGGATCTCGCCGCTCGGTTCGCAGGCGCCTTCGCAGCTGCGCTCGCACAGGCGGCAGTGAATGCAATCGCTGTTGCGCTGTCCGATCCGCCAGACGGCGAAACGGCTGAATACCCCCAGCAGGGCACCCAGCGGGCAGATGAACCGGCAGTAGAACCGCGGCACGATGAGATTCGCCAGCAGGGCGCCGATGAAGATCCCGCCGATCACCCAGGTGCCCTGGTAATGCCGCGCCACCGGCGAAACCTGCTGCACGCTGTTATCCACGGCGGGCAGCACCGCCAGCGACAGCGAGCGATATACCAGCGGGATCGGGTCCAGCAGCCCGGTCTGCAGGCTCGCGGCCCGGCCGGTCCGGTCGGGCAACACCATCGCCGCGACGACCCACACCGCCGCCAGCGCGAGCACCCACGCCGCCGCCCTGCGCCGGCGCTTGAGCACGCCGCCCAGGGCCAGCACGGCCAGAACCACCAGACCGGCGGCCACCAGGGCCGTCGGCCACCGGGGGGCCGATCGGCTCCAACGGATGAGCTGGGCCGCCAACGTCCCCGCGGCGGCCGCCAGCAGGAACGTCAGCACGAGGTACTTGATCGCCTGGGCGCGGCGGTATCGGTTCGCGTCGATCTGCGCCTTGGCGGGCTTTCGCCGCCGGCCGAGCCAGCCGACGAATTGGTGCATCGTGCCGAACGGACAGACCCAGCCGCAGAAGACCCGCCCGAAGATGATGGTCACGACGAGGGTCACCAGTGCCAACATCAGCGGGCCGACCAGCACGCCGGTCGCCAGCGCGACGGAGACCGCCACCAGCGGGTCGGCGGCCAGCAGGGCGTTCACCGGCCAGCCCCGCAGTTGCCACCAGTGCTCGCCCGCGCTGGCGACCACGACAAAGAGCACCAGCAGAGCGAGGAAGAACACCTGGCTGATCCGTCGTACCGTGACAATCTTCATACGAATCCCGTTCACCCGATCTCCGCGCGATGGAGCTTGATCGACCGCCACGCCGCGGCCCCGACGCCCGCCCGCTCGGCCTTGGCGAGGTAGGGCAGCTCGCCCGGCGCCAGGTCCAGCAGCGTCGCGGCATACGCGTCGGCCGCCACCTGGTCGGTCGAGACGATCATGGTGTTGGTCGCTTTGAGGTCGTCCACCGAGCCGCCGGTCGGCCCGTTGGTCATCATCGTCCGCGTGCCGTCGAGCACCACCAGCGTCGGCCGCACCATCATCGCCAGTTCCTTGATGGTGTTGTGGATGTCCTGGTGCAGGCGGTTGCGCCGCCCGCCCAGCAGGCCGTACCAGTTCTTCATGCTCATCGATGCCCCGGCCCGGAAGTGGTTCTTCACCGGCGCGATGCCGATCACCTTGGTTGCGCCGGCCAGCGGCTCATACAGCACCGGCCAGTGGGTGATGATGCCGCCGTCCGGCAGGGTGTAGGGTCGGAACAGCGCCTCGCGCGGCAGCAAGACCTTGGCGCCGGCCCGCCGGGCGGCCGGACCGATGCCCGACAGCTCGAAGCAGCTCACCGGGTCGTTGATCGGGTTGTCCGTCACCACCACCTCGGCCGCGCCCGCCGCCAGGCACAGTCGCACCACCTCGCCCACCAGGTCGGGATGGGCCGTGGCGCCCAGCGACGGCGGCGTGGCGAACGCGGCGTTGACCTTCACGACGACCCGGTCGCCGCGGCTGACGAACCGCTGGACGCCCCCCAGGGCCGCCAGGGCCCGACGGACGGTCTTGACGCGGTTGGCACCGGTGACGATGGCCATCTCGCCGCGGGCGTCGGCAATCGAGAAATCCCTCAACGCGGCGGCGCGGGCCGTGTCGCTGCCCGTGTCGCGTCCGGTCAGCAGGTACCCGCCCGCGGCGACACCGGCGATCGCGGCCCCAGCCTTGGCCGTGCGGGCGAGGAATGCCCGTCGGCTGCAGTACGGCCCGTCAGGGATGGGTCGGTCCTGGTTCACTCGGCCTCCGCGGAAAGTGTAGCGTGCAGCCGTCCGATAATCTGCTCGGCGGTGGGGCGGTCCGGGCATTCGTGAACGCCGGCGACGAACGGGCCGGCCGTGAAGACCATCTCGTAGGTGTCGAAGATCGTCGCCGCCCGCAGCGACGCGATGGCCAGGTCCGTCTCGACCGGCTCGGCGCCGTTGGCGATGAAGAACGCATGGAACGCCCGGGCGTCTTCGGCCGCGGCCGCGGCGTCGGCCCGGCGGGCGAGGAAGGCCGTCACCGTCTGGCCGTTGACGTCATAGCGGGCTGAAAAGACGTCGCGCAGCTCGGCGATCCCGAACACGTTGCGGGCCAGCAGGGCGACGCTGTCGGCGAGAAGCCCCTCGGAGGGGAACAGCTCGAGCTCGTCGATGCCCGGGCCCGCCTCGAGCGACGCGGCCAAAGCCGCGGCGAACCGCCGGACCGCCTCGGCCACCGCTTCGGAGGACTCGGACGGGACGATCTCGACATAGTGCCGCCCCCGCGCGAAAAAGACGGCCCCGCCGCTGCGATAGGCGAAGGGGGTGAACTCCAGAGTCTCGCCGCCGCTTCGCCGTTGCGTACTGAAGACAGAGTACGCCGCGCGGTGGTCGTTCATCCTGTAGAGGTAGACCTCGAACCACCCCGGGGCCTCGGCCGGCGTGAACCGCTGGCAGGTGAGGGCCTCGAAGCCGGCATCGGTGTACTGCGGGGCTTTGCCGTTGATCTTGTTGTAGAGCGTCTCGGCGCCGAATCGCTCGGCCGGCGTGTACGGCCGCGCGATCGCCGGCTCGACCGCGTCGAAGGCCGAGGCGATCTCCTCGCCCCGGCGGTCGGCGGCGGGCTCTTCGGCCGCGTCGGCGACGGCGTAGATCGACCGGTCGTAATGGAACTGCTTGAAGAAGACCCCCGCGGCGATGCCGACCAGGAGCAACAGGACGACTGAGCCGACGAATGTCTCCTTCAGCGACGGCGACCGTTCACCTGGACCCATGACGCCCTCCACTCCCCCGACGACCCATGCAACGATATCAGTGTCGTGAATCGGCCCCGCCATGTCAAGGACGGCCGCGACAGGACGGCCGCGCCGGGCGAATCGGCAAGTGCTTGCCATATCTTCGGCAAAAACGGCTCCGTCTGCGGCCGAACTGTGCCGCCTTTCGCTGTTTTGACTGGCCAATCCGCCGGTGCGCTGGTATATCCGGGGGCCGTGTTTCTCACCGCGGTTCAAGGAGTCTTTATGCCCAAGCGCACCGATATCCACAAGGTGATGATCATCGGGTCCGGGCCGATCGTGATCGGCCAGGCCTGCGAGTTCGACTACTCCGGCACCCAGGCGTGCAAGGCGCTGCGGAAGCTCGGCTACGAGATCGTGCTGGTCAACCCCACCCCCGCCACAATCATGACCGACCCCGGCACGGCCGAGGCGACCTACATCGAGCCGCTCACCGTCGAATCCGTCCGGGAAATCATCCGCACCGAACGGCCCGACGCGCTGCTGCCCAACCTCGGCGGCCAGACCGGGCTGAACCTCTCGTCCCAGCTCAAACGCGCCGGCGTGCTCGATGAGTACGGCGTCAAGATCATCGGCGTCGACATCGACGCCATCGAACGCGGCGAGGACCGGATCATCTTCAAGGAGACCATGGAGAAACTGGGCATCGAGATGCCCCGAAGCTGCCCGGCCTACAGCGTCGAACAGGCCGAGACCATCGCCGCGGACCTGGGGTTCCCCGTCGTCATCCGGCCGGCCTACACGCTGGGGGGGACCGGTGGCGGGCTGGTCTACAACGTCGACGAGCTGCGCACCGTCGTCAGTCGCGGCCTGGCGGCGAGCATGGTCGGGCAGGTGCTCGTCGAGGAGTCGGTGCTGGGTTGGGAGGAGCTGGAACTCGAGGTCGTCCGCGACGCCGACAACCGGATGATTACCGTCTGCTTCATCGAGAATGTCGACGCCATGGGCGTTCACACCGGCGACTCCTACTGCGTCGCGCCCATGCTGACCATCGCGCCGGAACTGCAGAAACGACTGCAGGACTATTCCTACCGCATCGCCGAGGCCATCCAGGTCATCGGCGGGACCAATGTCCAGTTCGCCCACGACCCGGAAACCGGCCGCGTCGTCATCATCGAGATCAACCCCCGCACGAGCCGCTCGTCGGCCCTGGCGTCCAAGGCCACGGGCTTCCCCATCGCGATGGTCTCGGCCATGCTGGCGGCGGGTGTGACGCTCAAGGAGATTCCCTACTGGCGCGCCGGGACGCTGGACAAGTACGAGCCGACCGGCGACTACGTCGTCGTCAAGTTCGCCCGCTGGGCCTTCGAGAAGTTCCGCGACGCCGAAGACCACCTCGGCACCCAGATGCGGGCCGTCGGCGAAGTGATGTCGCTCGGCAAGAACTACAAGGAGGCCTTCCAGAAGGCCATCCGCTCGCTGGAAATCGGACGGTACGGGCTGGGGTTTGCCAAGGACTTCAACACCCGGTCGCTCGACGAGCTGCTGGCCGCGGTCAATACCGCCACCAGCGAACGCCAGTTTCTCATGTACGAGGCGCTCCGCAAGGGCGCCTCGGTCGAGGAGCTTTACCGGCGAACGCACATCAAGCCGTGGTTCATCGAACAGATGGCCGAACTGGTCGAGCTGGAGGAGCGGATCCTCGCCTGCAAGGGCGACACGCTGCCTGACGCGCTGCTCCGGGAGGCCAAGCGGGACGGCTTCGCCGATCGCTACCTCGCGCGGCTGCTGGACCTGACCGAGGATGAGATCCGCTCTCGCCGCGAGGCCCTCGGAATGGTCGAGGCCTGGGACGCCGTGCCCGTCAGCGGCGCCGAGGACGCGGCGTACTACTACTCGACCTACAACGGCCCGGACAAGGTCCCCGCCGTCGAGGGCCGCAAGGTGGTCGTACTGGGCGGCGGGCCCAACCGCATCGGGCAGGGCATCGAGTTCGACTACTGCTGCGTGCACGCGGCGTTTGCCCTGCGGGACGCGGGTGTGCAGTCGATCATGATCAACTGCAACCCCGAGACCGTCTCCACCGACTACGATACCTCCACCCGCCTGTACTTCGAGCCGCTCACCGTCGAGGATGTCCTGAGCATCTGCCGCAAGGAGACGCCCGAGGGCATCATCGTCCAGTTCGGCGGGCAGACGCCCCTGAACATCGCCCACGAGCTCGCCGCCGCCGGCGTCCCGATCCTCGGCACGCCCCCCGAGGCGATCGACCTGGCCGAGGACCGTTTCCGCTTCCGCGACATCATGGAACAAATGCGGATCCCCGTGCCCGCCGCCGGCGTCGCCCGGACGCCCGACGAGGCGATCGCCGTGGCCCGCAAGATCGGCTACCCGCTGATCGTGCGGCCCAGCTACGTGCTGGGCGGGCGGGGGATGCAGGTTGTGCACGACGAGCCGACGCTGCGGCAGTTCGTGGCCACCGCGGTGGATGTCACGCCCGAGCGGCCGGTCTACATCGACCAGTTCCTCGAAAACGCACTGGAGTGCGAGGCCGACGCCCTGTGCGACGGGGCCGACGCCTACGTGCCGGCGATCATGGAGCACATCGAGCAGGCGGGCATCCACAGCGGCGACTCGGCGTGCGTGATCCCGCCCCTGTCGATCCCGCCCAAGCACCTGGAGACCGTCCGCGATTACACCCGGCGCGTCGCCGTCGAACTCGGCGTGGTGGGGCTGATGAACGTGCAGTACGCCATCTACCAGGACGTGGTCTACATCCTCGAAGCCAACCCCCGCGCCAGCCGCACCGTGCCGCTGGTGTCGAAGGTCTGCGACGTCCAGATGGCCCGCATCGCCACGCAGTTCATGCTGGGCGCGAAACTGGCCGACCTGGACCTGCCCGAGGTGACCGTGCCGTACTTCGGCGTCAAGGAGTCGGTCTTCCCGTTCAGCATGTTCCCCGAGGTCGACCCGGTGCTGGGCCCGGAGATGCGTTCGACCGGCGAGGTGCTGGGCCTCGGCCGCAGCTTCGGCCAGGCGTTCTTCAAGGCCCAGGCCGCGGCCATGCCGCCGCTGCCGACCGAAGGGACGGTGCTGATCACCGTCAACCGCAACGACCGGCCGGCGGTGCTGGAGGTGGCCCGGCAGTTCAGTGAACTGGGCTTCCACATCCTGGCCACGCACGGCACGCACGCGTTCCTCACCGAAAGCGGCCTGGAGGCCGAGCCGGTGTGCAAGGTGAACGAGGGACGGCCGAGCATCCTGGATGTGATGACCAACCAGCAGGTCCACCTGGTGATCAACACGCCCATCGGACGACTGAGCAAGGTGGACGATTCCTACATCCGCAAGGCGGCGATCAAGTACCGCATCCCCTACATCACGACGCTGACGGCGGCCCTGGCGGCGGCCAAGGGCATCGCCGCCCGGCGGGAGTCGCGCGATGCCGCGCTGTCGCTGCAGGACTACCACAAGCGGATCGTCCGCCAGAACAGGTGACAGGAGAAGACCCGGATGAACGATGAAGTCCTCATCATGCCGTGCCTGGATATGCAGAACGGCCGCGTGGTCAAGGGCGTGCACTTCGTGGACATCCGCGACGCCGGCGACCCGGTCGAGTGTGCCGAGGCCTACTGCCGCGCGGGGGCCGACGAGCTGGCGCTGCTGGACATCACCGCCACGGTCGAGCGCCGCGGGACGATGCTCGAGGTGATCCGCCGCGTCGCGCCGGCGGTCACCGTGCCGTTCACGGTCGGCGGGGGCATCGGCGACGTGGCCACGGCGGCGGCGGTGCTCGAGGCGGGGGCCGACCGCATCTCGGTCAGCAGCGCCGCCTTCCGTGAGCCGGACCTCGTGCCGCGGCTTATCGACGAGTGCGGGCCGAAAGTGACCGTGGCGATCGACGTGGACCACAACGCCTCGCTGCCCAGCGGTTACGAGGTCTACATCGACGGCGGCCGCACCGCGACCGGGACCGACGCCGTCGAATTCGCCAGGCGGGCCGCGGGATGGGGCGTCGACGTGATCCTTCCGACCAGCAAGGCCGGCGACGGCGCCCGAACGGGCTACGACCTGCCGATCATCCGCCGCATCCGCGAGGCCACGGGCCTCACCGTTGTCGCCTCCGGCGGCGCCGGTGCGCTCGAGCACTTTCTCGAGGCCGCCCGGGCCGGCGCCGGCGTCCTGCTGGCGGCGAGCGTGTTCCACTTCAACACGATCGCGATCCCCGATCTGAAGGCCTACCTCGCCGAGCACGGCGTCCGCGTGCGGCAGTAGGGGGGCGTCGAAACACGCCGCCTAGCCCGATGAGCCGCGCGTTGAACGCCATTGTTCGTACGCGTCGTGGCTGGCGCGATAGATGTTCACCCAGATCGGGCTTTGCAGGATCGGATCGCCCGCCGCTTCGAGCCAGCGCCAGAGACGGTCGTTCAGGTCCGCCTCGACCGCCGCGACGTCCGCGCGGCCGGAGAGGTTGTCGAACTCCAGCCGGTCGGCGGCGAGGTCGTACAGTTCCGTCACCGGGCAGGTATCGGGTTCCTTCGCCGGGGCGGTGATGTCGACGGGTGTGCGGAACGTCCTGAGGTTGGAGAAGTTTCGGATGAGTTTGTGCGTGCGCGTTCGCACACAGCGGGCCTCGGGTTGACTGCCGCCCATGAGGTACATTGCGAAGATCGCCTCCCGCGTCGCCGGCGCCGCGGCATCGCGAAGCAGGGCGGTGAACGGAATGCCGTCCAGGTCATAGGGCGGCGCCATGCCGATCAGGTCCAGCAGCGTCGGCGTCACGTCAACATTGGAAATGAGGTGGCCCACCCGTCGCCCGCCGTCCACGCCGCCGGCCGGCCAGCGGACCAGGAAGGCCGTCTCGATGCCGGGATCGTAGAGGTACCACTTGGCGCGGGGAAACTCCAACCCGTGATCGACCGTGAAGACGACGAGGGTGTCATCCGTGAGGCCGTTGTCGTCCAGGGCCTTGAGGATGATGCCCACCGCGTCGTCCACCTTCCGCACCGCCCCCTGCAACTGGGCGGCGTCCGCCCGCGCGGCCTCGTTATCCACCAGGTACGGCGGCACCGTCACGCCCTTGCTCGCATCAGGCTTGACGCCGCCGACGTCCCATTTCCGGTGCGTCTCGCCGAACCCGATCTGTGCGTAAAAGGGGCGCTCGTCCGAACTCGCCGTGGCAGCGAACGATGCGAAGGCCTCGGCGACCGTGTCGGCCGGGCGGTGAACCCCTTCCTGTTTGGCGTACCACTCCTCGAACGCCAGCCGGTCAATGTCCCACGGCATCACCTCGTGCTGATGGTAGAACAGCACCGTCCGGTAGCCCCCGTCGCGCAGGATGTGCGAGAGGTGCCGCACGTCGTCGTGGAAGGTCCAACTGGACGGCGGATGCGACAGGCCCATCAGCCCGTTGCGCTGCGGCCACAGCCCCGTCATCATCGCCCCGCGGGAGGGCGAACAGACCGGCGACGTGCAGAAGAACTCCTCCAGCAGCACCCCCTCGGCCGCCAGGCGGTCGATGTTGGGCGTGTGGACCGTCTCCACGCCGTAACAGCCGAAATGACGCCCGGTGTCGTGGGTGGTGATATAGACGATATTCGGTCGCCGGGCCATGGGCGCCTCCGGTTCGATCAGGCTAAGCTCTTTTCTCTGCGTGGGCTACGGCGCCATTCTACCGGGCCGTCGCCGCCGCGGCGGCCGGACCCGAGGCCGGCGAGGCGGCACGCAGCCGCGCCAGGGCCGCGACCCACGGGCCCGTATCGGGCGCGGCCACCGTCACGATCTCGCCGCCGGTCACATCCGCACGGCCGCCCCAGTGGCCCGTGGCGGGGTTGATCCACCGCAGGTCGAAGCGGTCGGGATGCTCGTGGAGGTCCAGGCCGACCGAGCCGCCGCGGGGGAAGTACAGGGCGTAGGCCTGGCCGGGCCTGGCCGCGAGGTAGGCTTCATCGTCCCGGCGATCCGTGAGCAGGTGGTTGGCCGGGTCAAGGTCCCACAGCTTCATGCAGTACTCGAGCTTGCGGGCGGCCTTGAGGGCGGCGACGCTCGGGGCGGACAGACCCAGCCCGGAGGGAGGGCGGTGGAACCGGGCGGCCGCGGCGCCGCCGAGGATATGGCGCCACCAGCGGTTCAGGCCTTCGGCGGTGTCGCCGTACTTGCCGCCGTCGGCGCCGTAGGTCTTGACCGTGTTCACCGGTCGCGGCCGGTCGGCGATGTGGCTCCGGACCCATTGAAAGTTGTCCCAGTGGGTCTGGCCGCTCTTCTGGTTGTTCTGCGAGACGTCGGCGAAGTCATAGCGCTCGGGGTGATCGAGCGTGTGCCGGTGCTCCTTGCTTGTAAGGTCCCACGCGTCCCACATTTCGGTGATGCACACCTCGACGCCGGCCTCGCGGGCCCGCCGGCGGATCCACTCGGCCCAGTAGATTGCCCACTGCGGGTCGCCGGAGGTCTCGTTATCGATGCAGTAGAGCACGTGGTCGTGCTTCAGTGTGTATGAGAGCATCTTGTCGACGAACCGCTGCTGGTAGGGCAGGACGACGGTGTTGTCACGCTGCTTGGGCGTGGTGTAGAAGAACGGCTGGGCGTTGCGGCCGGGGTGCTCGGGATACTCCGGGGCCAGGCCGGACGTTTCGTGGGTGTAATTGACATTGTTGGCGGGGTTGAACGGGTCGGCCCGCCAGTGGTCGCGGGAATGGTCGAAGCGGTCCCACAGCTCGATCTGCACGATGATGCCGCGCTCGTGCGTGAGGCGGAGCATGGTCTCGAAGCGCTGCCAGTACTCAGCGTTCCACGCGTCGAGATCGTAGGTGCCGTCCGGCCGCCGCGCGAAGGCGTGAATCTCGTAGCCGCGGTCGTTCCGGTCGCTCATGGTGTTGCGGATGTAGTTGGCCCCGGCGGCGGCCATGGCGTCGAGGTGGGCTTCGAGGTCGGGTATCTGGAAGAGGTTGTCGTCGTCGCTGGCGCCAAGCAGCAGGACCGGCCTGCCGCGGTATTGCCAGTAGCGCGGGTTGGCGTCCCAGGGGCGGATGCGGTCGCCGGCCCGCCTGTCCGGGTCCGACGGCGCGGCGGCCAGACTGATTGTCAACACGAGGAGGAGGGACGGAAGCATGACAGTGTAATGCATGGAACTCTCCCGAGGCCTGCGCGTAGGTGTACGTCGGCGAATCTAACGTTTCCGCTGTGTGAAGGCAAAGCCCAAAAAGCGCCGGGTCCCCGCTCAAGGGGTGCCGACGACCCCCGCCGTGGGGAAAGGCTTGCACGCCGGCCGTCAAGGCTTATATCTCGACCACATCACCGCCCAGTTGATGACGTTCATCCAGCGCACCTATTGCTACCTCGGCCGGCGGCTGGAGAACTACTACCCCAACACGAACACACGCGTCGTCACCGCCATCACCTACGGCGCGGGCGACCCGCACGCCTACGATGATGTGACCGCGTGGATCCGTGATCGCATGAAGGGCTATTACGGCCTCGAAACCGTCGGCAGCTTCACCCTTCACGGCGCCCGCCACGACGACGTCGTCGGCGAGGACCATCCCGAGATCCGCCGGGCGCGGGCGTTCGGCAGGGCGCTTGGGGAAGGGTAAAACGCTCCGGCTGTCTACGTCCCTCGAATTTCCGCCCGCTCGATCGTCATCGCCTCCAGCCGCTCGGCGACCGGTTCGCTGCCGCAGCCGGGCCGGTCGGGGGCGGTGATTCGCGACGGGCCCGAGTGCACCACCTCGGGGCCGGCGAGGTCCGGCTCGTAAAAGCGCTTCGAAACGAACACGTCGGCAGGGTAGGTGAAGTTGTCCAGCGTTGCCAGCGCCAGGTTGTGGCGCGAGCCGACCGCCGACTCGAGCATGCCGCCCACCCAGCAGGGGATGCCCTTGTCGCGGCAGTAATTATGGATCGCCACGGCGGGGGTGAGCCCGCCGACGCGGCCGTTCTTGATGTTGATGTACCCGACGATCCCCAGGTCGATCGCCTTGCGGGCCTTGTCGACCGACGTGACGCTCTCGTCCAGGCAGATCGGCGTGGCGATCCGGCGGGCGAGCTCGGCGTGGTCGGCCAGGTCGTCGTGGGCGAGCGGCTGTTCGATCATCGCCAGGTTGAACGCATCGAGCTGCTCGAACATCGGCGTGTCGGCCAGCGTGAAGCCGCTGTTGCAGTCGACGTGGATCGTCGTGTCGGGGAACGCGCCGCGGACGGTGCGAACCATGTCCACGTCCCAGCCGCGGCGGTACTTCAGCTTGACCCGCGCGAAGCCCGCCTCCACGGCCGCGGCCACCTTGGCCAGCAGTTCGTCGAGGGACGTCTGCACGCCGAAATCCGCGCCGACGGTCACGTCCGGCCCCCGGCCGCCCAGCAACCGCCAGAGGGGCATCTCCCGCCGGCGGGCCTCCAGGTCCCACCACGCCAGGTCCAGCGCCGCCTTGGCGAACCGGTTGTCCTTGATCGGCGCCAGCAGGGCCTGGAGCTCATCGCCCGAACCGACGTCGCGGCCGACCAGGCGCCCGGCGAGGTACTCGCGGATCGTCACGAAGGCCCCGGCCGCCGATTCGCCGCTGTAGGTCGGCAGGTTCGGCGCCCCCTCGCCCCAGCCGGACAGCTCGCCGCTGTCCATGCGGACCAGGACGGCCTCGATGGTGGAATCGTCGCCGAACGCCGTCCGAAAGGGGGACGTCAGCGGCATGGCCACACGGTAGACGTCGATACGGTCGATGTGCATAAGTGTCACTCCGGGAATGCCCGACGCGTGAGGACGAACCGGTCCTCTTGGGGTCGGTAATAGCCCTTGATGAAGCCGCGTTCGGTGAAGCCGTGCCGCTCGTAGAGGGCCAGGGCGGCCTCGTTGACGGGGTCGACGGTGAGGAAGCTCGTCACGCCGCGTTCGTCGAGCCGCTCGACCAGCGCCGCCAGCAGGCGCCCGCCGATGCCCCGGCCGCGGCGGGCGGGGTCGACGAAGATCTTGTGCACCGCGTAGCGGCCATCCGTGCACGGGAACGCCACGGCCGCGCCGACGACCGCGTCGCCGGCGGTCGCCACGAGCGTGAGGGCGCACTGGCACCAGACCCGCCAGACGTGCTCGCCGTCCGGGATAAACTCCCCCCGCCGGTTGCCCCGCCACGCACGGCGATCGAGCTCGGCGATCGCGAGGAAGTCCGATGCCGTCGCGGTGCGCAGGTCGATCATCCCGCTTCCTCCATCTTCACCTGCCAGACCTCCATCAGGGTGTCGATCTGCCGGCGGCGGGCGTCGTAGTCGGCCTGGACCTCGGCGAGCCTTGCCGCATCGGTAAAGACCACCGGGTCGGAGAACGACTGCTCGATCGCCACCAGCGCCCGCTCGTGCTCGTGGATCCGCTGCTCGACCTCCTCGAGCGTAAGCTTGCTCATCTGGTAGGAGTTCAGCCCGCCCACCCGCTCGGTCGCCGCGGCCTGCCGGGACGACGGCTTCGGCGGCGACGGTTTCTTCGCGGCCTCGCGGGCGGCGGCCTCGGCGGCCTTGCGCTCCTCTCGCTCCCGCCAGAAGGTGTAGTTGCCCTCGACCAGCTCCCACCGGCGGGGCCACAGCAGCAGCAGACGGCTGCAGACGCGATCGACGAAGTACCGGTCGTGGCTGACCAGCAGGATCGTCCCGTCATACTCGGCCAGCGCCGCTTCGAGCATTTCCCGCGAGGCGATGTCCAGGTGGTTGGTCGGCTCGTCGAGGATGAGGAAGTTCGGCCTGGAAAACAGCAGCCGTGCCAGCAGCAGACGGCTGCGCTCGCCGCCGGAGAGGCTCCCGACGGCCTTGAACACCTCTTGGCCGGTGAACAGGAACCGCGCCAGCCAGCTCCGCAGGACGTGCTCGTCGGCGGTGCCGGCGAAGGCGGCCATCTGCTCCAGGACGGTCAGCGACTCATCCAACCCGAGCTGCTTCTGGTCGTAGTAGCCCACCGTCATCCCCTTGCCGATCACGGCGGTGCCGGCGTCGGGCGGTTCGGTGCCGAGGGCCATCCGCAGGACGGTTGTCTTGCCGACGCCGTTGGGGCCGAGGATGGCGAGCTTCCCCCCGCCGCGGAGTTTCAGCGACAGGTCCTCGACGATCGGCGTGTCGCCGAACGCCTTGGTGATTCCATCCAGGACAAGGGCCTGGTCGGACCCGCGGGAGCCGGCGTGGATTTTCAGCGACAGGGCCTGCTCGTCGCGGACGGGGTCGGTCAGAAGCTCGCCGGCCTTGAGCCGTCGTTCGAGCCGGGTCGCACGGCCGCGGGCTTCGCGGCTGCGGGAGCCGGAGGCGTGGAAGCGGGCGATGAAGTCCCGCTCCCTGGCGATGGTGGCCTGGTCCTTTTCGTACTGCCGCCGGCGGTGCAGGCGGCGGATCGTGCGCTCCTGCACGTAGCGGGTGTAGTTGCCCGGGTACAGTTCCGTCCGCCCGCCGCCCAGTTCGTGGACCTTCATGACGACGCGGTCGAGCAGGTAGCGGTCGTGGCTGATCAGCATCACGGCGGCGGGGAGCTTGACGAGGTACTTCTCGAGCCACTGGACGCCCTCGAGGTCCAGGTGGTTGGTCGGCTCGTCCAGCAGCAGCAGGTTCGCCCCGCCCAGCAGGACCGACGCCAGCGCCAACCGGCACTGCTGGCCGCCGGAGAGGACACGGCAGGGCTTGTCACGCTCGTCGGGGGCGAAACCGACGCCGGCGAGGACCTCCTCGACGCGGTGCTCCCACGAGAAGCCGCCCGCCGCCTGGTGGCGGGCCTCGAGCTGGCCGTACTGCTTCATGAGCCGTCCAAGCGCCTCGCCGGACGCCGCGGCCATCGCCGCCGACAGCTCCCGCAGGCGGGCTTCCATCTTCACCACCTCGGCGAACGGCCGCGAGGCGACGGCGCGGACGGTCTGGTCGGTCTCGAGCCGGGGCTGCTGGGGCAGGTAGCCCACTCGCACGTTCTTGCCCCAGACGACCTTGCCGCTGGTCGGCAGGAGCGCCCTGGCGAGGATCCGCAGGATCGTCGTCTTGCCCGAGCCGTTCGGTCCGACCAGCGCGACCCGCTCGCCGGCATACAGGTCCACCGTCACGCCGCCGAGCACCTCGACCTTGCCGAACTCGTGGTGAATGTCTTGTAAGGAGGCAACGGACATCGCGGCCAGTATAACGCCCGGCCCTGCGGGCCGGGAAATTCGAAATACGAAACCAATCCGAAACGGCAAAACAGCACAGCTCGAAACGCCAAGGCGTCCGCCCAAGTCGTGTCGGGCTTTATCCGTTTGCCGTATTGGGAGTTGTTTCGTATTTCGAGTTTCGTGCTTCGGATTTCCGCGCTAGCGGCGGCGCGGCGTGTAGAACTCGCTCGGGCGCTCGCCCAGCGTGACGGTCAGGTCGCCGATCCCGTCGATGGTGGCGGTGATGACGTCGCCGGCGTTGAGGTATCGGCCGGTGCCCATGCCGACGCCCTCGGGCGTGCCGGTGGCGATGATGTCGCCGGGCGTGAGCGTCATGAGGTGCGAGAGGAACGAGACCAGCTCGTAGACGTCGAAGATCATCTGCCGCGTGTTGGCGTTCTGGCGGACCTCGCCGTTGACCGTCAGGCGGATCGACAGGTCCCGCGGATCGCCGATCGCGTCGGCGGTGACGATCGCCGGACCGGTCGGGCAGAACCCGTCGGCCCACTTGCCGGTCAGCCAGTCGTAGAACTCGTCCCACGGCCGTCTGGCACGGCCTTCGGCGAAGGTGACCGAACGGGCGGAGAGGTCATTGGCGATCGTGTAGCCGGCGATGCAGGCGGCGGCCTCGTCGGGCGAAACGTTCTTGGCCGGACGGCCGATCACGATGGCCAGCTCGGCCTCGTAGTCGATCTCCGTGCTGGTGGCTGGCCAGGCGATCGTGTCGCCGGGGTGGGCGATGCACGTGGCGGGCATCAGGAACGGTCGGGGTGTCGTGTCGCTGTGCGGGTCGTCGGTCAGGCCCTTGTCCAGGCGGCTTTCCTTGATGTGTTTGGCGTAGTTGCCCGCGATCGCGATGATCTTCGGCGGCGACGGCACCGGCGCCAGCAGCCGCAGCTCGCCGGCCGGCACGCCGTCGGCCGACGCCGCCAACTCGCCGATTCGCTCGATCGCCGCGTCTTGCGCCTCCAGCGCCGCCAACAGCGACGCCGGCCCGTCCGGCCAGGCGGCGGGAATGTCCACGACCCGGTCGTCGACCATGACGCCGTAGGAAACGCGGCCGTTGTGTTCGAACGTCACAAGCTTCATCGGCGGTGCTCCTTGGGGGAATGCCGGCCCTGCCCCGATGCAAGGCGGGAATAATCCAGCAGGACAGCTCGACTGCTCTGGAAAAACGCATTGCGTTTTCACTGGGCGATACTGGATTCGAACCAGTGACCTCACGGGTGTGATCCGTGCGCTCTAACCAGCTGAGCTAATCGCCCGGGTGCGAGCAACGATTTGTAGCCCCGCGACGGCGGCGTGTCAAGGCCGCCGCGGGAAAATGCCCGGCCGCGGCCGGTCCTACGGATGGTCGATCAACGGCCGCCCAGCTCGCGGAGGATCGCGAGGGCTTCGACGAAGTCGGCCGGGAGGGGTGCTTCGAGCGTCATGGTCTCGCCCGTTGCGGGGTGATGGAAGGTGATCCGCCAGGCGTGGAGGGCCTGGCGGGTGATGATGGGGCCGACGGCCTGGTCGGGATGGCCTTCGAGCTGGCTGCGGTAGAGTGGGCCGCCGCCGTAGAGCCGATCGCCGACGATCGGGTGGCCCATGTGGCTGCAGTGGACGCGCAACTGGTGGGTCCGCCCGGTCTTGGGCTGCAGTTCCAGCAGCGTGAACGACGGCGTCTCGCCCCCGCCGAGGCGCTCGCGGACGCGGTAGTGGGTGACGGCGGATTTCGACAGGGCGGCGAAGGGCCGTCCGGTCCGCCGGTCGACGGCGTACTTCTCCTTGATCCGCGGGTGCTGGCCGATCGGCAGGTCGATGATGTCCTCGTCGAGCTCGACGTGCCCGTGGACGACGGCCATGTAGGTTTTCTGCACCCGCCGGTGCTCGAACTGGCTGCCGAGGCTCCGCAGGGCCAGCTCGCTCTTGGCCAGCAGGATGATGCCGGTCGTGTCGCGGTCGAGGCGATGGACGATGCCGGGGCGGTAGGCTTCATCCCGCAGGGGCAGATCGCCGATGGAGGCGTTGTGCTGCTGGAAGTACCACGCCAGGGCGTTCAGCAGCGTGCCCGACCAGTTGCCCCGGGCGGGGTGGACGATCAGCCCCGGCGGCTTGTCGACGGCGATGAGGTGGTCGTCCTCGTAAACCACGCCGATCGGGATCGGCTCGGGCGGGATCGTCTTGACCTCGGGTTCGGGCAGGAGCATGTCGATGACGTCGCCGGCCTGGACCGTGTAACTGCCCTTGACGGGACGGCCGTTGACGGTGATCCGCTCGTCCTTGATGAGCTTCTGAAGCAGCGAGCGCGACGCCACCTGCTTGCCGAGCCGTCCGGCGAGGTACTTGTCCAGCCGCCGCTGCGTCAGCGAGCGGCGGAGGGTGATGCGGCCGCGCCGGCCGCCGCTCTCGTCGACGGTTTCAACGAGCGGCTCGTGCTCATCGCTCCCCGCCTCGGCGGGGCCCTGTCGGGCTATGTCAGGTTCGGTCATCGGCCCTGCCCTCGAAGGAGGGGTCGCTTCCACCCAAGACAATGGGCAGGCAGCCGACGCCCCCGCGAGGGTCCGGCTGCCTGCCCAGGGTGTCTACTGTGCCGCGATGTCCGCGGTTCAGACCAGTTCGCGCGCCAGGTCGGCGGCGCTGGCGGCGTCGGGGGCGTACCCGTCGGCGCCGATCTCGTCGCAGTAGCTCTGCGTGACCGGGGCGCCGCCGATGATAATCTTGATCTCCAGCCCGTCGGCCTTGACGGCCTTGGTGACCTCCGCCATCTGGGGCATCGTCGTCGTCAGCAGCGCGCTCATCGCCAGGACCTTCGCGTTGCTTTCCTTGGCCTTGGCGATGAAGGTCTCCGGCCCGACGTCCGTGCCCAAGTCCACCACCTGGAACCCTGCGCCCTGCAACATCATGCCGACCAGGTTCTTGCCGATGTCGTGCAGGTCGCCCTTGACGGTGCCCAGCACCACGGTGCCCACCGGCTTGACGCCCGCTTTCTTCAGGTGCGGCTCGAGCAATGCCATCCCGGCCTTCATCGCCCGGGCGGCGATCAACACCTCGGGGACGTAGATCTCGTTGGCCTTGAAACGCACGCCCACCACGTTCATGCCTGCAATCAGGCCATTGTCCAGCACGTCGCCGGCCGGCACGCCCTCATCCAGGGCGGCCTGGCACTGCTCGGCCACCGTGTCTCGATCTCCCTTGATTACGGCATCAGCAATCGCTTGCAAGTCGGCCATCGTTTTTGTCTCTCCATCCAGACACGCTCTTCAAATCGCCGCACGACCGGCACCCGACGCGGCTGCCGGCGCGGCAGAGCCAACCAACGGTAGAGTCACCACCTACATACCAGAAAGCCCCCGTCGTGTAAGGCATTTTCTGGGATTTTTCGATTTTGCGCCCCCCCCCCGAGGCCCTCCGGGGCGGCCTACGACGCCGGCTGCGTCGCGGCTTCGGACGGCTGCGTGGCCGCCGGCTGGGTGGCCGGTCGCCTCGCCAGCGACACGTCGTCGCCGAGCGTCTCGAGGCGCGTTCGGCGGGCGAGCGCCTCGGCGGCGATCAGCCGTGCGCCGCGATCGGCCAAGGCGGCGGCGGCGTCATACTGGGCGACAGCCTCTTCCCGGTCGCCGCGATACTCCGCTACGCGACCCAGGCCGAGCCGGGCCTTGCCCACCGCCCGAACCTGGTCGCCGTACTGGGCGATGACGGTCTCGAAGGCGGTCGCGGCTTCGGCCAGGCGGGCGGTGCGCTCGGTGTCGCTGAGGTCGTACCAGTCGTCGGCGACCATTCGCAGGGCCAGTTCGCCGGCGTGGACGTGCGCCCAGGCGGCCACGGGGTCCTGGCCGCTCTGCTCGGCCAACTGCTGGAGGGACGCCAGGCGTTCGCGCGGGTCGGCCTGGGCCTGGAAGGCCGCCTCGTGCAGTTGAACCCGCTCGTTCTGTCTGGCCCGGGCGGCGTTCCCGATCAGCGTGATGATCAGGAAGATCACCGCGCCGACGGCCAGGACCGACAGGACCACGGTGCCCAGGTGTTCCTTGAAAAAGACGCCGGCCTTGCTCAATTCCTTGGCCAGCTCGCTTTCTTTCAATTCGTGTCGGCGTTGAGACTTCAAAGGCTCCCCTCGCAGGGTAATCGGGTCAATAATTTCCCGACGCACGTGCCGGGACTTCCGGGACGATCAGGACGTGGATGTCCGTACCTTTCCACCGGCGATCGGTAATCTTGATCGTGCAGCGCTCGCGGCCCCGCTGGAACTGCAGGAAAACATCGCCGCCGAGCATCTGGTCGGACATTTCGGTCCAGTCATGTTCGGGCATGTATCGCTTGTAAAACCTTCCGACGGCCCACTTATCGGCCGGGCCGACGTAATGGTGGTCCACCACGCGAATGCCGCTGGTGGCCACGGCGCGGGAGCGCTGGGAGTCCAGCTCAAACCGCTGGGGCACGGGCACATCCGTGAGCCGCCGCTCGGAGCCGGGCAGCAGCTCCGGCGCGATCCGCCGCTGCGAGCCGCTGCCGCCCGTGTCGACCGACTGGCCGTACGAACTGCAGCCGCCCGCTCCCAGGGCGCACAGGGCCGTAACCACTGTCGCCATCGTCGCCAGGTGCATGGATCGGTTCATGGCGGTTCTCCCGCCCCCCGCGTGGTCGCGGCGGGCCTCGTGACTCCCGGAGATGCATTTTCGTTGTGTGATGGACGTTGTCAACAGGTTCGCGCCCATTATAGTGTGAGCGGGACCGCCGGCAAAGGTGTATCGTTGATCGCAGGGGGAGCAGACGGAGAAGGTCCATGACCCGACAAGTCGTCATTCTGGTCGATCACGGCACGCCCGACGCGCCGTCGTCGCCGCCGCTGGCGCGTCTGGCGTCGATCCTGGCCGGCCGTGCGGGCGTGCGGGTGATCGCGGCCCACCTGGTCGGCGAGCCGTCGGTGACCGACGCGGCGGCGCGGGCGGCCGGCGAGGGGGCCGAACGGGTGATCGTCCTGCCTTGCCTGCTGAGCGACGGCCACCACACCCGCCGGACGTTGCCCGAACTGCTGGCCGAGGCGAGGCGGCGCCATCCGGACGTCGCGTTCGAGTTGGCCGAGCCGCTGGGGATCGACGACCGGCTCGCGGGGATCCTGCTGGATCGTCTGCGGGGCCGCCTGGCCGAACGGACCCCGGCATGAACGTCGAGATCGCCTGGGGTCGTCCCAACGCCCGCACGCCGATCGACCTGACGGACGTGCCCATCGCCATCGCCGACCTGCCGCCGGCCCTGGAGGGGTTCCGCCTGGCGGTCGTCAGCGACGTCCACTACGGCCGTCTCGTCGACGAGGCCTTCGTGCGACACCTGGCCGCCCTGGTCAACGGCCAGGCGCCCGACGCGATCGTCATCGCCGGCGACTTCATCGACCGCAGCCGGCGGCGGTTCGACGGCTGCGCGGACCTGCTGCGGGCCTTCCGCGCCCCGTCCGGCGTGCTGGGCGTCCTGGGCAACCACGAGCACCGCCTTGGCGCCCGCCGGGCCCTGGAGGCGTACACCGCCGGCGGCGTCGACATGCTCGTCAACGCCCATCGCACCCTCGGCCGCGGCGGCGCGGGGCTCACCCTGGCGGGGCTGGACGACTGCATCGAGGGCCGCTGCGACCCCGTCGCGGCCCTCGACGGCGCCGACCCCGGCCGGCCGGTGATCCTCGCCTGCCACAGCCCCGACGTCGCCGAGGCCCTCGACGGCGTCGCCCGGGCCGACCTGGTGGTCGCGGGGCACACGCACGGCGGCCAGATCACGCTGTTCGGCCGGCCGCTGATGACGCAGATCCGCTATCGACGCTACACCCGCGGCCTGGCCGACGGCCCGCGGTGCCGGGTCTACACCTCCCGCGGGGCCGGCGTCACCCGCATCCCGCTTCGCGTGGGGGCGCGGGCGGAGGTGCCGATGATCCGCCTGACGTGCGGCCAAGAGGGTTGCCAAAGCCCCGGCGGCCTTCTATCGTAAGCCGCCGTGGCTCCGTGGAGAACGATCGTGATCGTTGTGTTGAACCTGTTCGATATTCATCCGGGGCGCGAGCGGCAGTACGCCGAGTACCTCCGCCGCGTTCAGCCGATCCTCGACCGCGTCGGGGCGCGGGTCCTGCTGTACGGGCGCACCCGCTACGTGCACCTGGGCCCCTGCACGCAGGAATACTGCGGCCTGATCGCCTACGACTCCGTCGACGCCCTCCGCCGTCTCAGCCACGACGAGGCGTTCAACACCATCCGCCCCCTGCGCGACGAAAGCACCTGCAATTACGTGCTCACCACCGTCGAGGCGTTCGACTCCATGGCCGCCGCGGCCCGCGAGCTCGAGACGGCGCCCGAGCGGTAGGGCGTTGTTCAGGCGAGATCCCGCCCCGTGGACCCCGTGGCCAGCCGAGCGTGGAGGACGCCCTTTTCGCGGTGGAGGTGGTCGGCGAGGGCCTGGATGTCGCGTCCGCGTCCGCGGACCATGATCATCTCGGCGCAGAGGTGCTCGTCGAGATGGATGTGCGTGGTGGCCAGGACCTTCCCGCGGAAATGGTGCTGCTCGTCGGTAAGCCGTTCGCTCAGGCCGGGGCTGTGGTGGTCGTACAGCAGGGAGATCGTGCCGAGGCTCTCGGCGTTCGAGCGCCACCGGGCCTCGACGATGTGATTGCGGATCAGGTCGCGGATGAACTCCGAGCGGTTGCTGTAGTCGCTGTCGGCCACCTGGGCCTCCAACTGCTCGAACAGCGACCGCTCGATCGACACGCTGAAGCGAACGAGATCGGACACGGGCGACTCCTTGTGCTGTGGGGCTTATCCTACCAGGGCGGGCGGCGTGTGCAAGCGTCCGCGGCCGGGCAGGGGGCTGTCAGGGGCTGACGACCCGCCTAAAGGGTTGTGTCGCGCGAGTTATGCCTGTATCCTAGCGGGTCACTGTAGATAGCGAGCCGGTGTCCCCACGGGGTCGTCGGTCCCGGGTCCTTGAGCGAAGAAAGGCGGATGGCGATGATCGGCTGCAGTCTGGGACGAAACGTGCAGGTGACGGTGGCGGGGGGCTCCTACCAGGACGGCCTGCTGGCGGTGATCCAGGGCGTCCCGCCGGGGATGGTGCTGACCGAGCAGGAGATCTACGGCGACATGCTCCTGCGGAACCCCGGTGCCGACGAGCTGTCGAGCCCGCGGAAGGAGCCGGACCTGCCGGTGATCTACTGCGGGATCAACGCCGCCGACACCGTCGAGAACGCCGGCAACGCGCGGCATACCAACGGGACGCCGCTGGGGATCCTCATCCCCAATCTCGACCGGCACTTCATCCACATCAAGCAGTACCAGGACACCAACCGCACCCCGCGGCCGGGCCATGCGTCCTACGCGACGTTCCAGAAGTACGGGCCCAACGACGACGCCATCGGCGCCGGCATCTTCTCCGGCCGCTACACCAGCACGATCGTCGCCGCCGGCTATGTTGCCAAGCGCGTGCTCGAACGGTGCGGGATCCGCGTCTGCTCGTTTATCCGCGAGATGGCCGGCGTCCGCTGCGACGACGTCGCCGACGAGGCGCTGTTCAGCACCACCGACGCCTACAAGCGGATGCGCCACGATTATGACCCGTTCTAC
The DNA here is from genome assembly GCA_964535025.1 of uncultured Planctomycetales bacterium. GTDB lineage: Bacteria > Planctomycetota > Phycisphaerae > SM23-33 > FEN-1343 > JAAYZK01. The sequence continues at coordinate 73,544 of CAZHRW010000159.1, forward strand.
CAGGCGGTTTACGTCAACGGCCGCGTCACGCCCGAGATGCGGTTCCTGGAGAAGATGGCCGTCTTCGCCGCCATCGAAGGCGAGATCGACGCCATCCGCCAGACGGCCAGGCCGGTCGAGGCCGACGCCGTCCGGGCCGAGTACGGCGTGCACCACGTGATCAACTGCCCGGACCCGGACGCGGCGGCGGCGATGCTCGAGGCCGCCAACAGGATTACGGTGACGGGCGATTCGTCCGGCGGCGTCGTCGAGGTCGTCGCGACGGGCGTCCCGGCCGGGCTGGGCGAGCCGGTCTTCAACAAGCTCGACGCCGAGCTCGGTCGGATGCTCGGCATCGGCGCCGTCAAGGGCGTCGAGGTCGGCGCGGGCTTCGCCGTCAAGGATATGACCGGCTACGAGTGCAACGACCAGATGCGGGCCGTCGACGGCGAGGTCGTCTTCGATTCCAACAACGCCGGGGGCATCACCGGCGGCGTGTCGACGGGCCAGACGATCGTCGCCCGCCTGGCCGTCAAGCCCACGCCGACCATCGACCGGCCCCAGCACACCATCGACAAGTACACCCACGCCAACACCGAGCTGGCCGCGATCACCCGTCGCGATCCCACCATCGTCGGGCGGATCTGGCCCGTCGCGGAGAACTACACCGCCCTGGTCCTCCTGGACCACCTGATGGCCCACTACGGCTACCAGGCGCTTAAGGAGAAGGCGGGACAGAAGTAACGGCGACGGTCGAGGATTCAGCGCCCCAGCAATCGCAGGCTGTTGAACACCACCAGCAGCGTGGCGCCGGTGTCGGCGGCGATGGCCATCCACAGCGACGCCGCCCCGGCGAGGGTGAGGATGATGAAGAGGGTCTTGAGGCCGAGGGCGAAGATGATGTTCTGCTTGATGATACGCAGCGTTCGCCGGGAGTGAGCGATCAGCCAGGGCAGGCGGGACAGGTCGTCGCTCATCAGGGCGACGTCGGCGGTTTCGATCGCCGCGTCGGTGCCCATGGCGCCCATGGCGATCCCGAAGGTCGCGGCGGCCATGGCCGGGGCGTCGTTGATCCCGTCGCCGACCATGGCGACGTGCCGGTGCTCGCGGACGAGACGGCCGACGGCCTCAACCTTATCCTCCGGCAGCAGTTCGCAGCGGAACTCGTCGACGCCGGCGGCGGCGGCGATCGCGCGGGCGGTGCCCTCGTTGTCGCCGGTGAGCATGATGACGCGGCTGACGCCGGCGCGTTTCACCGCACGGACGACGCCCGCGACGCCCTCCCGCAGGCCGTCGGCGATGGAGATCAGCCCGCAGACGTGGGCATCGTTGCCGACGGCGACCACGGTGTGGCCGGCGTCCTCCAGGGCCAGCGCGCGGGCGTGGATGGCGTCGGTTTCCTGTCCCTTTTCGTGCATCAGCCGGTGGCTGCCGATCCAGAACGGCCGCCCCTCGATGGTCGCCTCGGCGCCTTTGCCCTTGAGGGCAAGGAAGTTAGCGGCCTCCATCGGCCGCACCGATGCCTCCCGCGCCTTGCGGAGGATCGCCCGCGCCAGGGGATGTTCGCTGTGCGCCTCCAGCCCCGCCGCCCGCGCCAGCAGCTCGGCCTCGCTGTGGCCGTCGAGGGGCACGAGCACCTGGACGGCCGGGCGGCCGTGCGTGAGTGTGCCGGTCTTGTCGATCGCCAGGGCCTTCAGTCGTCCGGCGGCTTCGAGGTAGATCCCGCCCTTGATCAGCACCCCGCGCCGCGCCGAGGCCGTCAGGGCCGACACGACGGCGACCGGTGTGGAAATGACCAGGGCGCAAGGACATGCGATCACCAGCAGCACCAGCGCGCGGTAGAACCACGCCCCCCACGACGCCCCCGCGACCAGCGGCGGCGCGACGGCGACGGCGACGGCGGCGGCCATCATCGCCGGCGTGTAGTAGACCGCGAACCGGTCCACCCACTGCTGGCTGCGGGCGCGGCGGGCCTGGGCGCGCTCGACCATGTGGATGATCCGCGCGAGCGCCGTGTCCGCCGCGGCGCGGGTGGTGCGTAAGGCCAGTGCCCCGTTCTGGTTAATGGTCCCGGCGTGGACCTCGTCGCCGGGGGCCTTGTCCACCGGCATCGACTCGCCGGTGATCGGGGCCTGGTTGACCGACGACCGGCCGTCCGTCACCACGCCATCCAGCGGGATCCGTTCGCCCGGGCGGACCATAACCGTCGAGCCCACCGCCACTTCGCCGACGGGCACCTCGTGGGCGTGGTCCGCCGCGGCCCCGCCGGGCAGCACCCGGGCCGTCGGGGGGGACAGATCAAGCAGGGCGCCGATCGCGTTGCGGGCCCGCTCGACGCTCCAATGCTCCAGCAGCAGGGCGACCGCGAAGAGGAACGCCACCGTGGCCGCCTCGAACCACTCGCCGATGAGCATCGCGCCGAATACGGCGATGATCATCAGTAAGTTCATGTCCGGCCGAAGCCTGCGCAAGGCGCGGAAGGCCGGCGGCGCGACGAACCATCCCCCCAGGGCGATCGCCGCGGCGTAGGGGATGACCACCGCCACAGGCAGCGCGGCCTCCCCGTGCCCGCCGGCGAGGCTGTGCAGCAGGCTGCCGGAGAGCCACCAGTGGCTCACCAGGCCGCCCAGGAGGAAGACGCCGGAGGCGGCGGTGACAATCAGGCGCGCATGCTGTTTCCAAAAGGAGACTTGCGGCTGGCGGCCCCGCAGGTCCCACGGCGTGGCCTTCATGCCGGTCGCGTCGACGGCGGCGACGATCTGCTCGGGGGAGACCGCCTCGCCGTCGAATTCGACCGACATCCGGGCGTTGACCACGTCGAATTCCAGGTCGATCACGCCCGGCAGGCGGCCGACCTCGCGGCGGAGGATCGCCACCTCCTCCCCGCAGTCCAACCCCCGCACCTTGTAGTCGTTCGTTCGAGGCATCCCAACACCTTGACCTTACCGTAGTCTAGGACATCCGCCGGCGACATCATCTCTTTTACGGCCGGCGGGCCGTCGGCGGTCCATCCCAGCGGGCAAGCCGATGAAATCGTTCGACATGAACACCGATCTCCGCTAGACTTCCATCCTGAATTGTCCTGCATTTTGTAAGGAGACAGATGCCATGCGATTCGCGCCCTCATTCGTTATTCCCGTCTGTATCGCCGCTTGTATTTCCCTCACCGTCGCGCAGCCGGCCATCCCCGACCGCGACCCGGCCCCCGCCCGGCCGGTCCGGTTGATCGAGGCGGTCCGCGGCCAGCATCCGCGCCTCCTCTTCAGCCAAGACGAGGTCCCCGCGCTGAAAGCGTTCGCCAAGACCAAGCGGGGCCAGCAGTTCTGGTCGGAATTGACCGATTACCTCCCATCGTCGCGGCCGCCGTCGGAGCCGGAGTTCCTCCGCAACGCCACCGACGGCCAGCGCCAGGGCTTCTGGCGGATGCCCACCGTCGCCCTCCATTACGTCCTGACGGGCGATCAGCAGTCCTTCGACCGCAGCGTGGGCTACATGAAGCTCCTGCTGGAACTCGAACACTGGGAACTCGGCGGCGAGACCGATTACGGCATGAGCGCCGCCAACATCATGATCGGCGCCGCCCTCACCTACGACTGGCTGTACAACGACCTCGACACCGAATTCCGCAACGCGTTCCGCGATAAACTCTTATTGCAGGCCCGGCGGATGATGCACAACGGCCACCTCGGCACTACCGGCGGGGGCGGCTACTGGCGGGGCGACCCGCAGAACAACCACCGCTGGCACCGCAATGCCGGGCTGGTCCTCTGCGCCCTGGCCGCCGCCGAACCCGATCGGGACGACGATGACTGGCTGCTGGCCAAGGTCCGCGAGGAACTGGACTTCGTCACACGCTGGCTGCCCGAGGATGGCACGAGCCACGAGTCGTTCAGCTACGCCATCTTCGGCATGGCCCACCTGACGCTCGCCCTGGAAGCCTCGGACCGCTGCCTGGGCACCGAGTATCTGCAAATCCCGTTCATGAAAACTCTTCCGCGCTTCATGACGGCCAGCTTCGCACCCGGGCTCGACAAGCGCTTCCGCTTCGGCGACCAGGGTGGCAGCAACGTGGGCAACCTCGGCTACGACGTGGCCCTCTTCCGTCCCATCGCCGTCCATAAGCTCAGCGACCATCTGGCCGTACTGAACGAACAGCTCGACCGCCACGGCGTCGGGCCGACGCGGGCATGGCTGGCGCTGCTGTGGTACCCGCGGGACCTCGAGCCCGGGCGCGTCGCGAACCTGCCCAACACGCACTTCTTCGACGATCTCGGCATCCTTATCGCCCGGAGCGGCTGGGAAAGCGGGCAGGCGGCGGCGATGTTTAAGTGCGGCCCCTTCGGGGGTTACACGCTCAACCGCTACCGGGCCGCCCGCGGCGGCCAGTACATCAACGTCGCCCACGACGACCCCGACGCCAATGCGTTCCTCCTGTTCAACGAGGGGGCCTTCCTCACCGAGACGGACGGCTACTCCAAGCACAAGCAGTCGGCCAACCATAATACCATCCTCATCAACGGCACCGGCCAGACCGTCCCCGGACGGGCCGAAGGGGGCGGCTGGTCCCAGCCCGGCGGGGATATGACCGAAACCGCCGTCGTAACCGCTTTCGCGGAAAACGGTAAGAACGTCGCCATCGAGGGCGAGGCGTCGGGGTTCTACCCGGTCAATCCCCGCGGCGGCAACGAACGGCCGGCACTCGAGCGCTTCCGCCGGAGCTTCTTCTGGATCGACGGCCGCTACATCCTCGTCCTCGACGACATCCGCGCGGGCGAGCCCGTCGAGATCACCTGGCTGATGCAGGGCAAGGACCTCGACGCATCCGACGACGGCGAAGGACGTTACATCCTCACCTCCGGCGAGGCCGCCTGCCCGTTCCACGTCGTCACGACCGCCCCGGCGACCGCGCGGATCGTCGACTCGCCCGCCGACAGCCGCGGTGAGCCGCTCGGCTGGCGACAGTTGCGCCTCACCAGTCGGACCACGTCGACGCTCGTGGTAAGTGTTTATGATCTTTGGGCTAAGGGCCCGCTGACCGTAAGCGTCCGCCCGGCCGGCGGTCGTGCGGTCGTCCGCGTGACCGGCGGGGGCATCGACGATACCTGGCAGTGGACCCCCGGCGGCGAGCGGTTCGATCCGTCGACCATCAGCGGCCGCACCGGCGAGGGGCGGGAGCTGATCACGCTGAGCCAACCGGAGCCGGGCACACGCCGGGCGATCCGTCAGATCCGGGCCGCCGGCGGAGCGTCGAGACGATAACCCGTTCTTCCAAGGAGACATAGAACGATGAAAGCCCGTCATCCTTACGCGATCGCCGCCGTGGTGTGCCTCTGTGGGGCCGTCGGCCTTCTCGGCTGTGCCGCGCCCGCGCCCGAGGGGGGGCTCGTGCGGGAGGTTCGCGATGAGCACCCGCGGCTGCTGTTCGGCCCCGACCAGGTCGCCGAGATCCGCGCCTTCGCGCAAACCGAGCGGGGACAGCAGTTTTTCTCGCAGATGGAGGCCTACGTGCCGGTCTGCCGCCCGCCCGAGGAGCCGACCTTCCTCCGCAACGCCACCGACGGCCAGCGCGAGGGGTTCTGGCGGCTGCCCACCGTCGCGCTGCACTACGTTATTACCGGCGATCAAACCTCTTACGATCGCGCCGTCGAGTACCTCCACCTGCTGGCGGATCTGGAACACTGGGAGGAAGGCGGCGAGACCGACAGCGGCATGAGCGCGGCCAATATCATGATCGGCGCGGCGCTGGCCTACGACTGGCTGCACGACGATCTGGACCCGGAATTCCGCAATGCCTTTCGCGACAAGCTCTTGCTACAGGCGCGGCGGATGGTGACCCACGGCCACCTCAACGCCGACAACGGGCCGGGCTACTGGCAGGCCGACCCGCAGAACAACCACCGCTGGCACCGCGACGCCGGGCTGGTCCTCTGCGTGCTGGCCGCGGCGGACTCCCAGCGCGCCGACGATGCCGAATTGATCGCTAAGGTCCGCGAGGAACTGGACTTCGTTACACGCTGGCTGCCCGAGGACGGCACGAGCCACGAGTCGTTCAGCTACACGATCTTCGGCATGGCCCACCTGACGCTCGCCCTGGACGCGGCCGACCGCTGCCTGGGGACCGAGTATCTGCAAATCCCGTTCATGAAGAACCTTCCGCGCTTCATGACGGCGAGCCTCGCACCCGGCCGCGACCTGCGTTTCGTCTTCGGCGACCAGGGGGGCAGCGGCGTCGGCGGGCTCGGCTACGACGTGGCCCTGCTTAAGGCCATCGGCGCTAACGGCTTGCGCGATTACCTCGCCGTGGGCAACGATATCCTCGACCGCAAAGGCGCTGCGCCCACGCGCGCCTGGCTGGGCCTGCTGTGGTACCCGCGCCGGCTCGAAGCCGGCAGCGCCGATGCGATTGCCCGGACCGCCTTCTTCGCCGACCTGGGGATGCTCATCACGCGCAGCGGCTGGGGGGACGGCCGGGCGGCGGCGATGTTCAAGTGCGGGCCGTTCGGCGGCTACACGCTCAGCGCGTATCGCGCAACGACCGGCCGAGACTACGTTAACGTGGCCCACGACGACCCCGACGCCAACAGCTTCCTCCTGGCCGCCGGCGGGGCGCTGCTGGCTGAGACGGACCGCTATTCCAAGCACAAGCAGTCGGCCAACCACAATACGATCCTCATCAACGGGACGGGGCAGACCGTCGCCGGACGGGCCGAGGGGGCCGTCTGGTCGCAGGTCGGCGGGGACGTGACCGAGACGGCCGTCGTAACCGCTTTCGCCAAAAATGGTAAGAACGTCGCCATCGAGGGCGAGGCGTCCGGGGCCTACCCGGCGAACCCCGTCGGCGGACCGCAGCGCCCGGACCTGGAGCGGTTCCGGCGGAGCTTCCTGTGGGTCGACGGGCGTTACCTGCTCGTCCTCGACGACATCCGCGCGGGCGAGCCGGTCGAGATCACCTGGCTGATGCAGGGGCCGAAGCTCGAGGCAACCGACGTGGATACAGGGCGTTACATCCTGAAAGCCGACAACGGCGCCGCCTGCCCGTTCCAGGTGGCCGCCACCGCCGCCACGACGGCGGCCATCGTCGACTCGCCGGCCGATCACCGCGGCAAGGCACTGGGGTTCAAGCAGTTGCGCCTGACCAGCCACGCCGCCGCCACGCGGGTCGCCAGCGTGTACGACCTGTGGAACAACGGCGGCCTGACGGTCACGCTGGCGCCCCTCGACGGCAACGAGGCGATCGTGACGATTACGGGCATGGGCATCGACGACACGTGGACCTGGCGGGCCGGCGAGGGCCGCTTCGAGCCGTCCACACTCGTCGGGCGCACGGCCGGCGGGGAGGAGCTCGTGGCGATGGCAGAGGCGGAACCTCAGACAAGACAATTGATTGCGCACGTCCGCGCCAGCGAGCGGACGCTCGACACCGACGGGATCGTCGTCGAGGCCAGCGACTGGGAGCAGAAGGCCCACGGCGGCTGGGCCGACTTCCCGCCGGCCAACACGATCGACGGGGACCCGACGGACGCATCGAGCTGGCGGGTCGAGGGCGAGGGCGAGTGGATCCAGTACGACCTGGGCGGGCGGCGGAGGCTCGACGCGATCCGCCTTGCGTTTACCAAGGGAAATGAAAGGAGTTATGCCTTCACCGTCATGACCAGCCTCGACGGGCGGACCTGGCGGGAGGTCTACGACGGCCGGTCGGGGGGCAGTTCCGACCACATGGAGTGGTTCGACCTGGAAGACAGCGAGGCCCGCTACATCCGCCTCGTCGGGCACGGCAACACGCATGAGCAGTTCGGCCAGTGGTTTAACATCAACGAGGTCGACTTCATCGCCGACCGGCCCGCTGCGGCGGCGGAGCGGGCGCGGACAGCGCAGCGCTGACCGCGGCGGCGGAGGGGCCACAAGGCAAGACACCGGCGCGATGGCGCGCCGGCGGTGCGAGAGGCGAGAGGCGGGCGGCGGGGGGCCGCGTCGGGTTTCGCGCGGCGGGTCGGGCGCGCGCTTCCGCCGGGTCGGGGGCTGTGTATGAGGGACGGAATACGCCCCAAAGGTCCGCGATTTGGGGCCGATTGCCCGGCATAAAACCCGAATTCTCCGAATTCTCGGTAGGCATAAAACCTGAATTCTCCGAATTCTCCGAATTCTCGGACCTCCCAGTTTACCCATCTTGCGCCGTTTGACGGCCGAAACGTTGCATTTGCAAGTTTTTCGGCTATAGCGTCCCCCTATAGATGCCGTCGACGGAGGACTCCACAAAACCCGAATTCTCGGATATTTTACCTATCTTCACAGGCTGGTGCGTCACCCGCGCCGGGCAACCGGCGGCGTCACAATGTGAAGGCCGTACTCAATAAAGTAAGCGCCGGCCGCAACAATGTGGCCAGAGACGTGAAGAATATTCACCCAAGCGGCGAGAAAGTTCAAAAGGAGGTGCATTTTATTCAAAAGTCGGTTCGTCGCGCCGCCAAAGCGCAGACAGGGGTATAGATAGGGGCCGCTGCCGGGGGGAGGAGGGAGGGTGAGAGAGAATCGCGTGGAGGCCGGTGGCGGACGTGGCGGCGCGCCGGCTGTCGCCTGCGGGGGCGGCGTGTCGCTCGAAGGAGTGTCGAGCGTCCGGGGAGCCTGCCCGTGTCCGACGGCGGCCCCGCGCGGCCGGGCGTCCGGCGGCGGGCGGGTGACGAGCGGGCGGCGAGGGAGAGGTCGCCGGCCGCGTCGGACGAGGCGGCGGCTTGCGGGTGCGGCGCCGTGCGGGTATGGTCTGGCCATGGCGGCGCGGGGGCGCGCCGGTCGCGAAAGGGTGACAGGCAAGCGGCCGGGGACGGGCGGAGATTCGAGATGAGGCGGCGCGGGAGGCGGATGCGGTGGGTGTGGCTGGTGTCGCTGGCGACGGCGCTGCCGTGCGGGGGCTGCGCGCACGTGGCGGCGGGGCGGATCCTGGCGGTGGGGTGGAACGCGGGGGCGGGCGTGCGGCCGCCTCCGGCCGCGTGGAGCCCGTTCGACAGCGGGTTCTCGCTGGAGGTGCGGGCCGAGCCGGAGGTGAGGCTGACGGTGTGGGTGCTCGAGCCGCAGCGGGTGCAACTGTGGCGGCGGGGGGAGGCGGCGCCGCCGATGCCGGAGGGGTGGACGGCCGAGGCGGTGGAGCAGCTGCGGGTGTGGTCGGACGAGCGGCCGCCGCTGATCCTGCGGCGCCGCCGGCCGCCGGCGCCGGTTCGGCCGGCCGGGACGGTGATCGTCCTGCAGCAGTTGACCGGGCGGGCGCGGACGGATTACTGGTTCTGGCCGGTGGCGATGGCCCTGGCCGACGGGGGCTACCGCGTGATCGTGGCCGACCTTCGCGGCCAGGGCGATTCGACCGCGCCGGCGCTGGGCTACGTTCTTGGCGATGCCGAGGACGTCGGCAGGCTCATCGACGCCCTCACCGACCGGGGGCTGCTGGTCGGACGGCTGGGCGTGTTCGGGCATTCGTACGGGGCGGCCGTCGCGGCGGCCGCGGCGGCGGCCGATGAGCGGATCGCCGCGTGCGCGCTGTCGGCGTCGCCGATGACGATGCGCAGCGCCATCGAGCTCGCCGCGGCACGGCACCGGCTGTGGCGATGGATGACCGACGGCCAGCGGGAGAAGACCTTCGAGCTGATCAGCCGCGAGATGGGCTTCGACATCGCCCGGCTGGATGTGCGGGCGTTCCTCGAAGCGACGGCGGCCCCGGTCCTGCTGACGCACGGGGCCCGTGACCGGTGGGTGCCGATCGGCCAGGCCTTCGAGACCTACCTCGCACGGCCGGAGCGGACGAAGTTCGTCGTCTACCGGGACGGCCGGCACCTGGCGTATCTTGTCACCCGTTTCGAGGACCTCCGCCCGGTCCTCGTCGGGTGGTTCGACGCGCACCTGCGGGGAGAGGGGACGGTCGATTACGGCGTCCAGGTCCGCTGAGCCGCCGGCAGGCCGGCCTTCGAGTTGTCGTACGCCCCGCCGTACGGCTCGGCGAAGGACGGGCATGTCGCCGCGGAGGAGCTGATCGACGCCGCCCGCGCCGCCGGGGTCACCCTCGTCGCCTGCTCGATGTCGATGGATCTCATGGGCCTGCGGCCCGACAAGCTGCTCGACGGCGTCGACGAAGGCGGCGTCGCCACGTCCCTCGACCACGCCGAGGCCGGGACCGTGAACCTGTTGATCTGAGCGGGGCGACGGCGGGAGGGCGGTCGTCTCAGACCCATCGGCCCTCGAGCCACAGCCACCCCTGGCCGCGGTTGCGGGTTTCGGTGGGGTAGCCGGGAACGGCCCAGACGCCGCCGGGGCCCCTCCAGCCGTAGAGGACGAACCCGTCGCGGACCCTGCCGCCGCCGGCGCGCTCGATCGGGCGGGGATTGTTGGTCAGCAGCCCCGCCCGCGGCACGAACGATCGGCCGCGGCGCCAGGAGGCGCCGCCGTCGTGGCTGTGCCAGCGCTGGAGCTCGCCGCCGCCGTAGAAGCACCCCTCGCCCTTGCCGGCGCCGACGATCAGGTCGGCGGTGACGCGGCGGCCGTCGAGGGCGACGAGCCGCGAGGCGTTCCAGGTGTTGTCGGTCTCGGTGATCGTCGCGCCGTGCCACGCGCCGCCGTCCCAACGGAAGAAACGAAAGCGGCAGTGCCACGGGTCGTCGGCCGAGATCGGCGCCAGCAGGGCGGGCCGGTCGTGTTCGTCGGCGCCCACCGTCGGGGCGTTGGTCAGCTCGTCGCCGGTGTCGATCACCTTGGCGGCCTCGGCGGCGCGGCGGTTGACGGGCGCGGCGAGGGCACGGCCGTCGGCGGTGGTCAGCGATCCGCTGTCGACGTCGAGTCGCAGATAGTAGAGGTGATAACGGGTGAGCAGGTCCCGCTTGAACCGGTAGCGCCGGTGGCAGCCGTGGCGTTCGTCCCACCAGCAGAAGCCCAGGTGGACGCCGCGACCGTCGCGGGCGACCGCCGGCAGGAGGTAGGCCCCGGCCCAGCGGTCGACCTCGTCGGACGGGTGACGATCGAAGTCCAGCAGCGGCCGCTCGGGCCCCCACGAGCGTCCGCCGTCGGTGTTGAGGCGGTAGACCCACCAGCCCAGGTGGCCCTCGACGCGATAGACCATCAGCCGTCGTCCGTCGCCGAGGCGGTGGACGGAGGGGTAGGTGATCGACGGGGCGATCTCGGGTCCGTCGACCCAGCTCGTGATCTCGTGCGGCCGGCGGCTGATGCGATGGGCGCCGGGCGTGAAATGGCAGTTGAACAGCACGTGCCAGTGGCCGGCATCGTCGAGCCAGAGGATCGGGGCGAAATGGTGGTCGAGCCCCGCGGCGGTCCCGAGCCGCAGCGGCGGCCCCCAGCGCCCGGCGCGGCGATCGTACGCGATGATGTGCGGATGGCCGGGCAGGTGCTCGTCGGCCGCCTGGTAGACGATGACGATGCGGTCGCCGTCCGCCACGGCCACGGGGCCCATGCGGGCGTCGTAGATCATCTTCTCACAGCCGTGCCGGGCGAAGGGCCGGGCCGTCGCGGTCATGCGGGACGCTCCAGGGCGGCGCGCCGTCAGCGCGCTTCGCCGGTCATCAGGTAGTCCACCAGGGCCGGCGCCGCGTCGCGGGCCCAGCGGGTCGGATGATCCGGGCGCGCGGGCACGTAGGTCTGCGACGCGCGGTCCCACCAGAGGTGGCGGGAGAACTCGACCGTGAACGCCAGGGGCGAGCCGGTCATGGCGTGGAAGGCGTGCTTGCACGACATGCCGCACGGCAGCCTGTGGGCCCAGTGCTTGCCGATTTCGTGGTCGGTGCGGGCGTAAAGGGCGTCGATGAACCGTTTCTGCTCGGCGATCTCGTCGGCGGGCGCCTCGTCGTCGGCGAAGACGGTATAGCAGGCCCCGCTGGCGTTGCGGTGGGACCAGCCGTTGTGCAGGTCGAGGCCCACGGCGTAACGGCAGCCGGCGTCGAGCCGGCGTTGCCACCACCGCTTGACGGCGGCGACCTCCGGCCAAGCGGCCACGTCCCAGTCGCGGTTGGGGTTCTTGCGCCGCAACTGGCGGTCCGCCTCGCCGGTCCGGCCGTGAAAGCCGTCCACGTCGAACATCGGCATGATCTGCCAGTTGACCCGCTCGCGCAGCGGGCCGCCGGCGGCCTCGTTCAGCAGGTCCCGCAGGAGCGTGTGGGTGATGAACCCGCCGCTGTGCTCGCCGTGGTGCTGGAGGGCCTGGATGTAGATCGTCGGCGCCCGGTCGGCGGGGCGGCCGGTGGCCGGCAGGCTGACGACGTACAGGGGTTGTCCGGCCTGGGAGCGGCCGATCTCGTGGAGGCAGTCGGGCGCGAGACGGCGGACGTGGTCCAGCAGGGCGGCGTAATACGCAGGTCGGTAGGGGATCTGCGTGCAGACATAGATGCTCTTGCCGTCGCCGACGAGCGGCACGACGGCCGTGTCGGCGGTCTCGTCGATGCGGACGTCGTCGATCGGCGTTCATGTGTCGAGGTCGCTGCTGCGCATCGTCACCCGCGGCAGGACCGAGAGGAACGAATCGTGATCGGTCATCCGCGAGACGGTTTCGGCGTTGGCGCCCGCCGGCAGGTCCGCGGCGGTCCACACGCGGGGCCAGACGATCTCCAGCTCGCCGCGTCGGCCGGTCGCCAGGTGCTCCAGGCGGACGCAGAAGTGAAAGGTCTGCGACCCCGACCGCTCGCCGATCAGACGGCAGCGGACGCGGTCGTCGGCGACCGGTTCGATCTCGCAGTCCGACGCTTCGACGAAGTCGGTGTGTGCTTCCATGGCATTGGCGACGGGCTTAGCCGCCCGTCGCGCCGAAGTTCTGCTTGAGGATCGCGAAGTCGTCGAGGTCCACGTCGCCGTCGCCGTCGAAGTCGCCGTCGGCCCACGTGGCGCCGTCGTCGGCGCCGAAATGGACCTTGAGGGCGGCGAAGTCGTCGAGGTCGACATCGCCGTCGCCGTCGGCGTCGCCGGGCTGTTGAGCCGCGGCGAGGATGGTCGTGTCGGCGTAGGCGGTCCAGACGGCCTTGGCGAAGGCGGACGGGGCGTTGGTGCCGGTGCCGCCGCCGCTGGTGACGTCCATGTAGCGGACGGCGTAGTCGAAGTAGGCCTCGTGGTTCCAATCATCCCGCAGGCCCATGATCGCCGCGGCCAGGGCGGTGGAGGGGATGACGGCGCCGTTGACGGAGCGGTAGGTCGCGTTCCAGGCGCGGTTGTCGGCTTCGGGTCGCGTGGCGTGGCGGATGCCCCACTCGGGCATGCCGATGTCGCTGACCTCGTAGGGCTCCAGGTCGGCCCGGGTGTCGGGGTTCCAGGTCGGGCCGTTGGTGATGTCGACGGTCTCCTGGGTGACGTAGAACGTCTGCATGTCGTCGTGGAAGTCGGTGTCCCACTGGCCGCACCCGAGCATGTGGGGGTCGTCGAGCAGCAGGCCCGCGACGAGGATGGGCAGTTTGCGCCCCGGGCCGTGCCCGCCGTTGGGGGGCCAGCCGCCGCCGACGTCGGCGATCCCGGCGCAGTCGATGCCGAACTGGACGTAGGGGACCAGCAGGTCGACCTTGTTGGGGCTGCCGGGCAGTTGGGCGAAGTCGACGTTCGCCAGCAGGGCGACGTCGGCGAGGATCTTGGCCATGTCCCGTCCGTAGTTGGGCATGTTTTCGGACGGATGGAGCATCGCGCCGGCCCACTCGTGGACGTGGTCGATCCAGGGCCGCTGGATCCGCCCGGCGAGTGTCGCCACGTCGGGCTCGTTGCCGACCGGGTCGAGGGTCTCGAGGGCGTCGAGGTCGAGGTCGGCGACGTTGAACTTGATCGTCTTGTCGCTGCCGCAGTAGGCCGGGCGGAAGCTGCCCTCGGGCGCCGGTTCGGCCAGGACCGTCAGGATCGCCCCGGTCCGCGTCGCCGGGCGGGGCGCGCCGGTGCTGCCGCTGAGGGCGGGGCAGCCGGCTTCCTTGGTGCCGTCGGGGTTGTAGAGCCAACTGACCTGCGAGACCAGCGACGAGCCGCCCTGGAGGACCAGCGGGTTGGACGTCGAGATCGGCTGGCCGTTGGGCAGGGCGGCATTGAGGTCGGCGCGGTACGAGCTGAGCCCGTCCTCGTAGCCCTGCAGGCCCGTGGCGTTGGGGTTGAGCATCGACCCGTCGTCGCCGGCGGCGGGCACGAAGCCGTCGTCATGCAGGTCGGTCGAGATGTCGACGAGGGTCACCGGTCCGACGACCCACCAGTCGCCCGTGGCGAACCGGCCGACGGTGTAGTCGCCGTCGAAGGTCCACGTGATCCCGTACTGCGAGACGCTCGTGGCGGTCTCGGCGAGGGCGGGCGAGAGGGCGGTCAGCAGGGCGAGAAGGGCGAAGCAAACGGTCGATCGCATGATAGTCCTCCGGGGGGTAAGCATGTCGCGGGCCACGGTCGTGCTTCGTATTCTATCACAGATTCCGCGCAATTGCCAGGGGTTAGCTGTATTCATGCATTGCGGGAAGACGACGAAGGGCGCGCTTGGCCTGGTCACGCGGCGTCATAGATCACCTTCCCGAATCTGTGAGCCGGATAGGCGATGCCGCCGATGACGTCTTTGCTGTCCTCGAACCACGTGGTCTCGACGAACAGCAGGTCGATCGGG
>CAZHRW010000160.1:0-3293 GCA_964535025.1 uncultured Planctomycetales bacterium
CAGATGGGCGGCGACGTCGACTGGGACGGCCGGATCGGCGGCGACGTCCGCGCGCTGAGCATGGACACCCAGGCGCACGGCACCCTGCGGGTCGGCGGCGAGGTCAGCAGCCTCACCGTCAACGGCGGGTCCGCCGGACCGCTGCTGGTGGCCACCGAGCACCCGACCTGGGCGGACGATGACGTGACCGCCATCGCCAGCGATACCACCGGCAACGTGTGGATGTATGACGCCGCGACCGAGACGCTCCACCTGGTCAGCGACACTGATCCCGACAACGCCGCGCCCGTCACCGACGCCGCCGGCAATGCCGTCTCCCTGACGGCGCTGGACGTGCTCGAAGCCGGCAACGTGATGTACGGCCTGGCGACCATGTGGAACCAAGCCCCGACGGTCCAGCTCAACACGCCCGAGGGCGGGCCGGCCGACCTGGTGGGCCTGGCGGTCGACCGGTCGTACAACATCTTCGCCATCGAGGAGGCCTCCTCGTCGGCCAGCGGCCAGGACGAACTGGTGTGGGTGGATTCGTGGACGGGCGTGCGGACGTCGGTGGGCGTCCTCCGCGACGTGTACGGCAACCTGTACAGCGAAAATGTCATGGCCCTGGCCTGCGACGACGCGGGGACCCTCTACGGGGTGATCCGCGACTTCGACGGCGACGCCGGCGGGTCCACCGCCGCCGACGGGATGGCCCTGGTGGCCATCGAGACGACCGACACCAGCGGCGACGGGGCGCTGCGGGTGGGGCACCCCCACGCCAACTACCGGACATCCGCCCCCGTCCTTATCGACGGCGGCGGCGTGCTCGACGACGAGCCCTTCACCGCGATGGCCGTCAACGAGGACGGTCGGATCTTCGCCATCCGCCGCATCAACGGCGGCACGCAGGACCAACTGGTGGAGCTGGTGATCGGCGACGACGCCGGGACGCCCCCGGCCGTCACCATGAACGTCCTGGGCACCGTCAGCCTGTTCGGCGCCGACACCACCATCGTCGGCATGGGCTTCGACACGAACGACAACCTCGTCGCCTACAACAACGACGGCGCCGACGCCGACCTGATCGTCGTCGACACCGACAGCCCGGCCGACTCGTCGTGGCTGACGGTCCCCGGCGCGCTGTCGACGGACATCGACGCCTACGCCTTCGGCCGTGCCGCCGACGTCTGGGATACCTCGCCCTTCCACACCTACGCCTACGACACCAACCACCCGCAGGGCAGCATCGTCTACACCAACCCGGGCATGATGGAAACGCTCGGCACCGTCGTCGTCGACGCCGGGACCAACGAAGCGCGGTTCTCCCTGCTGCGGGGCCTCAGCGAGTACGCCGAGGCCGACGACGGCGCCCCGCTGTCCGGGCGCCCGGTGACCTCCTACCTGCTCGACATCGCCGTCGACAACCGCGACACCGGCCACGTGTTCGCCATCGGCTCGGACGGGCGACTGTTCGAGTACGAGCGCCAGCACGGCGACCTGGTCGACACGGAGGACGTCGTCCTCGTCGACAGCGAGACCGGCCAGACGCCTTCGATCGGGTGGATCGAGTTCTACGACACCCCCGACCAGCCGGGCACCGGTGAGCTGATCGGGTTCGACACCCGCCACGATCGGCTGGTCACCATCAACACCGACACCGGCGTCACGGCGCCCCGCACCGACAGCGGCGTGATGTCCGGCGACGCGCTGATCGGGCTGACCCACGATCTCAGCAGCGGGAGCTTCTTCACCTTCAATACCGAGGACGCCGCCCTCTACCGCCTGCGGGGCACCACGCAGGCCGACCTGGCCGGGATCACCGCCACGTCGATCCACCGGCTGAGCATCGACGCGCGGGACGACGGGTATCGCGGCCGGATCGCCACCACGGGCAACACCCTCCGCAACGCCAGCGTCCTCGGCGACTTCGACGGCCACCTGGCCGCGGGCGACGATCTGCACAACTTCAGCCTCAGCGGCGGCGACTTCGCCGGGTCCCTGGTCGCCGGCGGGTCGATCCTCAACGCCGTCATCCGCGGCGGGGACATGCTCGTCGACGCCGTCATCGACGCCGGGCGTTCCCTGCGAAACCTCCAGGTCAACGGCGGTGAGTTCGCCGGAGCCGTGCTCGCCGAAACCGCCGGCTTCATCCGGACCGGCGGCCTCGGGGTCGCCAACGACGACGTCTCGGCCGACGACCTGGCCTGGGCCGACATCGACATCCGCGGCCAGGCCGATCGGGTCGACCTCAACGGGACCTACACCGGCTTCGTCTCGCTCGGCGCGGCCGGCTCGCTGACCCTCGGCGCCCTGGCCGACGGGGCCTACGTGAGGGTCGCCGGGGACGCCGACCGGGCCGTGGTCCGCGGCGACGGCGACCACGGCACCTACGTCGAGATCCTCGGCGAACTGGGCCAGTTGGCCCTGGGCGGCACGCACGAAGGCGTCGTGGCGGTCCGGGGCGGGATCGGGGCCGCACGACTGGGCGACCTCAGCGGCGCGATCCTCGTGGCCGGCGAGGACACCGGCAGCGTCGTGGTCGGCAACATGGTCGAGTCGGTCCTCAGTTTCGGCACCTGGATCGGCGACGACCTGATCTACAACTCCGACGACGACGTCATCACCGGCGGCAGCCTCGGCCGGGCCGTGGTCGCCGGGGATCTCATCGACAGCGCCATCGTCGCCGGCGTCCTGCCCAACCTCAACGAAGGGACCGACATCCCCTGGGACATGTGGGCCTACCTCGGCAACGAGGACTATCCGATCGCCTACACCGACGCCGCCGAGGCCGGCGGCGTGCTCGACAGCGAGATCGGCCTGATCGTGGTTCGCGGCAACGTCACCAACTCCGAGCCGACCGCCGGCCGGTTGAACGCGGCGGCGGCCGCCGACGGCATCGGCCGCGTCGTCGTGCGGCGGCGCGGGTCGCTCCTGCGGACGCGGGACTACACCGATCCGTTCGGGGCGCCCTACATCACCGACGTGCGGCTCGCCAACGACAGCGAGATCCGCGTGACATTCAGCGAGGAGATGAACAGCGCCTCGCTGTCGCTCGCCCAGGACACCGACGGCAACGGCTCGGTGAACGACCCGTGGGACATCCCCGGCACCGTGTCGATCCGCGACGAGAACAACGACTACATCAACGACGCCCGCCTGACGTACTCGACCGTCACCGGCGACGACGGCACCGTGCACGGCGTCCTGTCGATCATCCGCGACGGCGGCTTCGACAGCACCATGGTCCAGGTCGAGATCCTCGGCGAAACGCACACGGGCGGCCTGGCCGCCTACGACCGCAGCGGCCGCCGGTC
>CAZHRW010000161.1:0-8272 GCA_964535025.1 uncultured Planctomycetales bacterium
CCCCACCGCCCCGCCGCCCCTGGGCCGGTGGTTCGCCGCGTCCGCGGCCCGCCTGGTGCTGTCCGCCCGCCAGTGGCTCGCGCCCGGCGATGCGGAAGATGCGGTGCAGGAGGCGTTCGTCAGCCTCCTGGGCCAGCGGCGGGCGCCGGAGAACGTCAAGGCGTGGCTGTTCACGGCGGTGCGGAACGCGTCGGTCACCTCGCTGCGGGCCCACCTGCGGCGCCGCCGCCGCGAACGGGCACGGGCGGCTGAGCGGGAGGCGTGGTTCGAGCCGCGCCCCGACGAGCTGATCGACGCGCAAGCGGCCCAGGACGCCCTGGAGCTCATGCCCGACGACCAGCGCGAGGTCGTCACGCTTCGGATCTGGGGCCAGATGACACTGAGAGAGATCAGCGACATCGCCGACACCTCGCCCGCCACGGCCCTGCGGCGCTACCGCCGGGGGCTGGCGGCGCTGCGGGCGCACCTGGAGGCATCATGCAGAGCCAACCGAACCGAGACCCAAAGCGACCATCGCTGACGCCGGCCGAGCGGGAGCTCGAGCTGGCCCTCGCACGGCTGCGGCCGTCGCGGGCGCGGCTCGATCGCGACCGGCTGATCTTCGAGGCCGGCCGCCTCGCCGAACGGCGGCGATCCCGCCGGTGGATGGCGGCCGCCGCGGCGCTGGGGCTGTGCGCGCTGCTGGCGGTGGTGATCCGGCCCGCCCCCGGCGGTCGCGAGCAGGTGGTGACGGCCGACCGATCCGCCGATGCCGCCGCCCCGGCCGAGCCACCGACGGCCGAGCCGGCGGCGAGCCGCGGAGGCCAGGCCGATGGGGTCAGTTACCGCGATCTCCGCGCCGCCATGGCCGATGATATCGACAGCGGCCTGTCCGACGGCCACGCCGCCGTCCGTCCCGACGAGCGAAGGGGTCTGCCGACGCTGTTCTTCGCCCTGTTCGGCACGGAGACCCATGGGAAAGAGGATCCACAATGACGACGAGACTTGCAGCCCTGGTGAGCGTCCTTCTCGCGGCGTGGGCCCCGGCGGTCGGGCAGGACGAGTCGTTCCCGCCCGACGCGACGGTGAAGGCCCTGACGCTCCGCCCGGCCGCCGAGCCGCGACCGGCGCTGAAGTACACGCTGATGCCCCACGTGCTCGATCAGACCGAAGGCAACGCGGCGACGGCGTACAAGGCGTTGATGGAGGCGTGGGACGCAAGGGACGATCACGACGAACTCGACAAGCAGGTCGCCGGGTGGCTCGATCAGCCCATCGACACCCTGCCGCTCGAGGAGGTCCGCCGGGCGCTGGGGGCCTATCCGCTGGAGGAACTGCACGAGGCGGCGCGGATGGAGGCGTGCGACTGGGCGTTGCCGATCCGGACGCAGGGGATCAATCTCATGCTGCCGTCCGTGGGGACGATGCGGAACTTCACCCGCGCGATCGCATTGCAGGCACGGCTTCAGGTCCACGACGGCGACTTCGCGGCCGCCATCGAATCGCTGCAGACGGGCTTTGCCATGGCCGACCACACGGGACGGCCGCCCCTGCTGATCTGCCGGCTGGTCGACGTTGCGATGGCCACGACGATGCTCGACGTCGTCGAAACGTGGATCGAAACGCCCGGCAGTCCGAACCTGTACTGGGCGCTGGCGGCGCTGGACCGGCCGTTGGTGCCCATGGAGCAGGCCCTGCAATGGGAGCGTTCGATCATCATGATCAACGCGCCGTTGCTGCGGCAGGTGGCCAGCGGGGAGATGACGGCCGAGCAGTGGGAGGCGGTCGAGGACGAAAGCCGCCGGATCGTCGGCGAGTTGCTTGGCCTGGTAAGGGATGCTTCGGGGGACGCCGAACTGCTGGCCCCGACGGTATTGGCGATGAAGTATTACGCCCCGGCGACCGCGTGGCTGGAGGGGCAGGGCTATTCGCCCGAGGCCGTCGAGCGGATGCCCGTCTTCTATGTCACGCTTCGCTACCTGGTCGGCGACTTCCAGTATTGGAGCAGCGAGCAGCAGAAGTGGTACCACGTGCCCTACTGGCAGGCGCATCGGCGGATCGACGCGGCCCGGGACCGCTACGAGGAAGCCATGGGGGCCGGTGAGGTCGGGCCGCTGGCGAGGCTGCTGATCCCCGCGGTGGGGCGGGCGGTGTCGTACGTGGCGGTGCTGGATCGGCGCGTGGCGGCGCTGCAGACCATCGAGGCCCTGCGAATGCAGGCCGCGACGGACGGCGGCGCGTGGCCGGGCGCGCCTGCGGACATCGACGTCGTGCCGCTGCCGATCAACCCGGTAACCGGCGAACCGTTCGGGTTCCGCCGCACCGATGAGGGCGCCGTCCTGGCCGCCGGGGCGTTGGAGGGGATGGACCCGAAGTGGTGGGTGCGGTATGAACTGACGTTCGAGGACCCGTCGGACTGAGTCATCCGACGGATTGGTTAGCGAAAGGTAGAAGAGCATGAGCTTGACGTGCAAGACATGTGCGACGGTCGTGGTGATGTCCCTGTCGTGTGTGGCCGTCGGCGCGTCGGCGGCCGGTCCGGCCGCGACGATCGCCCCGTATCTGGACGACCAGTCGTTCGCGGTCGTTCGCGTGGACATTCGCGGCCTGGACGTCGCGGCGGCGGTCCGGTGGCTGGGCCACGCGGTGCAGGCGCCCCCCGAGGAGGTGGCTCAGGTCGCCGGCTCCGTGTCGGCGTGGCGTCAGAACCTGCTGGCGACCGGGGGGCGGGAGGCGTACGTGGTGCTCTCGCTGGCCGACCTGCCCGACCACGCGCCGGCGTTCATCATCCCCGTGCCGAGCGGGGCGGACGCCGAAGCGATCGCCGCGGCGGTGCGGAAGAACATCGAAACGCCGGGCAGCCGGCCGCCCCGGGGCGGACCGTTCGGCGGTCGCGGCATCGTGATCGTCCATGACAACGTCGTCATCGCCGGCGAATCCCAGGAGACGGTCCGGCGTCTGCAACAGGTCACGCCGTCGCCGCGCGCGGAGCTCGAGGCCGCGTTCGCCGCGGCGGGCAGCGCGCCCCTTCAGGCGGTGCTGGTGCCGTCGGAGCTTCAGCGGCGGATCATCGCCGAGACGCTGCCGCACCTGCCCGAGCCGCTGCCGCCGATGTCGGGCGAGGCGCTGAGCACGGCGGTGCGGTGGGCGGCGGCGAGCGCCCAACTGCCGCCGACGGCGTCGCTGCAGGTGGTGGTCCAGAGCTCGGACGCCGACGCGGCCGCCGCGCTGAAGGCCACCGTCGAAGCCGTCCTGGCGACGGCCGCGGGATTGCTGCAGTCGGAGGGCATCTTGCCGAAGGCCCCGAAGATCGCCCAGCGCCTGGCCCCGACGGTGCGGGGCAGCCGCGTGGTGCTGGGGATCGACCCCGCCGCCTTCAAGGCGCTGGAGGCCGACCTGGTGCAGCCGCTGGTCGAGGATGTCCGCGAAAACGCCAGGGGGGCGCTGGCGTTGACGCGCGTGCGGATGATCGACACGGCGCTGAGACTCTACCGGGAGGAGCACAACGGCCAGTGGCCGCCGGACCTGCAGGCGCTCATCGACGCGGCCTTCTTCGAGCCCGAGATGCTCACCGGCCCGTCCACCGACCAGCGTGTCATGGTCTACATCCGCCCGCCGGCCGATGCCTCGGGGATGACTGTTGTTGTCTACGAGGACCCCGCCTCGCACGATCGCTCGTCGACGGCCGTCGGTTTCCTCGATGGCCACGCTGCACTGATGCGCGCCGACGAGGGCTTCCGCCGGTTGGTCGAACAGGCCGAGCAGGCGTCCAAGGAGGCGTACGGGGGTGCCACCGAATAGGCCCTAGCGCGGCGTAGTGCCCTCGCCGGTCCACCGCACGTTCTTCCACGGCGAGATGAGCGGCTCGTCGTCGGGGCAGACGAGGCGATCGCCATCCGTCCAGCCGCAGTCGCGCCCGGCCAGTTCGGCGACGAGACGGCTGCGCCACAGCGCGATCTCGTCGGCGCGGGCGGGGTCGTCGATGAGGTTGTGCTCTTCGCCGGGGTCGGTGGTGAGGTCGAAGAACTGCTCGAGATTGAGGCGGGGCAGCCAGATGAACTTCCGCTTGCCGTCCGTGAGGTACTGCATCTCCTGTTCGCGGCTGTAGCACCAGCAGTGCTCGCCGTGGATGTACTCGCGCCAGTCGCCCACCGGCCCCTCCATCAGCCGCAGCATGCTGCGGCCTTCGACGGTGGGCGGGTGGGGCACGCCGGCGATGTCGAGGACGGTCGGCATGATGTCGCGCAGCTCGACGGGCTCGTCGGCGACGGGGCGCCCGGGAGCGCCGGCGGTGCGGGGTGGGACGACCAGCAGCGGGATGCGGGCGCTGCCGTCGTAGGCGTAGGTCTTCCGCCAGAGGTTGTGGTCGCCCTGCATGTCGCCGTGATCGGAGGTGAAGACGAACCACGTGTTGGCGACGGCGTCCCGCTGGTAGCGATTGAGCCAGTTCATCAGGCGGCCGATCTGCCGGTCGATGAAGGTGATCTCCCCGTAGTAGCCGACCCGGGCGCGGTGGATCTGCTCGGGCGACTTGCGGCCGCGCCACGCGTTGGGGTTTACGGCCGTCCGCGGGTCGTCGTGCATCTCGGCCCAGTCGCCCATGTAGGGGGCGGGCGTGTCGCCATTGATGTAGCGGTCCCAGTACGGTTGCGGCGGCACGTAGGGCGAGTGAGGGCGGGCGAAGCTGATGTTCAGGAAGAACGGCCGGTTGCCGTCGCGCCCCTCGATCCACTTGATCGCACGGCTCATCGTCCAGGCGGTGGGATGGAGGTACTCCTCGGTGTGCCAGGGGCGGGCCATCCACGAATTCCAGTCCACGCCGTGATCGTCGGGGGTGATATCGCGTCCGGCCTCGGCGGCGAACCAGGCGCGGTAGTCGTCGACGACCCCCGGCTCCTCCTGCCGTCCCGACTCGTCCAGCTCGGCCGTCTCGAAGCCCATCAGGGCGCGCTGGGGCGTGAAGTGCCCCTTGCCCACGCGGTGGGTCTGGTAGCCGGCGGCGGTCAGTTCGCCGGCGAGCGTGTGGGGGAAGTCGTTGGGGATCGGGCCCTGTCCGCGGCCCATCCCCAGCACGCCGGTGTGCCACTGGCTCATCCCCGTCCACAGGATCGCCCTGGCCGGCAGGCACGAGGGCACCGCCGTGTACGCGCAGCGGAACCGCGTCCCCTGCGCCGCCAGGTAGTCGAGGTTCGGCGTGTCGATCACGCCGTGGCCGTCGCAGCTCATCGCGTCGCCGCGCATCTGGTCGACCATGATCAGGATGATGTTGGGCGGGGAGGTGGCCTGTTCCATGCGGAGCACTCATCAAGGATTCTGTGGAGGATTCGTCCCGTCGACGATCCGCTCGAGGGCCGCGATCAGTGGCGGAAGATCATTGGTGATGGTATCCCAAAGCAGATCATAGTCGATCACATCGTATCCGTGGACGAGACGGTTGCGCATCGCGATGATCTGGGGCCAGGGCACGTTGGCATACTGACGCTGCGTTGTCGTGGAGACACGGTTGGCCGCCTCACCGAGAATCTCCATCAGGCGGGTCAGTGCGAGTTGCTTCACCCGATCCCGCGCGAGGTGGCTCCGATCGACGCCCTCCAGCAATGCGACGGCTTCGCGAGCATGGTTGAGCATATCGGTCAAGCTGACCGCATCGTCACGCTTGCTCATAGTGCACCTCCGCCAGGCGGAGTACGTCGTCGCGGAACTGAGGGTTAAGTCCCTTCGGCGTATGAAACTCGACGCGACGACCCAGAATATGGCTCAGTTCGATCTCCATGCCGGCCAGCGTGATAAGGCCCACGCGGGCGTCGGGCTCGAATTCCACAAGGACGTCGACATCGCTGTCGGCGGTGAAGTCGTCTCGGAGAACCGATCCAAAGAAGGCCAGACGGCGGATACGGTGCTGACGGCAGAACCGCTCGACCTGCGTGCTCGGAATGTCGATTTTCGTGCTCATGCTCGGCGATCCAGACCCTATCTCAGCCGCTTCGGATGACAGCCGATTCACTCGACGCCCAGGCCGAACATGTGCTCGAGGTCGTAGCGGCTGTACTGGCGGAAGGCGATCAGCGTCTTGGTGTCGGCGATGCCGTCCACGGCGATCATGTCTTCGGTCACGAGCCTGGCCAGGTGCTCGTTCTCGCGGACGCGGGCGACGGCGACGAGGTCGTAGTCGCCGGCGACGCTGTAGACCTCCGCGACGCCGTCGATGTCCAGGATCTGCTGCGAGGCGGCCTGGATGCGGTCGCGTCGCACCTTGATCAGGATGAATGCGGTTACCATCGGTGTTCTCCTTCGCGCCGTCGCCGCCGGTGTGCGCGGGCGGGGCCCCGGTGGGGGCGCTCGTCGCCCGCTCCCATCGCGGACGGCCTGTGCCCCCAGAGCATACGCCGCTGCCGGCGGGTGTGCAAGGTGTCCGTCGCGCGTGCCCCCGGGGTCAAGCCGTGGCGATGGCTACTTGGTCCAGATGACCCAGAGGGCGTGGATAAGGCCGGGGAAATAGCCCAGGAGCGTCAGGAGGATGTTGAGCCAGAAGTGCATGCCGAACCCCACCTGGAGGAAGACCCCCAGCGGCGGCAGGAGGATGGCGACGATGACCCGAAGAATGTCCATGACACGGCCTCCCGTTGCGCCGGCAGGGCACGGGCGGCGGGGGCGCCACCCCCGGCGCCCCCGCTCCCGCGCCCGCCGTCCGGCGCTGGTGCTCACGATACCATGCGGCGACAGCAGAGGGGAACCGTCGCCCTGACCGGCGGTTCGACCTACTGCTTCTTCTGCATGTCCTCCTGTTGCTTCTTCTGCGAATCCTTCTGCATGTCCTGCCGGCGCTGCTGGGAGGTGTCTTGGCCGCCCTCCATATAGCCGTACGTCTGCCAGTAGGGTTCTTCGTTGAAGCGCCGGTAGATGCTCTCGACCTCGCTCATCTGCGTCAGGTCGGGTTCGTTGCCTTCCTCGTAGGCCACCGCCCGCAGCACCTCCTGCGAGACATCCACGCGGGCCACTTCCAGTTGAGGCATGATGTCCACCGACGCCCAGGGCACGGTGGCCTTGCGGGCGCCGAGGCCGAGGAAGCCGCCGAACTGCACGATCGAGAACACCGGGCGCCCCTCGCGCATATCGAGGATCACGTTCTCGATGCTGCCGAGGTCTTCCTGCTGCATGTTCTTGACGGGCAGGCCCATGATCTGGCTGAGCCGGCGGTACTTCATGTCCCCTTGCGCCCCGGCGGCGGCCGCCTGCTGGTCCTGGCCCTGCTGGCGGCGGGCCTGCTGGTCGCGGCCGTACTCGCCCTGGGTCGTGCCCGGCACGGACCGCTCGGTCGGCGACGTGCCTTCCTGGCGAGCGGCCTGCTGGTCGGCCTGGCCGCCGGGCTGCATGCTCCCCTGCTTCCAGTTCGGGTCGGCCGACTGCGGCCAGTTGTCGGTTTCGAAGCCCTCCAGCTCCTGCCACTGATCCTTGCTGACCTCCAGCGTGATGCTCTCGATCTTGTTGCGGTCGGTGCGCTGGACGGTCAGGTCGTCCCACGGCACGGCGACGTACTTGGTGCCGATGCCGAGGAAGCCTCCCGAGCCGATGGCGACGTAATCGACCTTGTCGCGCTTCTGATTGAGGACCACGTCCTGGATCTGCCCGAGCGTCTCGCCGTCGGCGCCCTTGACATCGGTGCCGATCAGCGTGTCGGCGTTGAGCAGTTGAGGCTGGAACTGGCCGGCCTGCTGCTGCTGTTGCTGCTGCTGCTGGGCGCTCTGCTGGCCGCTCTGCTGGGCGCCCTGTTGGCCGCTTTGCTGTGTCCGCTGTTGGTCCCGGGTCCGGGTCGTCTCGGCCCACTGGGGCCGGCCCCGGCTGTCGCGGAGCTGGAGGACCTTGTCGGAGGTCTGGATCAGGGCCGCCATCATCACCTCCTCGCCCTCGAACTGCGCCGGGGCGCCGATGATGATGATCTGATCGCCCTCGCTGAATTCCGCGCCCTGCTGCTGGACGAACTCCTGCGGCCCGACGTGCACCTTCTTCGTCTGGCCGTCGGAGGTCTTGATCGTCAACATCACGCCCTGCTTGGCCCCCTCGGCGGGCCGGAACGTCTCGGTGCTCTCGATCGTGCCCTGGACCCGCTGGAGCTGCTCGGGCTGGAACTTCTGGTTGTACGAACTCTGGGGCGACCAGGGATCCTTCTGCCCCTGCGACTCGCGCTGTTGCTGCCCCTCCTGCTGTTGCTGCTGCATTTGCCCTTCGGCGGTCACGGCGAACAGAAGCGTTGCGGCGACCGCTGCACTAAGGAAGACCACTGTTTTGCGTCCAA
>CAZHRW010000162.1:0-44365 GCA_964535025.1 uncultured Planctomycetales bacterium
GCCGAACCGACGGCGCCGGACCGGCCGCACCGCACCGGGAGGAAGCCCCCGCTGTCAAGCGGGGGCGATCCGCCCGCCGATCGACGCAGGGACCACCGACTCGGACGGGCAAACCATCCGCTGTGATGGGAATTTGACAAAAGGTCGCCGGACCGACGGCGCCGGATTCTCCGCACCGCACCGGGAGCAAGCCCCCGCTGTCAAGCGGGGGACGATCCGCCCGCCGATCCACGCGGGGACCACCGACGGCGACGGGCAATCCATCCGCTGTGATGGGTTTGACACAACGTCGCCGGACCGAGCGCGCCGGACCGGCCGCACCGCACCGGGAGCAAGCCCCCGCTGTCAAGCGGGGGCGATTGGCCCGCTGAGTTGGCTGGGCTGTTAACCGCCGGCTTCCAGGTTCGAGTCCGAGTCGGGGAGGTTTCAGGCGGTATCGAGCACGATGCCGCCTTCTTGACGCGCGAGCGTCGACCGGTGGCGAGCTTCGCCCCCAACGTCAGTTGTGACAGCCACTTCCGGACGAACGCGGTCGCCTCTTCGTCCCGTGCCGTTGAACGAAGCCGCTGCGCGGCAGCATTTCAGGGGTAGTTGATGTCCGTTATGGACTCGAAGAAGTGACGGAAGTTGGCTTCACTCTCGCGTAGTTCGCGCGTGCGCGCTTCGAGCAGATCCTCGGTGCGCAAGAGGGCACGCTCGCGACGGACCCTTGCACACAGTTCGATGAGCAGTTCCGGCTCGAAGGGCTTGCGCAGGTGGGCAGCGGCCCCCCGCTTCATCCAGGACAGAGCCAACCCCGGGGTCGCCTCCGTGGTCATCATCAGACAGACACAGTCAGGTTGACTGCCATGGATGCGATCCAGCAGGGAATCTCCCTTGCCGTCGGGCAGGTGGTAGTCCAGTACAGCCACGTCGTAAGGCGTCTTCGCAAGGGTCGCTTCGGCCTCGCGGGTCGTCAGCGCCGTGTCCGCCTGGTAACCGTGGGTCGCCAGGGTCTTCGTCAGCAACGCGGCCAAGGCCTTTTCATCCTCGACGATCAGCGCCCGGGGCCGGCGGCGCGCCTCCCTGCCTTCAAGCAGTGCCCGAATCCGGGCAGTGAACGTCTTGCCGTCTAAGGGCGAGGGCAGGAAGGCGTCGGCCCCCGCGTCGGTGGCGATGCGTTCGGGATGCTCGCCGGCAAAGGTGGCCGAGACCAGCAGGATCGGGATCTCGTTGAAGGCCGTGTGCTCGGGTGAGCGCAAGAGACGACAGAAGCGCCAGCCATCGATACCGGGCATGTGGAGGTCGGTCACGATCAGGTCGGGCGGGTCAGCCGGGTCCATGGCGGCCAGGGCCGCCTCGACGTTCTCAAAGGCGCGCGCCTCAATGCCGGCCTTGGCAAGCAGCCCTGCCAGGATGGCAAGCTGGGTCGGGTCGTCGTTCACCACGATGGCTGCGAGTCCGTCTCCCTGCATACTCATGAAATGCCTCCGGCGGGTTCACAAATGGCGATCCATGACGTCGCTGTCCGCCACGACGACTCGGTTGCGTCCGTCTGCCTTGGCCCGGTAGAGCGCCTCGTCGGCAGCGCCCAACAGTCTGTCCACGGTATCGTCCTCGGCAGCAGTGGCCACGCCGATGCTCAAGGTGACAGATAATGGGCCCGATCTTGTTGCAATCGTCGTCTTGGCAACCATTGCACAGATTCTGTCATACTGGGGAGCCGCGACCGTGCCCGGTTTCGTCGGGATGATGACGAGGAACTCCTCGCCTCCCATGCGGCCTACGGTATCGTACTCTCTGCAGCATCCGGTCAGAATCCGCGCCAGTTCGCAGAGGACCTCGTCGCCTGTCTGGTGGCCGTAGGTGTCGTTGACGGCTTTGAAGTGGTCGATATCGCACATCCCGACGGTCAGCACGTCGGAATGACGAGCGGCACGGGCAAGCTCCTTCTGCAATCGGTCGAGAATGGCCCGGCGGTTCGGCAGCTCCGTCAATGGATCGTGATTGGCTTGATGTTCAATCGCTTCCCGGCTCCGGACGAGCTCATCCTGCATTTCGATCATGCGACGGCCCACCTCGACGCGGGCCCGCAGTTCCCCGGGATCGAAGGGCTTAGCCAAGTAATCGTTGGCTCCGGCATCCAGCCCGGCGATAATCTCCGCCTTTTCCGTTTTGCTGGTCAGCATGATGATGTAGGGCGGGCGGTCGACGGACACGGCTCGGACGCGGCGCAGGACTTCCAGGCCATCTATCTCCGGCATCATCCAGTCGAGGATGACGAGGTGGGGGGCGTCAGGCTTCTGAAGTGATTCCCATGCTTCGGAACCATTAGTGGCTTGCACCGGTTCGTGCCCGGTCTTCTTCAGCACCGCCGCCAGCATATTGCGGCTGGTAAGATCGTCCTCGGCGATCAGGATTCGCATGACGACTTTCCACATCCTTTCATGGCTTGTTTCAACTCGGCAAAGGTCGCGTCCAATTCATCAAGGCGTGCAGTCACGCTGTCCAGGTCTCCGGCCTTGCCCGCCTTCTCCATCTCAAAGGCCAGGGCTCCCAGGACCTCGCCGCCCAGGTTGGCCGCGGCTCCCTTGATGGTGTGGGCCTGGCGCTCGGCCCCGGCGGCGTCGCCGGCCTCCAGATAATCCCGCAGGGCCTCGATCTGTCCGGGCATGTCGGCCAGGAAAGGCTCGATGAGCTCGCCGGCCAACTCCTCGTCGCCCATCAGCCGTTCCAGCATTCCGGCACGGTCGAAGACGACCGGCGAAGGCTCATGCCCTTCTTCAACCTTCGGACTGTCTCCTGCCGGCTCCAGACGCCTGCTCTGCGCCTCTTGCCTGGGCAGCCACTTGTGCAGCGCTTCGGCCAGGGCCCGGGGGGAGACGGGCTTGGCCACATAATCGTTCATGCCCGCTTCGAGGCACTTCTCCCTGTCGCCCTGCATCGCATGGGCCGTCATGGCGATAATCGGAATGCTCGGATTGAGGACCCGGAATCGGCCGCTGCGGATTCGCCTGGTGGCTTCCATCCCGTCTATCTCGGGCATCTGCACATCCATCAGCACCAGGTCGCAGGGAAGGGTCTTGAGCACCTCGATGGCCTCACGCCCATTGGCCACGGCATCGGCCGAGAGGCCCAGCTTCTTGAGGATGCCAAGCGCCACCTGCTGGTTGGTGGTGTTGTCCTCGGCCAGCAGGATGCGACCCTTGTGGTGTGAGAAGTCCGGCAGCGTCTCGCGGGCGGTGTGGCGGGTGGCCATGGACAGGCACGGTCCGTCCTCCCCATCGGCCAGGGCCTGGGAGAGCACACCCCTCAGTTCCTCCTGCCGGACCGGCTTGACCGCGTAGCCGGCAAAGCCGATCTCCCGCAGGCGCTTCACATCGCCCCGCATGCCCAGCGAGGTGAGCATGACCAGGCGCGTGTCCGCGAGCCTGCGATCCGCTTTCACGGCCCGGCCCACGGCCTCGCCGTCCATGCCCGGCATCTGCATGTCGATCACGGCCAGGCGGAAGGGATCCTCCTCGCTGAGGGCTCGATCCAGCGCCTGCAGCCCCGAGGGCCCGTCATTCGCCTCTTCCGGACGCATACCCCAAGACCTCAGGCGGGTCACGAGGATCTCCCGGTTCGTGGCGTTGTCATCGATGATCAGCACCCGCACCGCGGAAAGCTCGGCGGGCGGCGGGGGCTCTTTCCGTGTCGACTCCGTACGCAGGCCAAAGCGCGCTGTGAACCAGAACTCCGAGCCCTGGCCTTCGACGCTCTCCACGCCGATCTCGCCGCCCATCATCTCCGCGAGCTGCCTGGAAATGACCAAACCCAGCCCCGTGCCCCCGAACCTGCGTGTTGTCGAGGCGTCCACCTGCGCGAACTGCTGAAACAGCATGCCGATCTTGTCCGCCGGGATACCGATACCCGTATCCCGTACCGAAAACCGCAGCAAACAGGAATCCTCTCCCGCATCCTCATTTGCCAGCACTCTACTGACCCTCAGCGTCACTTCCCCCTTGTCCGTGAACTTCACGGCATTGCCCGTCAGGTTGCCAAGGATCTGGCGCAGACGGCCCGGGTCGCCGGACAGCAGCGCTGGCACGTTCGGATCCGCCGCGCAGAGCAATTCCAAGCCCTTTTCGTGGGCCTTGAACGCCATGGTCGCAGCAAACTCGTCAAGCAGACTCTGCAGGTCGAAGTCCAGTGTCTCCAGGTCGAGCTTCTTGGCCTCGATCTTCGAGAAGTCCAGAATATCGTTGATGAGTCCCAGCAGCGATTTGGCGCTGGTCTTGACGATCTCGGCGTAGCGTCGCTGGTCCTCGTTCAACTCGGTGTCGAGCAGCAGCCCCGCCATGCCGATGACCCCGTTCATGGGCGTGCGGATCTCGTGGCTCATGTTGGCCACGAACTCGCTTTTGGCGGCATTGGCCATCTCGGCCTCAGCGGCCATATCGTTGGCCCGGGCTGTGGCTATCTCCAGCACTTCGTTGGTTCTTTCGAGGTCTCTGCACGCTGACTGAAGTTCAGTTATGTTGACGAAGCTCTCCAGCAGGTATTCGTCGCCTTCCAGCATGATTCGCGTGACGGTCTTGAGGACAGGGACGACCGTCCCGTCGGCTCGGCGAATCGTCCGTTCCGAATTGTCCACCTCCTGACCCAGGTCGAAGACCGGACAACTGCCGGCCTGAGCGGGACAGATGTACTCGTTGCAGACCTTCCCGACCAGGTCCTGGACCTCGACGCCTGCCATGTGCGCCGCTGCGGGGTTGGCCTCGACGATGACCCTGTCGGAGCCGCGCACCAGCACGATCCCGGCTTGTACCGACTCCATCAGGGCGCGGGTGCGGATGTGGACATTCTGCAGTTCCTGCTCGGCCCGCCTGCGATCCGTTGTGTCCCGGCTGACGCCCAACAGGCCGATGACCTCCCCGTCCTGATACAACAGGGGAGCCTTGACTGTGTCCAGGAGGACCATCCTGCCGTCGGGGTAGGCGACCCACTCTTCGTTGTGCTGCGCCTGCCCCTTTTGCATCATCGCCTCATCGTACTCGCGAAACGCAGTGGCCACGTCTTGGTCGAAGAGGTCGAAGTCGGTCCTGCCAATGATCTCTTCGCGTTCACGTCCCACAAAGCGTTCGAATTGAGGGTTGCAGCCAAGGTACACGCCGCTGCGGTCCTTGAAGAACACGATATCGGGGATCGAGTCCAGCAGTCCCATCAGCAGGGACGTCTGGCGGACGAGGTCCTCTCTGACCTTCTTATCTTCAGTAATGTCGCGCCAGACACAGTAGAGCAGGCTTCTTCCCTCATGGACGATGGGCGTCAGCGACACTTCCACCGGGAAGTCCTCGCCGTTGGCGCGCCGGTGTATCCACTCGAAGCGATGAAATCCCCGCTCGAAAGCCAGACGCATCATCTCATCCGCCTTTTCGCGGGACCTGCGCCCGTCAGGCTGTGTCTCCGGGGAGAGCTCAGAAGGATGGGTACGGAGAAACCGCTCCCGCGAATCGTATCCGAGCATGGAAGCCGTGGCTTCGTTGCAGTCTATGAAGGTATTGTCGCCGATCAGGAGAATGGCGTCGTCGGAAGCGTAGAGAACCTTCATGAAACGCTCTTCGCTCTCCCTGAGCGCCTCTTCCGAACGCTTGCGGTCGGTGATGTCATCAATCACCCAGATGACGCCGCAATCCAGGTTGGAGGGATCCAGTGCCCTGCCGGAGAGAGAACACCACACCGAAGATCCATCCTTGCGGCGAAGTTGATATTCGACGTGGAATTGCTCTGCAATGCTCAGGTTGGCGTAGAACTTCTCGCCGAATTCCTGGAATCGTTCCTCCGTCAGGTGCAGCTTGCGCATGCTGAACCCGACCATTTCCTCGGGAGTATCATAGCCCAGGATTTCCGCCAATCGCAAATTCGCGGCAGCCAACCTGCGACCGCCGCCCAACACCATGATACCGACATGGGAATTACTAAAGATGGTCTCAAACTCAGTCACCTTCTCCCGCAGCGCCTCTGCCGTCCGCTTCTTCTCGGTGATGTCCGTATCGTTTCCCCGATAGCCAACAAGCTTCCCATCTTCATCCAGTACTGGCATGCCGTTTGTGCTGACCCAGATGAGCTGTCCCGTTTTTGTTTCGGCCTGGTTTTCGAGATCACAGAAGGGTTCTCTGCGGGCAAAGACCTCCAACGCGGCGGCCTTGAACGCGTCCCGCTCGGCTTCAGGCTGGAGGTCATAGAAATGCAGTCTCCCGATGAGTTCCTCCGGCTTGTACCCCAGAACGGAAGCCACTGTATGGCTGACATAGGTGTACAACCCGTTCGCATCGACTTCCCAAGTGATCGTGCGGCTCTGTTCGGCGAGTTGGTCAAAACGTTCCTTGTTTGCCCGCAAGGCGTCGTCCGCCTGTTTCCGATCAGCAGCCCGACCGGCGACAGTCACACCAGTCAGCAGCCCTGATACCACCAACAACAGAAGTCCCACTGGAAGGGCGGTCTTGGCGGCCACGCTCCATTTCCAGTCGAGGGCATCGATATCCATGCCCATGACGGCCAGAACGGTTCCGCTCTCAGGGTCCACCAGCGGGACAATGCCGGAGATCCATATGCCCCATTCATCCGGCAGGGGTCCTTCCACGAAAGGGTTTCCGTCGACGAAGCTTCTGGTCAGATCCTCAGACGCATCTTCGTACACCTCGCCCGGCAGGCTGGAGGGACTGTCTTCCAGGGCATCATCCTGCACATCCACGTGGAAGAACACAGCCCCGTCAGATCTCCGACCCAGCAGGTAAGCGAAGCGGCACTTCGGATGGGCGGCGCGGACGGAGGCGAACTGCTCCTTGAGCCGAAGATAATCGGGGGATTCGAGATCGGCCTCGGTGCCCGTCAGGGCCCTGACGTGTTCGATGTTCACGGCGCTGGCCACCAGTGTCGTCTGGACGAGCAGGTCCTTACGCATCTCGCGGCCGGCCCGGACGGCCAATCCCCAGGTGCCCAGCGATCCGCAGCCGACTATCATTGCCAGGATAACGGCTCTATAGGCAAAAGTCCTGGCGTTGCGTGCTGTTCGCATACTCATTCACCGACCCTTCGTGTCGCTGGTCTGCTCGCAAGATCCATGGTGGAGATCAGTTCCTGCAGTTTTTCCCTCGCCAGCGGTGACGGTTTCGACCGACCATTCTCCCACCGATCAACGGTGGGTAGCGTTACCCCCAGCTTGGCTGCGAACTTCTCCTGGGTGAGGCCGAGGCGGCCTCGGACCTCCCGGATCAGTACCGCTGGATCGGTCTTCTGGGTCACCTCGGCATCTCCTGACTGTCTACACCATCTGATTGATCACGTGATGCAGCACATGAGACGACACGTCACTTATATCGGCCAATAGCAAGGGCTTGTCAATAAGTAAGCTTGCGGCGAGAAGGAGATTATCCCCGGGGGATTGTCATGAGCGTCCATCTGGAACGTGCATTCCACGAAACGACAACATCCTCCCGTCCCCCCTCTGCTCGCTCCCCTTCGAAATCGCAACCTATGTCATTACAATAGGTTGTAGTTTTCCCACCGTTTGAAACTCGTCCTGACCGGGGAGGCAAAACGATTCTGTCGAACTCTTTCGACGGAAACAGTTTACGCAAACGCCCGACCGGACCCTCGGCCGGGCGTTTCCGTATCTCCTTTGTAGTACAGGCTTACGGCACTCCCCGGGAGCGCGCCAAAATTCTCGGGTTCGCGGGCGAGACGCCGGGGATCGAAACCAACCACCCCGGTTCCGCCTAGACGCCGGAAAAACGGCCGTGCTGTCGTCTTGGGCGAAGCCGAAGGACTCTTGGATTCTCTCGTCAACGGTTGGAGCCGTGTTTACAGAACCGTTGGCTTTGGGGCCTGGAGTGATTTCGAACTCGGGGCGGGCGTGGCGGTTATGAAGGTTGGATTGCCCGGAAGTCACGCTATACTTGTGAAGGATCTGCGGCGACAACGCTGCACGTCCTCGGCCAGAGGGCTCAGACGGCGGACACTGTGTCATGAACGCGCCCATCGACAAACCGAACCCGCGAGTGATCATCCTTGCCGGCCCGAACGGTGCCGGCAAGACGACCTTCGCGCGCGAGTTCCTGCCCGCCGAGGGCGACTGTCCCACGTTCATCAATGCCGATCTGATCGCCGCGGGGCTCTCGCCGTTCGAGCCGGAGAAGGCCAACATCACCGCCATGCGTCTGATGGCCGAGCGAATCCGTGCATTTGTCGCCGCCGGCGAGGACTTCGCCGTGGAGTCGACACTGGCGGGGCGGACGTACGCGAACCTGATCCGCCAATGGAAGCAGCTCGGCTACGTCGTCAAGATCGTGTTCCTGCGACTGTCGTCGCCGGAGATGGCCATCGCCCGCGTGCAACTCCGCGTTCGCCTGGGTGGCCACAACGTCCCCGAACAGGTCATCCGTCGGCGATACGAGCAGGGCTGGACCAACTTCCAGAGGATCTACAAGGGGCTCGTCGACAGTTGGCAGGTGTACGATGCCATGTGCACGCCACCGGTCCTGATTGACGAAGGAGGCGAAACGTCATGATCCAGTCGCAGAGGAACCAGGACATGGCCGGCACGCAGGCCGCGATGCTTCGCGCCACCCGCAAGGCCATCAGCGAGGCCAAGCTGCGCGGCGAACGCATCCCGCAGTGGCGCGATGACAAGGTCGTCTGGGTTCGCCCCGAAGAGGTCGAATTGCCCCCGGCACCCCAGGAGCAACCCACGCCCCCCGCTCATTGATCCACCCGTGAGTACGTCGCCGCCGAAGCGAACTCCGCGTCACCCTGATGCTCCAGCCGGGCATCCTCCTTCTCTGCCGGTAGCGTGTTGACCCCTGGCGCGAGGCGTGGTAGGCTTCTTCCATGGCACGGGTTGCGCGAATCGTGGGGCCGGGGATGCCACGTGGGTGAGGGGAGAGGTAGGGCGAAGTTCGGTATGATGTCCCCCGAACCCCGGATGTGCTCGTGTCGGCTATGAAGGCTTGTTGGTTGCAGGTACTGGCAGAGTTGACAGGCTGGCTGGCGCTGGCAGGGGCGGCAGGATAGTGCGTACGGCACTGGCTAGTGCCGACGTGGGCTCAAGTTTCGTAAGCACGGTTCGCGGGGCTGCTGACATTGCGGAGAATGGTCTCTCGGTCGGGAACGCGGTGCAGACTGGGCTTGGCGTTACTGGGCTCTACCTCAACGTAAGAGACTTCGGGTACAAGTCGGCAGACAATATGGGGCGAGCCGTGATTCAACATCAGCAGGGCCTTGATCGCGTTGCCGCTGAGTATGGGTACGCTCCGCAGAGAAGGCAGGTGAACGGTGCGTATGTGGATTTTGACCCTGCCGAGACCGGAGGTGATCTTTGGGTCGTCAGAAACAGGCAGGCGGGAAGTACGTTGTATATGGATGATAGGATCAGACGTCTTGCTGAGACAGACAACCCCGTCTACCTCGCCACTAATGCTAGGCTGTCCAGTGGCTTTGGGGCTTACGATAACATCCGTCAGGTGAGCATCCCCGGTCCCCTGACAGATCTTGGACGGCCTCTGGCTGGAGCGGATCGTGCTCTTGCGAGTATCTTAAACATTGCCAACACTGCGGTATCTAGTGCGGACCGTGCTGGCTCCTTTGTGCCGTCTGAGACATCGGATGGCAGCGGCTTATGGGGCATTGGTTCCCGGAACCCGGTACAGAACCAGTTCGGGGGTAAGTTCCGGTAGGTTGTCCACTACTGTTTGGGTCTGAGCGCGTGTGCGTGTGGAAGAAATGGCCTTGTCGGGAACTGCTGACGGTGCAGGAGACCTATAGTGAGGTAGTAGTCAAAAGTCTGTCACGTTCTGCTGGACATCAGGCGCTTCAGGCGGCCCTTGTTGCGAAACAGTTCTGTATACGGGACCGTGCATGACAAAGCTGGAAGTGTTGCTCAGAAAGACCTAGGAAGCGTGTGGGTGCCCACGTGCTCTAGGCAAGTTGGGGCGTGAGGCGTTGGTGTTCGTCCTCATCCTGAGGACGAACGCCGACGCGTGTTCTATTGATGTTGCATATGTGTTACGGCTAGAATAAGTAACAGCCACGGTGCCTTGGCGCCTGTGCTGGAGAAGAGCCTTGATGTACGGGTGCCGAAGTGCCCTTGAATGGCGGTGCTAGACCATGCTGACGATTGCTGACAGTGATAAGGCGGCTGTACGAATAACCGTGTTCTTCGGAGAGCAGATCGGCTGCCGGAGATGGATTAACGAAATTGAGCAGCTGACGGACCAGTTTCTGGCAAAGCCTGGTCGCAAAGTGTACGTGGAAGCCCATGGTACGGGGGGGCGTATGGCGCCTGTAGATTGCTCTGGCTCTGGCTGGCTACATCGGGTCATGCTGTTTAACCGTCCGCCAGAAAGGGAGATCCCCGAAGAGGTCGGCGGCGGGGACCTAGCATTGTGTGAGGTATGCCATGACGAAGGAGGAGCGTGGTCTCTGACGGTGGCGACCCGTCCACAGGTCCTGATGCGGGGGCCTGATGGGTACTCATTTGCAAACTGGATCAGGATTCGGCTTTACGAGAGTCCGCGCCCTGAAGTAGAGGACTATCTGGCAGCGGACGAGATTCTGCGAGCCGTATGTTCACGATGGAAGCCTGTCTTTGCCCATGTGTGTCATGGGATGGAGTACCGGGCTAAGAACAAAAACCGTTTCGAGAATAGTATCGGCGAGGCTTTTGATCGTGCGCTGCCGGGGATCTACTGGGGAACCTATTTCGGGTCCCTGTACAGCGGGTTCATTGGGCGTAACAAGTTGTTAAGCGTTCCGATCGTGCGAGCTGAACCGCTTGGCGAAGGTGTTGTTGTATACTTGAGTGAAAATGCGTATGTCTGGAAAACAAGGCGTTACCGACAGCGGGAGAGGCGTGTCAGGAAACATCTCGGGCCCGAATACTTCTTCGATCGGAAGCATCCGAAGCGTAAGACGGTTGGGCCGGATTTCGGGGTACCTCCTGTACGCCCGATGGTTCCGTTGGTGAGGAGAGCGCTCACGACTGAGCCTGTCCCGCGCTCGCTGCAGGATACGGAGATGCTGGGGGTGCTGTCAGTTGTCACGGGCTTGGCCTCCCTCGTGACGGCCTACGCCGTCTTGCCCCCAAGTGAGGTCGGTCCGGTGCTGTGGGGTGTCCTAGCCTTTGCACCGCTCGGGTTGGCTCTGGCGGGTATGCTCAAGTCATTGCTTATACGAGAGACGTCTTCGACGGCTCCAAAAATCGGGCTGGTCGTTGCTGTCGCGTTGCTAGTGGTGTGGCATATGTTGCGATAGGATGGTGGGGCCGAGTTTGGAGTTCATAGTGTCCTTGTTTTGTTCTGCGACGATTTCAGAACAGGGTTCAGCCAAGGAGCATGTCAGATCGTTGATACACAGAAGGGAGTCGGCATGAAAAGCCTCATGAGAATGAGTATCCTCGTTGTTGCCCTCATATTGGCTTCGTCGGGATCTGCTGGAGCGAACGAAAACGAGCGTGACGGGAATTCGCGTTCATCCACTGAGTTCACCTGGTCGTTGCCAGCGCAACCGCGTGACCGGGTCATCGAACTGGCCGGCAGTGCCGACGGCCTTATCCTCTGTTTCACGACCATTCGATATCCCCGAGGAGGGGCCTCCACTGGAATTCCGGCATTTACATGCTGGATGCTCGACACGGAAACGGGGAAGATAACCGATCTGAGTGCGATGATGAACAAGAAGCTCGAATGTCAGGCGGCTTCGTGGAGCAGGGCGGTGCCATCCCAGGACGGGAAGCATATCCTGTTGACGGGGGATCAGGGAATGGCTCATAACGAAACGGTGATTTATGTGTTGGCAACATCAAATGGCGCCGTGAGAAAGCTTGCGCAGGGAGATGTCTGCATGGCAGTCTGGTCGGGTGACGTGGCCTACATTAGCAGTAGCGACGCCAATGGGCGTTTGGGGCCGATTGGGGCATACCAACCTTCTCGCGAAGACGTGGAAGCGATAGAGGTGCACGGCCTGGTCGTCGCGGCAGCACCGGATGGCGCTTATCTTGTGGCAGCATGTGACCCCGACGCGCTAGGTGAACGGCTGGCGGCGGAACGCCTGGACTCGGTTCCTATTTGCATTGTGCATCCCCCCAGCAAGGTGGTGGCGAAGCTAGTCAAGTCGCTTGAACTTAGTCAGCCGCCGGAGATCAGCCCAAACGGCAAGTATCTTGTGTTCGGTCGTCAGCAGTGGTTCGGCGACCGACGGCCACCGAAGAATCTGGGAATGCGCGTGATCACTGCTGATGGGGACGTTCAGTGGGACTTAGCGGAAGGCGATCCCGTGGCTGTGACCGATCATGGTGAGGTTGTTGCTGCTTTCCCCACTGACGGCGTCGGGCACGCTGCAATTAGGCTCGTCGGCCCAAGAGGAGACGCCACCACACTGGCTGCTGCCGCGACGGCCGCCATTGTACGGGGCGGCAAGCTGTTCTACGTCACGCCCGGCGAATCGAAACTGAAGGCGGTATCGGTGAAGGGCCAGTAAATGCAGATTGTGCTGAGACTGGAGGGGCTACCGCGGCGGCTTGGGGACTTTCTGTTCCACTGCCCCATTGGTTGTGATGATTCGGCTATACGGTAGGCGCATGTCTCAGAAGCGGGTAGAATAGCTGGACCAGACTGGGAGTTGGCATATCGGAAGAGTGACGCCGCTTGGGGCATAGAGCTTTGTCGGGCGGGGCCGCATAGTTGCCGGCTTGTGATGCGCCAGATCACCTGGAGGAACATCTGTTGCCCGGTAGAACCATCCGCCGTCGCGACGTCCTCATGTGTCATGAGCCGCTCGAGCGGCGTGTGATGCTGAGCGGCGATGCGCCTTTGTTCCCGCAGTTGAAGGTGGACGTTGGAGGACGAATACTCGATTTCGTGACGGCGGATTTCAACGGCGACCGCCTGCCCGAGATTGCATAGCCTGCGGGAAGCTTCTCGAACTCAACGATGAAGGGAGCGTGAGGAGCGCGAGGGAACGGCACAAGCTTCTTTGGCTTTGGTTTACGCCTGGATCGCCTCTTGCTCGGTGGCTTCTTCTTGCTCATAGCACAACCTCTCGAGTCATGGCACCATCTCTCGCAAGTACTTACCTGCATTGGTTGAGTGCATGAGTGTCGCGCCCACAGTCCCTACGACGCGCACCATCGATTTGGCACGATCGGTGATACTCCATCGAAAACGAAGGCAACGCTATGGAAGGCGCGCGTAACGGCAACGTGCAGCCTCTCCTTCTCCTTCAAGTGCGTCAAGTCACCTGTCTCCAAGTACTTCTTTATTGGACCGCTGGGAACGATGAGTACCCGGTCCCACTCCAACCCCTTCGCTACTCCGAAATTCAGTCCATTGTCTTCATATCCCGTTGGCCGCCTGGGTCTTTGTCGCCTCAGTACCTGTGGCCTGTACTTGCCGATGTACTGCTCCACGTCCTTTGCGCCAACCAGGAACACTCCATCATGACCCGTCACGCTGTCAGCCAAAGGCGTCATCTCCTCCATATCTGGCCACAGGAGGTTCACAAACCTGCAAATCGCCGAATTGCATCGTCGCGTTACACTCCATTGCTCTACCTGGCAGAGACTACTCTTTTCCCACCCTTCGAGCAGTGACGTTACCCCAGACCGACGCAACTGCTTGTTCTTTGCAGCCATGTTTGTGTTCAGAATGCCCTGCCGGGGATCTCCCACAAGGGTGACACGAATGCCCGATTTGAGTAGCGACTCGACCCACTCCCAGTCCCACCCAGCTAGGTCCTGACACTCATCTATGAAGATGTCTGTGTAGACCTTCTGCAGTCGGCGTGTGACCAGTTGTCCAGAAGCCTGTTCGCATCGGATGGCGAATTGCGACACCTTGTCGCTGTAGATCAGATCGTCACCCGCAAAGAAATAAGGCCCTGTCCGTGCCTCAGGGATCCTCTGTGTAGATTGTCCTGTCACGTAGCAGATCGACTCGATGCGACTCTTCGAGTACACTGCATGTTGGTACGGTCTGGCGCACTCTCGAAGGAGAAACGCAAACCATGTCATGACGTTGACGTGTTTCGGGACGCCGCCATAGCGTTCGCCAAATCGTCTGACAATAGTCCTCGTGTTCTGGATGGTATAGGTAATGAATGCGATGCGACGGTCCCGGTTCTCGATCGCGTCGAGCACAAGCCGTGTGGTCTTGCCTGAACCGGCACACGCAATGATCGCTCTGTTCCTATATGCCACGCTGGATGTACTCCGGAATGCTCACTGGAACATCCGTCAGAAGAAACGCAAGAGCGCACTCTGTCTTGTTGTTCTGCATGTAGTCCAGGAGTTCGGGCTCAGTGGAGAACGTCTTGCCGAGAATCCGGTTCACCGTGTCCAGGCCGTTCGCCTTCACCAATTGAGGTTCTAGCGTCCTGCATTCTTCATCAGCGTCGTAGCAGATCTGAATTGTCTCGCACTCACCATTGAGGTACTCAGCAAATCGTTCCGTCAATCTACTCACGTTGCCATCATTGTCTACAAGGACGCATACCTGCAAGCGAAGGAGATGGGCAATCTCAAGGAATCTCTTGAAAGCAGTTCCCACAGAGATGATGTCGACTCCCTGTTGCAGCGCAGCAGTACCGTGCTTCTCTTTGTAGGCCTTCTGTACGATCAGCTCATCTGATGGGCCTTCCACGAGGATGCATCGGTTGGCAAGTAGCAATCGGAGGGTGTCGTAACCGGGAAGCTTCATAAAGTAGTCAGATGTCGCCTGGTCCAGTCCTTCTAAAGCCAGCACTTTACCCGCTCGCGAGATCAGCCGAAGCTTGTCGATCCCAAGCTTGTTCAGCACAAAGGCACTGTGTGTGGAGATCACAATCTGGTGCCCCGTGTCGCACTTCTCAGCGACCTCCGACATCAGCCTTGCCATGTTCGAGTGTGATAGGTGGTTCTCCGGCTCTTCGACGAGGAGCACCCTTGCCTTGGCGGCACCGGCAATCGCCACATGCATCTGCACTTGGCACTGCTGGCCCCTCCCAATGCAATCGAACGGTAGATCCCCAAGATGCGGCGTAATCGCGTTCTCCCATGAGGCACGCGAAGACAGGTCCATCTGTACAGTGAGCTCTCGCCCATGGATGTCTGGCTGGCGCTTTTTGAGGAGGTCATTGATGGACTGAATCCCCTGGCCTTTTCCAAATTCGTGCCGGAGCTTCCTATAGGCGAGAGACAACATGAGCCGCTGGTCCTCCGGTAGATCATCGTTCACGAGTTGGGTCACGTACCGGTTAGGGCCGCGGTGCGCGCGGCCGATACTCGTGTCGATCAGCTTCGCCCCCAAAGGAGAATTGCGGGCTGTCAGCGTGTCTCCCTTGAAAGAACGCCAGTGAGAGTGGAAGTACTCGGTTGGCAGCACCTCTGGATTGCCCTGGTCGTCAGCGTAAGCCCTCA
The DNA here is from genome assembly GCA_964535025.1 of uncultured Planctomycetales bacterium. Classification (GTDB taxonomy): domain Bacteria; phylum Planctomycetota; class Phycisphaerae; order SM23-33; family FEN-1343; genus JAAYZK01. The sequence continues at coordinate 15,410 of CAZHRW010000162.1, forward strand.
ATTCGTCTGTGTACTCACTGTTCGGTTCAATCACTAGGGTGAGACCAGGCGCATCAACACGGTCATGGTTGTGAGTACCTGATAGGCGTGCTAGCCCCGGGTCGTCACAGTCGCCAGCCAGATAAGCTTCAATGAGGATCTCCGGAGGACTCTGGTAGCCGCCAGCACGGATTGCCGCGAAGTAATCTGCCACTCTGTCGGTGTTGAACAGGTAGGGATCAAGGGCATAATCGATGCTTCGGCCATCATACTTCCGGGTGAGGACAAGGTGAATTGCCTCCAGGACCGACGATTTCCCCGTCTCGTTGTCCCCAACGATTATGTTGAGCTTCCCGTCCAGATCCAAGGTGAAGTCGATGAGACTCTTGAACCCATCGATGTAGACGCGCCTGACAAACATGGTCGGCCCTCTCCGGCGGCGGCGACTGTCTGCCTGAAACACATCTGGCAGTCGAGACATCGCCGCCAAAATGCCCGAACGTTACCTGGAGACTTCATCCCCAATCCGTACATGAACCTATGCTACATGAGTTATGGGGGTGCCGCAACAGGATGTCCTACATTCTGGCAGCTCAGGTGTTAATCACGTTCGGGCACAACATCATCGGGTCCCATGGATGGCGAGCGCCCCTCATCTTCTCGATAGACGGTGCGTCCGATATCTGGGACACCTCCGCCCCTCACTGCAGATGTAGTTGGTGCACAACCCAACGCCCTGCACACCGGAGGCCAACCCCCCGCTGACAGGCCCTGGCCGAGGGCGGACTGTCGGAGCGGGCCCGGCGGCGGGCGAGGCACCTGGCCCGCGACCAGGACACGTTGACAAGAGCAGCTTGAGTCCGGGGCGTACGCCAGCCTCGACGACCTGGGCGGCCGTGCCGCGACGGCTCCAGGTCGGTTCGGGGCGCTACCACCTCCCCGCATGGCGGTTGCCTCCAGTACGCTCCGTCAGCAAGCGGTGTTTCTGCCCGCGATGCCGGAACACATCGGGGCAAGCCGTCAGGTTGGCACGCGGCGGCCGGGGCGTCTGCCGAGCGTCCAGGCGGCCCCGCAGGCCAGGAGCATCACCGTGGCCGGTTCAGGAACCTGGACGACCCGGAAGCCGAGGTAGGCGACCTGGAAGGAAGGCACGAAATCGTTTCGGTGCGATGCGCGCAGATTGTATTCGGGGCTGTCGTACGAACCGCCCCGCATGCCGCGGTAGTCGTTGCCGTACCGCACGAACGTCTCGACCCATTCGTAGATGTTCCCGCCCTGGTCGAACGTTCCATAGGGGCTGGCGGAGTTCTCGTGTTCCCCGACCTCGGTGCGGTAGTACGGGCTGGCGGGCACCCCGCAGAAGCTGGCGTTGTTGCCGGCGTCCGGATCGATCAGGCTGAAGCCGGGCGCGGTGTCGCTGCTGGTGGGGTAGTCGAAGTAATGGGCGGTCCGGCCGTCATTCTTGTGATATGCCGCCTTGTACCACTCATCCTCGGTGGGGATCGCCCACTTCCAATCGGCCTCGCGGCTGACGGCGAGCAGGTCGGCCGCGCTGGTCGCGCCGTGCAGCGCGTAGGCCCCGTCCTCGGTGGTGGTCGGACCTTGCGCTCCGGTCGGCTGGTCGTTGTGCAGCCAGTTGGCGAACCGGGTCGCGTCGCCCCAGGTGACGTAGTTCACCGGGCGGTTCGCCCAGGCCGCGCTGATCCGATAGCGATACGGATCGCCGACGATGCCGCTGCCGGCATGGCGTTCGATCTTGCAGCCGTACGGACTTGTCCACATGGAGGTGCTGTACAGGCCGTAGGTGTCGACGCCGGCCACCGCGTTGAGGAAATCGCAGTACTGCCCGGCGGTGACCTCGTAGGTGCCGATGCGATACGGGTGGTCCACGCTCCCGCAGATCCGGTCGTGCCCGTGCCCGCCGGCGCTCTCGCCGGCCAGTTCCCCCGGATTGCCCGGATGGCCCACGTACACCGTCTCGATCGTGGTCGCCGAGGCCCCCGACGCCAGGACCATCCACAGCGCCGCCGCACAGGCCGACCCGCGCAAAGAAGGGATTCGTTTCACCACGTTCGCGCTCCTTCTCAGGACCCCACTGTTGCAGGAACCTCCGACAGCCTCGCCAGAGGAAGCGGCGACGAGACAGAGGCCGAAAATGACTATCGCCCCCATTATACGCCTGCATCCGGATCCGGCAAGTCCATACTCCGGACTCTCTGTTTTCCAGGGACACGGCGGTCGGAGAAGTCGACGTGATCGTCAACGGCGCCCACGCAAGGGTTGTGGGGGGGACGGCGCCGGCCGACACGGTCGGGGCCCTCGAAGGGATCGCCCCTGAACCGGCGTCGTCAGGGCCGTCCCCGTGTGCGGCGATAGGCCTGGGGCGACAGCCCGTCGACGCGCTTGAAGGCGCGCCACATCTGCCCGGCGCCGGCGAAGCGGGCCGCCCGGGCGACGCGGCCGACGGACAGATCGGTCTCGCGCAGCAGGCGTCTGGCCCGTTCGATCCGGACCCGTTCGAGTTCCGCGCGCATGGGCCGCCCGACAACCTTGCGGAACCGCAGTTCCAACGCCCGGCGGGAGAGGGGAATCGCCCGGTGCACCTCCGCCACGGTGAGCTCCTCCAGGCGGTCGTCGCGGATCATCCGCAACGCCCGCATGACCATCGGGTCATCGATGGCGATCAGGTCCGTGCTGCGCCGGACGGCGACGTAGCGGCCCGGGATCGGCACCGGCTCGGCGGGCAGGGCCTCGCCGGCCAGACGGCGTGCCAGCAGGACCGCCGCCTGATAGCCCAGATCCTCGCCGGGCAACGCGACGCTGCTGAGGGGCACGCCGGTGGTCTCGCAGAACACCTCGTCGTTGCCGATGCCCATCACCGCCACATCCTCCGGCACCCACCGGCCGATGGCCTCGGCAGCGAAAAGCACGCTCCGGGCCAGGACGTCGCTGACCGCGAGCACGCCCGCCGGCGCCGCCAACGCCCCCAGCGCGCGGCGCAGGGCCGCGTCCTCGACGGCCTCGATCCGTTGGGCCGCCAGGCCGACCCGGGCCACGGCGGCTTCGAAGCCGTCCCGACGCTCCCGCTGATACGCCCGTGCCGGATCCGCCACGACCGCCAGCGTACGATGTCCCTGGTCGAGCAGGTGTTCGGCCCCCAGACGGCCCAGGGCGGGATTGTCCCAGCAGAGATCCGCCCAGCCGCAGTCGCGGTCGTTGCCGATGAGGACCCGCGGCAGCTCGGCGCCCGTCTCGGCCGTCACCTGGGAGAACCGGTCCGGACGTAGAATCAGCGCGTCCAGGGCGGCCGACGCGGGCGCAATCCGCCCGCCAGGCCAATCGGAGATCAATTTCCAATCGTCACGGTCCTGCGCAAAGCGCGTGATGCCCCGCAGAATGTTCCGCCCGTACTCGTGCCAGGGGTGCACGAACAGACCGATGCGGAGAAAACGGGCGTTCATCCTCGATTTGCGCATAATGCAATCTATCATGCGCGTGCTGCGTTGTCAATACAGGGGTCTGTGGTACACTGGTGGCCGTCCAATGAGGGCCGTGAGCCGGACTCGCGGCCCGGGAGCCTTTCCATATCCGTCATGGTTGCTGCCGCTGGAGGAGGATCGAATCGTGAAACGCAACTTGCAGAAAGCCCCCCTGATGCTGTCGGTCTTGTCGCTGCTGCTGTTGGCCTGGGCCGCTGCCGCCCCGGCGGCGATCGTGTTCGAAGACGCCTTTGACGGCGATCCCGCGTCGGCCCTGCACGGGACCGCCCCCGATATCGCGCCGGGCGCGGAAACCTGGAACGCCAATGCTGCCTTTGCCGCCGACGGCGGGGTCACCACCGGCGGGGGCGACGACTGCTCGGCGTGGCTTCCGTTCACGCCTCAGGTGGGGCAGATTTACACCCTGACGGTGACCTACCAGGTGGAGGCCGGCACCAGCGGCGAATGGATCAGCGCGGGGTTCGCCTCGGGCAACAATGCCTCTCAGCGTTTCGTCCAGGCCGGCGCCGCCGGTTACGGGACGTTCATCCGCCGCAACACGCTCGCCGCCAACACCTTCACCGGTGAACGCACTGCCGGGGGTGTCGCCCACGACGAGCTGACAGAACCCGGCCCTGTCACCGTGATGATCACGCTGGACGCCACCGACGCCGGCTCGGCGAACTGGACGATGGCCTGGACCGCGACCGACACGGGCGGCAACAGCTTCACCCGGCCGGCGGCCCTCGCCGCGGCAGGCGACTACGGCAGCATCGCCTATCTCGGCTTCTCCCGCGACGGGGGGCAGACCGGGGCGATCGACAGCCTCCGCCTCGACGTGGTTCCCGAGCCCGCGACGCTGATGCTGCTGGGGCTGGGCGCGGTGACGGTGTTACGCCGCCGCTGAGCTCCTGGTCGGCCACGACGCCGGAGCGCCGGCGCTTGCCGCGCCGGCGCCTCCGTCCTTCTCACCTGCAAGAGGAGTCATCCAGTGATGCGCGCCACGCTGTCGCCCACAATCATGATCTGCCTGCTGACCGCCTGCTCGGTCTGCGGCGCCCAGGTCGCCATCCCCGAGGGGTTCCCCGCGGCGGCCACCACCGGCATCGCCGGGGCGGGGCTCACCGTCGAGGACCTGACGGCGACCGAGGGACGCCGGATCACCGTCGACGGCGCCGTGATCGACCGGGAGGACGTCGCCGGCCAACTGTACATCTTCGCCGACAACGTCACGATCCGGCGCTGTCGCATCACCTCGTCGAGCAACTACGGCGTCCGCATCGAAGGCGGGTACACCGGCACGGTCATCGAGGACTGCCTGCTGGTCGGCACCGGCGGGGCGGCCAACGTGACCGGCGCCCATTACACCCTCCGGCGATGCGACCTGTCGGGCGACCACGACGGGCTCAAACTCAATACGGGCGTGCTCGTCGAGGACTGCTACATCCACGACCAGTTCAAGGAGGAGGGCACGCACAACGATTGCATGCAGGACTCGGGCAGCAGCAGCGGATGGATCGTCCGCCACAACACCATCCTGGGACCCTACCAGCAGACCAACGCCGCCCTCCAGATGTCCACCAATCTCGGAGCGATCGACAACGTCCTGATCGAAGGCAACTTCCTGTCCGGCGGCGGGTTCACCGTCCAGTGTCGCGACAACGATGACGGCTTCGGCCCGCCCACCCACGTCACCTTCCGCAACAACGTCTTCGAGGCCGGCTCCAGCATCCACGGCCACATCGCCTTCGACGGCGCGCCGTACTTCGAAGGCAACATCTTCCATACGGGCGAGCCGATCCCCGAGAATCCCCTGGTCAACCTGCCGCCGGTCGCCGACGCCGGCCGCGACCAGGCCGTGACCGACGATGACGGCGACGGGGCGGAAAGCCTTACCCTGGACGGCTCGGGGTCACATGATGTCGACGGCACGATCGGCAGCTACGTGTGGAGCGAGAACCTCCTGGAGCTCGGCACCGGGGTCCGCCCGACGCTGCCGTTCGATGTCGGCAGCCATTCGGTCGACCTGGCGGTCACCGACGACGACGGCGCCACCGACACCGACAGCCTGGTGGTCCTTGTCAAGCCCGCCGTCGGCAATCAGTATCCCCTCGCCGATGCCGGGGCCGACCAGACGGTGCCCGACGCCGATGAGGACGGCGCCGAAGCGATCACGCTGGACGGGACCGCCTCCTTCGACCCGGACGGCTCGATCGTCAGCTACGCCTGGCAGGAGAACGCCGACCTGCTCGCCGCGACCGCCGTCGCCACGGTGGCGCTGGAGGTGGGCGTTCACCCCGTCGTCCTGACGGTGACCGACGACGCCGGCGCCACCGACATCGACACGGTCGTGATCACCGTGGAAGCGCCGTCGCTGGCGAACACCTACGCGATCTACGCGCAGACCGCCGACTGCGTCGTCCGCGACGACGGCAGTTTCAAGCCCGCCGGTTCCACCGACTTCAGAATCGGCGGCGGCCGTGCCGGCGCCGACGGCGCCGCCGTCATCCCCTTCCGGCTTCCCGCCCTCGATCCCGAGGAGGTTGTGGTTTCGGCCACCCTGGAGATCAACCTGATCCAGATCAGGCCCGGCGTCGACTTCAATGTGGACCTGTACGGCCTGCCGTATCGGGCGTTGCAGAACGTGCTGGTCGACGATTTCTATGAAGGGCCCTTTGGCGGGGACGACGACGCCGTCGCGCTGCAGGACGACCTGTTGACCCCGGCCACGCCGGTCGGCCTGCGGTCGTCGACCGCCGAGGCGACCCTCGCCGCCTACGTGAACGACCAGGTCGCCGCCGGGGCCGGGGACGGCGACTTCATCTTTCTCCGCCTCAGCCCGGACATCATGGATGCAGGCGACTTCGTCTACTACACCGTCACCAGCGCCGACGGCGCGCCGGGCCCCACGCTCACGCTGGTCACCGGCCCGCGCAATCAGGCCGGCGACGCCGACGGCGACGGCGATGTGGACCTCGACGACTTCAGCATCCTCAAGGTCCACTTCGGACGTACCGGCGTGACGGCCGGCAGCGCCGAGGGCGATTTCGACGGCGACGGCGACGTGGATCTGGATGATTTCAGCATCCTCAAGCTCCACTTTGGCACGACGCCTTAAGACGGATCAACGGCTCGCGGCGTTCCAGGCGGGCATGCCGCCGATGAGGCTGAAGACGTGCTCGTAGCCGAGGGACTTGAGGAAACTGCCGGCGATGTTCGATCGATAGCCTGAGCCGCATACGGCGGTGATGTGCCGGTCGGCCGGCAGATCCGTGTTGTTCCCGATGAGATCGTCGATCGGCTGATGCACGGCGCCGTCGATGTGGCCGCCCTGCCACTCCCCGTCGGTCCGGACATCCAGCACGACGTGGTCGGGGTACTTGGCGAGCACGTGCTTGAGGCTCGTTGCGGTCAGTTGCGGCAAGTGGTCGAGCGGCCGGCCCTGCACGGCCCAGCCGGAGACCCCGTCGGCCAGGTAGCCGATCAGCCGATCGTACCCCGCGCGGCGAAACCGGAACGCCGCTTGATGGGCGTCCGCTTCGCGGTCGGCGACGATGACGATCTCGCACGCCGCGTCGATGACCATCCCGAGCCAGTTGACCGAGTCCGGCCGCATCCCGACGTTGATCGCGCCGGGCAGGAACGCCGCCCCGAAGGCGACCTGGTCGCGGACATCCACCAGCTTCGCGCCGCGGCGGATCGCGTGCTCGACCTCCGGCACGGCCAGGCGGGTGAACGCGGGCGCCTCGCTGAGCAGCGCCGGACCCCGTCGGTTGGTTTCGACCATCACCGCGAAGTTGTCCGGTCGGATCTGGAAGTCCTCGGTCATCACCTTGGCGAACTGCTCGAACGGCATGCCGTTGAGCAGCGGGTTGTTTCGGCGCTCGAAGCCCAGGGTGGTCATCGGCTTGGGGCTGATACCCCGCCCGCAGAGCGACCCTTCCCCGTGGGCGGGATAGACCTCCGTCCAGTCGGGATAGCGCGCGAGCTTGTCGTAGAGGCTGGCGTAGAGATTGCGCACCTGCTGCTGGAGCAGGTCCGGCCCGGCCAGGTCGGGACGGCCGATGTCGCCGACGAACAGCAGGTCCCCGGTGAGCAGCGCCTGGACATCCGCGGACCGGGCATGGTCGGTGACGGCCAGCGACACGGAGTTGGGCGTGTGGCCGGGCGTCTCGATGACTTCGAGCTCGGCCGTGCCGAACCGGAACCGTTGGCCCTCGCTGAGTGGCTCGTGGGGATACGCCGCGTCGGCGGCGGCATGGATGTGACCGGTCGCACCGATCCGGGCGGCCAGTTCGCGGCTGCCGGTCACGTGGTCGGCATGCAGGTGCGTGTCGAAAACATCCGTGATCCGCATGCCGTGCTCCTGGGCAACGTCCAGATACCGCTCGACATGCCGCTCGGGGTCGACGACGCACGCCACGCCCTTCCTCGGGCAGCCGATGAGGTACGAGTAGCAGCCCAGCCCCTCGACCTTGAACTGTTGAAAGAACATCCTCGAACTCCTCTCCGCATCGGGGTCCCGCGCGCCGAGGGGGCGCTCCACGATGAAGCGCCCCCTGGCACATTATTCACCGCCGGGGCCGTGGCCGGTCACAGACCCTTCATCTCTTTGTGGCAGAGCCACCAGTCGAGGCACTCCACCTTGCCGGCCTCGGCGTCGCTGAGGCGCCGGCGGGCGGCGTCCACGTCTGTGGGCGGCGGGAGAATGACGTGATCCTTGCCCACGACTTCGCTGTCGGGCCACTGGGCGGGCATGGCCACGCCGTGCTTGTCGGCCACCTGCAGGGCCTTGACCGCACGGAGGATCTCGTCCATGTTGCGGCCGAGTTCCTGCGGGTAATAGAGGATCATGCGAATGGTGCTTTCCGGATCGACCACGAACACCGCGCGGACGGTGTTGCTGCCCTTGCCGGGGTGAATGATGCCGAGGGTGGCGGCGACCCTCCCGTTGTCGGCGATGATCGGGAACTCGATCTCCAGGCCGCAGTTGTCCTGGATCCATTCTTCCCACTTGATGTGGGAGAAGACCTGGTCGACGCTCATCCCGATCAACTCGCAGCCGAGGGCCTTGAACTTGTCGTAGCGTTTCTGAAACGCCACGAACTCGGTGGTGCAGACCGGCGTGAAATCGGCCGGGTGGCTGAACAGAATGAACCATTGTCCTTTGTAATCGCCCGGCAGCTGCTTCTGGCCGCGGGTGGTGACGACCTTCAACTCGGGGAACGTGTCACCGAGAAGCGGCATCCTCGTCTCATCGTTGCTCATATCCATGGTCCTTTCCAGTGGAGGTGTGTTCGCAACTACTGTCATCGTACGCAGCTCAATGCACTGTCACCCTCTTGTTCAACGATCGGTTGGGTCGGCGCCGTCGACCGGCCAAGCCGGTCGATGACGTAGAAGGTGCTACCGAATCCGAGATCGTAATGATTCCTATTCACCCGGCAAGAAAAAACCCGCTTTTCCCGTGGGTGGGGGGCTCAGGGCTGGCGGGCGGCACAGGCGGCGCAGACGCCGCGGACCTGCACCTGGGCGGAGTGAACCGTGCCGATCGCGGCGACCGCGTCGGGGATCGGCAGCGCGTCCAGCGCCGGGCTGTGGAAGTCGATGATCGCGCCGCAGACGGTGCAGATGAAGTGGTGATGGGCGGTGGTGTCGGCGTCGAACCGGATCGACCCGGTCAGCGCATCGACCCGCTGGGCCAGGCCGTGCCTTTCCAGGGTCGCCAGCGTGCGGTAGACGGTATCGCGCGAGATCGACGGCACATGGCGGCGCACGTCCCGGTAGACCGTCTCCGCGTCCGGGTGGGCCGTGCTGGCGGCAAGCGCCCGGAAAACCGCCATCCGCTGATGGGTGACCTTTAACCCGTGGTCCCGGCAGGCTTGGGCGAAAACGCGCAGCCGCCGGTCGAGCTGGGATTCGCCAACGCTCACGTGACGCTCTCCAACGGTGAATTCCTACAAACACGCTATGGTAGAAGATCCTCCTTCAAAGTCAATCCCCCACATCCGCCGCACGGGGTCTGTCCGCGTCATCCGGTCAAAACGATCGGCAATCGACGGGGCGCCGGCGTGTCGGAGGTTCGAGAGGTTCGGGACACATGGACAACGCGAGGTTGAGCAGGTGTCCCGAAATCGGGCCAGAACTCCGAAATCCGGTCAACGCCATGGAGGGGTGCCTCTTCGGCGCTCGCCGCGTTCCGGGCATGTCCCCGGGGACGGCACACGCATTTCGCGGCTCGGCGGGCCCGGATGCTGCTTGACGAAAATCGCCGGGCGGGGTATGGTGAGGGTGATAGGCGGCATTGCGCCTGCGCGCGGTCATGGGCGAACCGGCACCGCTCGCCCTGCCGGGGGTGGGAGGACGGACATCGGCTCGCCGTAGCGGCTGAAGGAGGATGGACATCATGCGATCGATCATTCTCGGCATCGTGTGCGGTATTGCGATGGGTGCCGGTGGCCACATGGCGACCGCGGACGTCATCTACGAGTCGGCCACGATGGGCGCGCCCGGCCAGCCGTATTGGGGGCACATGCTCCTGTCGCACACCCAGTTTGGCGGTGTGCGTTTTGAGATCGATACGACCCTGCGGGTGGACGCCATCGGCGGACACTTCGCGACGTATTACGCAGGCGACGGCTACGACAGCCTTTTCGGCGCGCTGGTGGCACTGACGGGAGAGAGAGACGTGCCGGATTCGGCCAACCTTTCCACGCCCGACGTGCTGCGCACGGTGTCCTTCGATCCCACCAACCCGTCGTCCGATCACGTCATCAGCATCGACCCGGTGTGGCTGTCGCCCGGCTGGTACGCTGTCGTCTTCGGCGCGGGCCTCCACGGATCGCTGGCGGGCTTTGACAATTCCGCCCAGTTGAACAACGCGCCTGTCGGAAGCCCGAAGTACCTCACCTGGAATGCGTCCGGCGGATGGGGGTTCTCATCGAGCACCTGGCCCCGCTACGCGGTTTACGGCGTGCCTGAACCGGCAACGGTGGGTCTGTTGGCGATGGGCGGGTTGGCACTGCTCCGCCGCCGCCCCCGTTGAGGCGCCGTCGTAGAGAAGCTTGTCCCGGGTTGTTCCGGTAGCCGTTCGATCGGGCCCTGGGGATAGCGCACGCTTCAGCAGGGCCGTACGTGTTGTCCCCATGCAACGGCCTGGCCCCGCCCGCCGGTGTCGGGACACAAAGCAACCCAGGATGATTCTGTGTGCCGAAACTCGGACACGGATGGCCTACTCCACCACCAGCAGGCCGCAACTGCGGCTGTCGCGGGTGCCGATGTAGGCGTGGTTGTTGGGGGGCCATTCCAGGCGGCTCTCGCGGCGCCACCCATGGTGGCTCTTGGTGAGGCGGGCGAACTCGTCGGCGTCCATGTCCATGTCGGCGAGGTTGACGTGGAAGCCCAGCGGACGGCCGTCGGGCAGGTCGAGGTCGGCCAGGTCGACGATGAGTTCGCCGGCGTAGCCGTCGGCGGTGCGGACCACGGCGAGGTCCTCGCGCCGTTGGGTGCCTTCGCGCGGGGCCTGGACGGCGACGACCTTGTCGAACTCCCCGCCGGCGGGGTCGTCGTAGTCGTCGACGTCGAACTCGAAGCTGATCCCGTCCCCGTCGCGGAGGCTCTCGTCGTGGACGACGAAGGCGATGATCAGCCGGTCGCCGTCGCGGGCGAGGCCGACCGACGCGCTGAGGTCGGCCGGGCCCTCCCAGCGGTTGAACACCCAGCGGTCGACGACGATGTGCTCACGGGTATTGATCTTCATCGCCGGCGGCGCGGCGGTCCATTCGCCGAGGTCGCCGTCGAGGGCGAAACCGGCCGGGGGCGCGCCGACGACGACGGTGGGCCGCTCGCCCGCCAGGTCCAGCCGCAGTTGCAGTTCATGGGCGGGCATCGCCCCCAGCACGGCGGCGGCCCGCTGGTCCTGCCCGGCGTCGAGCAGGCGCTGCACCTCGGCGTGCGTGTTGACGTAGGCCGCGGGGACCTCCAGGCCCTCGGCGCCGGCGCGGGCGATCAACGCGCCGAGATGGGCGACATCCTGTCGCAGCTGGCCGGGCTCGAACGTGCGCCGGGTGGTTTCCACCTGCGCCACGCCGCCGGGTCCGTCCAGGCGGAAGGTCCGAAGGGCGTAGGGCGCCAGCGTGATCGACGAGGCATCCGTCGTCTCGCGGCTCACCAGGTCCGTCGCGCCGGCCGCGGCGTCGAAGGTCAACGTCACCTCGGCGGCGGTGTGATGGTTGTTCAGGACGTAGACATACGTCCCGTCGGCGTCGCGGAGCTGGCGGACGACGACGAAACCGGCCGACGCGACCGTCTGGAACGGCCTGGCCGGCAGCGTGCGGTAGGCCCGCGCGAACTGCCGCACTCGGTGCGGGCCGCCGACGGTGGGCTCGACCCAACTGGCGTTGAGGATCTCGACGACATCGGACTGCGCCAACGCATTCGTGTAAGGTGCGAGGAAAAACGGTTCGGCGGGGTTGATCTGGGGGGCGATCCACGTGCGGTCCCACCAGAAGTTGCCGTCGGGTCCGCCGAACATCCCCGTGGTCACCTCGAAGTAGTTGCCGAACAGGCACGCCCCCTCGGCGCCCTCGGTCAGCGCGGCGACCTCGGCGGCCTCGTTGAAGTCCAGGAAGATCGGATAGCGCGGCGTGCGCAAGGGGTAGTAGCGGAAGCAGCGATGATCGTTCGGATAGAAGCTGCGGTGGACCCTCATCCCCGGCCGATCGCGGTAGTCGGCCATGTCCAGGTGGATCGAATCGTAGTAGGCGGCGACCTTCTCGGCGAGGACCTCGCGGAAGGTGCGCCCGGGTTGGCGTTCCCACGCGGCGACGATCGTATCGGGTCGGAAGTCCTCGTTGTGGAACATGAACCGGTGGAGAAAGTGGTAGCCGAAGTACACGTGGACGGTCAGGTCGGGCCGCTTGCGCTGCACCATGGCGTGGATCTGCTGCTGGAACTCGCCGAGGTGCGGGTAGCGCATCCGGTTGCACCCGGCCGGGCCGCCGAAGCTGATGCCCTTCAGCGAACGGTGCGTGCCGTAGGTGTCGATGAAGGCTTCCAGGGCCTCCAGCCAGCCCCTGCGGGCGGCCGGGTCGGTCAGGTCGCCGGTGGCGACGCCGTTGACCTGAAAGCCGGCGGTGGGGTCGAACACGGCGATGACGTCGATCCCGTGGTGGTCGGCGGCGGCGAGGATGGACTCGGTGTCGTCGTTGCCCCGGTCGCCGAAGGGCGGCAGCTTGCACTTGGGGTAGCTGTAGAGCACCGCGTCGTAGGCGAAGAGGTTCTGCCCGGTGTGCTTGAGGAAGCTCATCAGCCGGTTGGCGCCCGTCGGGCCGTACCCGCCGAAGTTGAACTTCAGCATGCGGGTGTCCTCGAAGAACGCCCCGATCCGCCGCGTCGGCTCGCCGGCCGGCTCGTGGACGTCGGCGGCGGGCAGGTCGCCGGTGATCTCGTAGACCCAGATCCGCCGCAGCGCCGCCCGCTTGCCCGGCCGTTGATTGTGGCAGACGATCGCCGGGGCGTCGGTGATCGGCCAGAGGTGCGCCTGGAAGGTGCACAGGCGGCCGGTCACGGGCAGTTCGGCGCCGGTGTAGTAGCCGCCCTCGACGTGGAAGTCGGAGTTGTACAGGCCCCGCATGGGCGCCTCGTGGAAGAAAAGCGTCGCGATCCGCTCGTCGTCGTCGGGGTACTCGGCGACGACCAGGTGCGGTCGGGTGGGATGGTCGACGAAGAACCGGTAGGCGAAGAAGCAGTTGTCGTTGACGGCGGTCTCGCGGTAGGCTCCCAGCGGCGAGGCGGTGATGCGCGACGTCCCGTCGTCGGCCAGGGGGTGGGGGTCGTCGGGATCGGCGCAGTCGATGTAGTCGACCAGTCGCAGCCGTGCCGTCGTTTCGAGATCCGCCGGCTCGGGCGCGGCTTGAACGATGGCGGCCCGGCGCGCGGGGTCGAGGGGCTCGAACGGCGCGCCGGCCGGGGCGGACGACGCCGCCGCGGCGACGGCGAGGAGGACGATCCACCAGGGACGGGACGGCAGGACGATGGGGTGGGACATGGTGCGGTCTCCAAGACAAGGCCCGAGCAGGTCAGGCCCGGCTGCTGCGAATCACCTCGCCCGGCGACGCCGCCGGGCCGTGGATCAGCATCGCGTGGCGCCCCGCCGGCGCCAAGCAGATTCTTTCGCCCCGGCCGGCGAGTCATAATCGGGCATGATGCAACGAAAATGGGGCAATAACGGGTGATCTTGCACGATTAGAACGTGAGCCCGGAGAGATTGCTTTTTACAACCTTCGTGCTGATAGGAAGATGTATGAGGGCCCCTCATGTGGCACGGAACTTGAATAGGGAGTGTTGACGTACGTTGTGATTTGACAGAGAACCTGGGCGGTGCGCCCGCGGCGGAAAAGGACAGAGGACCGGGAGATGATCGAGTTCATCAAGGATGCCCAGGACCTGGAGGACGTCCAACAGCGCCACGGCAGCTTCCTCGTGCTGGCTTTCTACGGCGCATTCTCCGCCTCGGCGGTGCGGGCGCTGGAGCAGCTGAGGGAAGTGGATCGGCACAACGAGGCGATCCCGATCTACGTGGTCGATGTCGAGAAGGTCAAGGGGCTCCACAAGCGTTTCAACGTCAAACGCGTTCCGACGGTGTTGTCGCTCGAGAAGGGCAAGGTGGCGAAGGTCATTGAAGGCGCCCAGAGCGCCAGGTTTTACGAGATGGCGTTTGCCGGGGCGGCGCCCGTGCCCCGCGGCGGGACGTCGGCCGAGCGGCGCCTGCGTGTGGTCGTCTACACGGGCCCCGGCTGCCCGGCGTGCGGCACCGCCAAGGCCTACCTGCGCCGGCACGGCGTGACCTTCCAGGAGGTCGACGTCAGCCGCGACCAGCGGGCGGCCGAGAGGCTCGTTCGGCGCAGCGGACAGATGGCCGTCCCCCAGATCGATGTGAACGGCCGGTTGGTCGTTGGGTTCAACCAGGCACAACTCAGTCGACTTCTTGGACTCCAAATGGAAGCATGAATGCCATGGCAATGAAAGTCAGACCCATCAACGGACAGATCCTCGCGAAGCCGTTGGAGGCCGCCGACCGGACGGCCGGCGGCGTGTATCTTCCCGACACCGCCCGGGGGAAACTTCACGAGGGCGAGGTGATTGCGATCGCCGAAGACGCGACCGAGGAGGTCGCCGTCGGCGACCGCGTGATCTACAAGGAATTCGGCGGCACCGAGATCCAACTGAACGGGGAAACCCACGTCCTGCTGTCGCCCGACGATCTGCTGGCGAAGTATCTGGCCGCCGACGAGATCCCGGACTGATCCCCCTCCGCCGACAGGACCGTGAAAGGACCGTGACACGATGGAACAGGTGGTGATCGCCGGGTCCGGCCCGGCCGGATTGACAGCCGCGATTTACGCCGCACGCGCGGACCTGGCCCCTCTGGTGTTCGAGGGTCTCACGCCCGGCGGGCAGTTGACGGTTTCGCATGAGGTGGAGAACTATCCGGGGTTCGCCGAGGGCCTGTCGGGCATGGAGCTGATGGAGCGGTTCCGCAAGCAGGCCGGCAGGTTCGGGGCCCGTTTCGAGGCCGAGGCCGTCGAACGCGCGACCAAGGCGGACGATGGGGTGGTTCTGCAGACCAGCAGCGGTCAGGTGGAGGCCCGGGCATTGATCATCGCGACCGGCGCGCAGGCCAGGCGCCTGCCGGTGCCGGCCGAGCCGCAATACTACGGCCGGGGCGTGTCGGGGTGCGCCACGTGCGACGGGTTCTTTTTCAGGGACAAGGAAGTGCTGGTCGTCGGCGGCGGCAACACGGCCATGCAGGATGCGTTGTTCCTCACGCGGTTCGCCTCGAAGGTGACGATCGTCCACCGGCGGGACTACCTGCGGGCGTCGCCGATCGAGGTGGCCAAGGCCAAAGGCCATCCGAAGATCGACTGGATGATTCCCTGGGTCGTCGACGACATCGTCGGTAACGCGGTCGTCACCGGCGTGACCCTGCGGCATTGCGGGTCCGATGAACGCCGCGAGGTGCCGTGCGACGGGATCTTCGTGGCCATCGGCCATGACCCCAAGACGGAGGCCTTCCGGGACCTGGTCCAGACCGATGACCACGGGTTCATCGTCGTGCAGCCGGGCACCACGCAGACATCGGTCGAGGGCGTCTTCGCCTGCGGGGACGTGTGCGATCGGGACTATCGCCAGGCCGTCGTCGCCTCCGGCCAGGGCTGTATGGCGGCGATTGCTGTGGAACGGTATCTGGGGATGCGCGAATAATAGCCGGGCGAACACCGGCCGACCCGGTTGTCGGGCGTCGGGCCCAAGGTGCGCGGGCAGGACAGTCGTTCCAACACATCGAGGAGGCGAGCCATGGAAGCCGTGACCATTCGCACCGCGGAGGTGGACTGGCAGGAACTGACGGGGTTCCCCGGTAAAGGCGATGTCAAGATCCTGCGTGATGAGGGGGGCAGCAGCGCAAGAACCCTGATCGTTCGCATTCCACCCGGGGGGCAGATCATCCCGCATGCCCACCAGGCGGCGGTTCAGCATTTTCTCCTTGAGGGCGAATACGAATCCGAAGGCGTCGTTTACGCGGCCGGAACGTATCGCCTTCTTCCGGGACATGCGAACGTCGCCCCCGTTTCGACCCAAAAGGGGGCGACCATCCTGTTCGTTTACGACCCGGTGACCTGACGGGCCGTCGCAGCGCTCAGCCGAGGTCGGCGAGGATCTCCAGCAGCGTGCGTCGGATCACCGCGTTGGGATTGCCCAGGCGCTGCCGCAGCAGCGGGGCGGCGGCGGGGCCGATGCGGAGCAGCTCCCGGTGGGCCTGCCGCCGGTCGGCCTCGTCGGGCGCGTCGAGGTCGCGCACGAGCCGGTCGATGCGGGCGGTGAACTGCCGGCGGGACTGCGCGCCGGCGGTGTGGATCGACACGAGCCGGTCGACC
The DNA here is from genome assembly GCA_964535025.1 of uncultured Planctomycetales bacterium. Classification (GTDB taxonomy): domain Bacteria; phylum Planctomycetota; class Phycisphaerae; order SM23-33; family FEN-1343; genus JAAYZK01. Next base: position 31,803 of record CAZHRW010000162.1, read on the forward strand.
CGCAGCGGGAGCGCCGGCCCGTCGGGCAGCAGGCGGAAGGCGACCGTCTCGTCGAGGACGGCGGCGCGTTTCGTCCGCGCCCCGTAGAGGGTCAGCGTCGCCATGGGCCGGTGGACGGTGCTGAAGTCGGCGGCGACGATGTCGTCGACGTCGACCGCCTCGGCGCCGAACTCGCCCTTGACGGTCACCGTCGGCTGGTCGATCTGCCCGTAGAGCACCTGGTCGTCGGCCAGCCGTGCCTCGGCGGCGGCCGTCGGCGGCTCGATCGTCACCGGCCAGCGGAGTTGCCGCACGTGGGCCGTCGTCACCGTAATGGGCCGTTCGTCCTCCGGACCGGCCAGCCACGTGGCGGCGATGGACGGCTCGGCCGGCGTGCCGATCAGGACGCTGCCGCTGCGCAGCGTCGCTTTCCATCGGCCGGACTCCATCGCTTCGATGCGGGCCAGCAGCTCGGCCGGCAGGGCGATGGTGCCGTGCGGGGTCTGGAGGGCGAATCGCCAGTCCTCGGCCAGCCGCACCGCCAGTCGTCCGCCGCCGATCCGCGCCACCGGCCCCTGGGGCGCCGCCCAGGCGGGCCGGTGCGGCGAGATCGCAAACGCACACTGGCGGAGGCGCCCAACCGGCAGGAGCATCAGCTCCCCGCCGGTCAGCTCGAAGCGGAGCATCGTGTCGGTCAGCGCGCCGCTGACGACCTGCCCGTCGGTCAGCAGCACCCGGACGCCACTGTCGCCGACCGTGACGGTCTCGAGGCCCACGACTCGCGCGGCCGGCAGGTCGACCGGGCCGAACAGGGTGTTGACGCGGAACGTCTCGGTGCGGATCGCCCCGGTGAGCCGCTCGCCGTGGCGGGGGGTGATGCAGTCGTGGCCTTCCAGGCGGACCAGCGAGATCAGCGGGTCGGGCCCGATGACCCGCAGGTCGGCGATCGCCGGCGCGACGCTGACCCGGCGGGCGGGGTGGACGGACACTTGGAGGCTCGCGATCGCGGCCCAGCGCTCGGCGGTCGCCGGGTCCATCGGCGTCGGCGCCGTGGCGGCCAGCGTGTTCCACCCCGGTCGCGGCGCCACCGACCCGCGGGCGACGGGGCGGCCGTGTTCATCGAGCAGCGCCAGCTCGATCCGTTCCAGGCCGTCCGGCGCTCGGCAGTAGAGGTCCACTCGGACGCCCGGGCGGCCGGTCAGGTCGACCTTCAACGCCCGCTGCCAGCGGGCGACCTTCATCGCCGGGTGGCTGACGAAGTCGCACGGCAGCCCCAGCATCCGCCGGCCGCCCGACGGCGCCTCGACCGCCTTCACCGCCGGCGTGTCGTCCACGGCGGTCCAGACCGCCCGGGCCTGGTCGGCGTCGTCGTAACTGCACGGATCGATGAGGATATCCCCGGCCAGCGCCGCGGGCGGGGCGACGACCGCCGAAAGCGCCGCGGCCAGGCAAGTAAGTTTGAGCCAACGCGTCACCCGCATCATGCCTGGTCCCTCACGAAGGTTGGGTGTGTTCGGCCGGGAGGGACGCCCCCGGCGCGATAAACCATCCTAACCCATGAGAGCGGGCGAAACAACGGCAAAAGCGCCGCGTCGGGTGCGGTCGATGTACAATGCGGTCGCGGCCCGTTCGCTTGACAGGGTCGCCGCGGCGATCATACTGAGAGGGTTCGCCCACGATCGGGACCAGCGAGGCGCCATGGACAGCCGCGGCTTGACAGCGACGTTGTACAAGTATCTCGCCCGAGACCTCATCCGGACGGCCGTGCTGGCGGCGGGCGCGTTCACGCTGGTGATGACGACGTTCGCCGTGATCGAGCCCTTGCGCAAGCAGGGATTGCAGGCGACCGAGGCGCTGCGGCTGTTCGTGTACCTGCTGCCGGTGATGGGGTCGCTGACCCTGCCGATCGCGGCGGTGTTCGCCGCGACGTTCACCTACGGGCGGTTCGCCATGGACAACGAGTTGACCGCCTGCCGCGCCGGGGGGGTCAGCCGCTACAGCCTGCTGGCCCCGGCGGTGCTGGGCGGGGTGCTGGTCAGCGCGTCGACCCTCCTGCTGAGCAACAAGCTCGCCCCCGCGATGGCGCGCCGGGGCGAGGAGTCGGTCAAGGCCAACCTCCAGGGGCTGCTCTACCAGAAGCTGCGGACCGACGGGTTCGTCAAGTACGGCGACTGGATGCTGCACGCCGACGCCGTCGATACGGACGCCGATCTGCTGCACGGGGTGGTGGCCGTCGAGGTCGATTCGGACAACCCCGCCTTCTACACCGCCAGCACCGCGGCGGTGAAGTTCCTCCAGGCCGACGAGCAGACCCAGGTGCAGGTGCTGGCCTTCCACCCGACCTCCGGCAAGCACCAGGGGTTCATGATCAACGAGACCAGCCAGTTTTCCTTCGGGCCCTTCCCCGTGGGCGAGCCGTTCGAGGAGGATGAGGCGTTCTACGACTGGAGCGACCTGCGGGCGATCAAGGCCGATCCGAGGAACAGCCGCGTGGTCGCCCGCAGATTGCAGCACATCCAGCGGCTGCTGCTGGCGCGGAAGCTCTACGAGGAGATGGCCGACACCCTGCGGGACGGGCGGGTCTACGAACTGACCCAGGTGACCGAGAGCGGGCGCTATCGCTACCTGTTCCGCGCGGCGGACGCGTGGATCGATGCCGACCACCACCTCGTGCTCAGCGGGCCGCCCGACGCGGGCGCCGGCGCCAGGCCGGTGAGCATCGAGGTCTTCACGCCCGACGGCGACCCGTTCCGCCGATACCGCTGCCGCCTGGCCGACCTGCAGGTGGCACGGCCGCAGAGCGGGACCTGGTCGCAGGTGCCCGAGGCGACCGGCCGTGCGTGGATCAGCGTGACGCTGTGGGACCTGGAGGTGGAATTGACCGAGTTCGCGGACGTCGAGCCCTTCGGTCAGCGGGAGCTCAGCCTCGGCCAACTCGAAATGCCCCCCGACATCGCCGCCCGGCGCCGCGTGGTCGACCTGGAGACCCTCTACAACCACCCCGAGGCGTTCCCCTCGGTGCAGGTCGAGTCGAACGCCCTGCGGTGGCTGATCAGGAAGAAGCTGCATCCGCGGATCGTGGCCGAAATGCACGCGCGCCTGGCCTACGGGGTGGGGTGCCTGCTGCTGGTGCCCATCGGGGCGGTGCTGGGGCTGATCTATCGGGGCGGGCACCTGCTCAGCGCGTTCGCCCTCAGCTGCATCCCCGCGATCGTCCTGGTCGTGCTGATGGTCATGGGCAAGCAGATGATCGCCAACCCCAACGTCGACAGCGTTGCCGCCGGGATCGGCGCGACCTGGAGCGGCGTGGCGCTGCTGGCGGCGCTGGCGGCGTACCTCTATGGAGTGATCCTTCGGCGCTGACCATGCGAACCCTCGACCGCTACATCCTCCGCAGCTTCCTGTACAGCTACCTGCTGTGCTTCCTGGTCATGATGGGGCTGCGGATCGTCTCGGACCTGTTCGTGAACATGGACGAGTTCGCCGAGCTGGGCATGTCCCGCCCGGCCCTGGTGGCGTACGTCGCCCAGTATTACGCCTTCAACAGCTTCGTCTACTACCAGGAGCTCGGCGGGATCATCCTCGTCGCCGCCGCCGCGTTCAGCCTGGCGCGGATGAACCACACCAACGAGCTGGTCGCCGTTCTGGCCTCGGGCATGAGCCTCCACCGCGTGGTGCTGCCGGTGGCGCTGGTGGCGGGGGGGCTGGCCCTGGCGGGGACGGCCAACCGGGAGGTTCTCATCCCGTCGGTGAAGGATCATCTCGTACGCGACCGCGACGAAGCGCCGGGCCACGGGGTCTACCCGGTGCACCTGATCGTGGACGCCGACCGCAACGTCTGGCACGGCAGCGTGTTCCATGACGGCGGCGACGAGCAGGCGATCCAGCGGCCGCTGATCATCTGTCGCGGCCGCCGGCTTCGCCAGACGGCCAAGGTGGCCGGCGTCCGGGCGAGCTGGCGGGACGGCTGGTGGGAGGTGTCCGACGCGACCGTGGCGCTGCTGACCCGCGGAGGCCGTCGCGGGGGCGTCAGCTCCTCGTTCATCTGGACGCCCCGCTCGCCGAAGGTGCTGGCCGAGGGCGCCAAGGGTACCATTGGGCCGGTCGACCGGATCCGCATCGACTACGAGAGCCTCGACACCCGCACCGATCCGCACAACCCCTGGCTGAACCGGCCCCGTTTCGACATCCTGGCGCCCCGGACGATCGGCGCGGCGCCGGAGGGGCGCCCGCGGGTCCTGGCGACCATCGTCGCCGCCCAGGCCTGGTACGGCCCGGCGGCGGCGGGCGGGAGCGAGGCCGGCTATCATCTGTTGGGCGAGGCCCGCCTGCGGGCCGGCGACGTGCGGGACTACCGGACGCTGGTCAAGCAGATCGCCGGCTGGGCCGATGCGGCGGACGACTCGATCGAGCGGCACCTCTGGTCGCGCCTGGCCGACGATGCACGGGCGGACCTGCGGGCGATCGCCGGCGACGGACGGCTCGCCGCCGACGAGGCTCGCCGCCGGCGGATTGTCCGGGCCCTGGCCCAAGTGGTGGACGGGCCGCTGCTGCCCCGACCGACCGACGCCGGCGACAAGCGGTTCGACTGGCCCCCCGTCGACCGCGCCGCTGTCGCCGCCGCCGAAACCGCCTCGGCCGCCCAGACCCGCCGGATCAACCGCCTCGTGCTCGACGGGCTGGCCGAGGAGGGGCTGGTCGCCATGCAGGGCAGTCTGCGGATGGCCACGAACCTGACCCCCCAGGACATCATGCTCCGCCGGACGAGCGAATGGATGGAGTACATGTCCAGTCGCGAGATCGACGGCCTGCTGCGCAGCGGGCGGGTGCCCGACCCCGCCGCGGCCCAGTTGATCCGCCACACCCGCCTGGCCGCCCCGATCGTCGAGGTCCTCATGCTCCTGCTGTGCGTGCCGTTCATCGTCTCCCGCGACCGCCACATCAAGACCTCGGCCCTGATGGCCGTGGCCGTGGTGGGGGGCTTCCACGTGTTCGTGTTCGGCTCGCGCTACCTGGGGACGGAGATCATGGCGATGCTCTCGTCGGGCCTGACCGCCTACGGCGCGCCGGCCCCTGCGCCGGTCTGGGGGCCGATCCTGGCGGCGATGCTGCCGATCCTGGTGTTCACGCCGGTGGCGGTGGTGGCCCTGTCGTCGATGGAATCCATGGAGCCCCACGAGGCCAACCGTACGCTCGGGCAGATCCTCACCACCAGCCAGGGACGGCTGGACCGCCGGACGTTCTGGCTGACCGGCGTGCCCCCCCTCGGCGCGGTGTTCGCCGCGGCGCTGCTGATCGACGCGGTGTGGCTCCGCCGTCCGGGCCTGATCACCTGGACCGCCGTCGCCCTGGTCGCCTGGCCGATGGTCGCCATGCTCATCAAACGCTGCCACGATCGCGGCCGTCCCGGCACGTTCCTGCTCGCCCTGGGCGTTCCGGTCATCGGCTGGGCCTGGGTCGGCATCGACCTGCTCGCCCTGGAAGGCACCCGCGGCACCAACACCTACGGCCCGCCGCGATCGCCGTGAGGGGCCGACCTGCTGGCGGGGCCCGGCTCGCCGACGGGTTCGACGTCGGCGAGGGCGACCTGCATCTCGAAGGCGCCCCGCTGGACGGTGACGGTGGCCTTGGCCTCGTCGACGCGGACGAGCGTGGCCCGCGTCTGGAAGGGCACGACGTACACCTCGCTGCCGGGGGCCATCGCGGCGATCGTGCGGCGGTTGGCGCGGGCGCGGGCGGAGTCGGCCTTGCGGTGGGGGACGGGCCGGTCGGCCTTGCCCTCGCCGGCGGTCTCGCGCCCCCGCCGTCCCCGCCGGCGCCGCCCGCCCGGCGGGCCGCCTTGTTTCGGACCGAACGCGCCGGAGTCGGGGAACAGCTCCTGCACGCGAAGCTCCAGCGTCTTGCCGTCCGCGTCGACGGTCACCTTCCCGGCCGCCAGGTCCATCGCCTTGACCGTCCCGCGGCCGGGCGTGCGGTCGAAGGTCACCGCGGCGCCCACCGCCAGCGTCGCCACCCGCTCCAGCCACGCATCCACGTACGCCTGCCGCTGCTGGAGCGCTGCCACCTGCTCGCGGGCGGCCTGCTGGAGCCGCTCGGTCTCGGCGAGCCGCTGCTGCATTTGGCGGGCATACTCGGCGGCCTGGCGGCGCAGGGAGACGATCTGCTCGCCGCCGCCGGCCGCCGTCTCGGGCATCAGCTCCTGCAGCGGGATCTCCGCCTCCACCCCGCCCAGGTTCACCACCGCCACCTGCCGCGACAACTGCAGGCGTACCAGCGTCCCGGTCCGCTTGAACCGGCGGACGAACAGCTCGTCGCCCGGCTGCATCGCCGACAGCGACGCCAGCCAGTCGGTGAACTGGTCGGCCTGACTCTTGAGGTCCGCCAGCTTGCTCTGGTAGAGCTCCTGGTGCTGCTGCGCCTCGAGGCGGGCGGCCTCGGCGGCGGCGCGGGCGGCCTCGCTGGCCTGGCGGACGGCCGACGTGGCCTGAATCGCGCGCCGGAGCTGGCGACCCGCCTGCGGCAGGTGGGCCCGCGCCGCCTGGAGCACCGATTGCGGCAGGCCGTAATGCTCCGCGACGGTGATCGCGTGCGACTCGCCCGGCGTGCCGATCAGCAGCCGGTAGGTCGGGCGGAGCGTCTGGGTGTCGAACTCGACCGAGGCGTTCTCGACCCGGTCGTGGTTGTAGGCGTAGGCCTTCAACGCGCCCAGGTGCGTCGTGATCATCCCCGGGCAGCGGCGGCGGCGAAGCTCGTCGAGGATCGCCTGGCCGATCGCTCCGCCTTCCTCCGGGTCGGTCCCGCTGCCCAGCTCGTCCAGGAGCACCAGGGTGTCGCCCCTGGCCCGCTGGAGGATGTGCTTGATCCGCATCAGGTGGCCGCCGAACGTGCTCAGCGACTGCTGGAGGCTCTGCTCGTCGCCGACGTCCAGCAGCACATCCCGCAGCAGCCGCAGCGTCGCGCCGCGCTGCGTGGGCAGGTGCATCCCGCTCTGGGCCATCAGCGACAGCAGGCCGACCGTCTTGAGCGCGACGGTCTTGCCGCCGGTGTTGGAGCCGGTGATGATCAGCAGATCGAAGTCCGCCCCCAGCCGCACGTCGATCGGCACGACCGGGTGGCGCCGGTCGGCGGGCACGCCGTCGGCCTCCTGGCGGCGGGCCTGTTCAATCAGCAGCGGGTGGCGGCACCGGTACATGACGATGGCGCCCCCGTCGGCGACCTCGGGGCAGGTCATGTCGTACTGGTAGGCGTACTGGGCCTTCGCCGCCAGCAGGTCGATCTGGGCGAGCGTCCGCAGGGCGCGGGCGATGGCCTCGGCGCGTTTGTGGATGCGGATGGACAGCTCGCCCAGCAGGCGGACGACCTCGTCGTGTTCCTTCTCGGCCAGGGCCACCAGGCGGTTGTTGAGCTGGACGCAGGCCTCGGGCTCGACGAACACCGTCGCGCCGGTGTGGCTGGCGCGGTGGACCACCCCGCGCAGCCGTCCGCGGTGCTCGGCCTTGACCGGCAGGACGAAGCGGTCCTCGTGCATCTGAACCGTCGGGGCCTGGAGGTACTGGGCGACGTCGTCGCGACGGGCGAACGCGTAGACGATCTGGCGGATCTGCTCGGTGCAGGCGGCCGCCTCGGCCCGGATCGACGCCAGCCGCGGCGAGGCGGTGTCCCGCACGTCGCCGCGCTCGTCGATCACCCGCTCGATCGCCTCGACCTCGCCGGTGAAGTCCTCCAGGCGGCCGATCAGTGCGACCAGCAGCGGCGCCGCCTCGCCCAGCGGCTCGCTCCAGCGGCCGATCAGGCCGATCCCCTTGAGCGTCGAGGCGATCGCCGCGAAGTCCTCGCCCGTCGCGCCGCTCGAGGGCACCGCGCGCTCGAGCGCCGCGCCGATGTCGGTGATCCCCCCGAACGGCGGCAAGCCCGCCTCCCGCAGCGTGTTGACCATCTCCGTCGTCTGCGCCAGCCACGCCCGCACCCGCCGCTCGTCGCGGCTCGGCGTGATCCGCCGCGCCAGCCGCGCGCCCAGCGCGCAACGACAATACCCCGAGAGGATCTCGCGGACGCGATCGAATTCCAGTTTCTCCAGCGTGACCGTATCCATACGATGGGGTTCCGCAAGGGTCGCGCATTGTATCGCACGGCCCGGTTTTCGCCAATGCCCCGCACCAAAGCGAGCGACACCATGGTTTACCAGACACGGCGCGAGGTCAACACGAGCGGCCACCGCGACATCCATGACCTCACCGGCGACCTGACCGAGGTCGTCGCCGACTCCGGCATCCGAACGGGCACGGCCCACCTGTTCAACGTCGGCTCCACCGCCGCCGTCGGCACGATCGAGTTCGAGCCCGGTCTCCAGCGCGACTTGCCCGAGCTGCTCGATCGTCTCATCCCGCCCAGCCGCGAGTACGGCCACGAGCAGATGTGGCACGACGGCAACGGCCATTCCCACCTCCAGGCCACCTGGCTGGGACCGTCGCTGACCGTCCCGGTCGCCGACGGCCGTCCGGTGCTCGGCACCTGGCAGCAGGTGTTCCTGCTCGAATGCGACGTCAAGGGCCGCCGTCGCGAGATCATCATCACGGTGGTGGGCGACCGGTGACGGCGCGGGTCAGCCCCGTTTGAACTGCTTTTCCAGGTCGTGCAGGGTCAGGCGGATCTGGGTGGGGCGGCCGTGGGGGCAGGCGGTGGATTTGTCGGCGGTTTCGGCGGCGTCGAGCAGGTGGACGATCTCCTCGTCGGTCAGCGGGTCGCCGGCCTTGACGGCGGCCTTGCAGGCCATCAGCGACAGGATGCCCTCGAGCAGGTGCTCGGCGTCGAGGGCAGGATCCTCCCCGGCCAGCAGGTCCAGCAGGTCGGCCAGGAAGGCCGCCGGGTCGGCGCGGTCGAGAAACGCGGGGAACCGCTGGACGGCGACCGTGGCGGGGCCGAAGTCGGCCACCTCGATCCCCAGCTTCCCCAGCAGATCGGCGTGCGTCTCCAGCAGGGCCTTGCGGTCGGGCGTCACCGGCAGCGTCGCCGGCAGCAGCAGCCCCTGCCCGATCAGCGGCCCGGCGGTGATCCGCGCGAGCAACTGGTTGTAGAGCACCCGCTCGTGCAGGGCGTGCTGGTCGATGATCCGCAGCCCGTCCGGGTCGGCGACGATGAGGTACGTGTTGTGCACCTGCATCACCCGGTGCCCCAACGCCGCCGGCCGCGAGGGCGCCTCCGCGTGGTGCGGGCGCGGATCGACCGGCTCGGCGGCGACCGGCGGGGTGAAGCGCTCGGCTACCTCGCCGGCGGGCGGACGCGGCGAGAGATGCGCCACCGGCGGGGCGGTCGCGCGGTCGCCCTCGAAGCGGCCCGACGACGGGCGGTCGCGGGGCTCGTCGAAGTGCAGGTGTGGCTGCGGAGCGGGCTGGGCGGCGAAGAAGTCCGCCAGGGCCTCCCGCAGGCTCTGCCGCCGCGCGTCGTCGGGCGGTTCGACCGGCTCGGCGGGCAGGTCGGCCCTCGGCCGCAGTTCCGCACGCTGGAGCGTTTCGCGGATCGCCGCCAGCAGGTGCGAGTGCACGGTGCGGCCGTCGCGGAAGCGGACCTCGATCTTCGTGGGGTGCACGTTGACGTCCACGGCCGACGGGTCGACCGTGAGAAACAGGATCGCCACCGGGTGGCGATGCGGATCGATCAGCCCGCGATAAGCCTCCCGCAGGGCGTGCTGGCAGAAGCGGTCGCGGATGTACCGGCCGTTGAGGAACAGGTATTGCCACTTCGACGCCGCCCGTGCGATCGACGGCGGGCCCACCAGCCCGGCCACCCGCACGTCGCCGTCGGACGGGGCGATGGGAATGAGCGGCTCGGCCAGGTCCGGATCGAACAGGTCCGCCACCCGCTGGGCGAGCGTCGCGGCGGCCGGGACGTCGAGGGTCCGCCGCCCGTTGTGGGTCAGCGTGAACGCCACGTCGCGGCGGGGCAGCGCCACGCGGGTCAGCGCCTCGCTGATGTGCCCCAACTCGGTTGAATCGGTCCGCAGGAACTTGCGGCGGGCCGGCGTGTTGAAAAACAGGTCCCGCACCTCCACCGTCGTGCCCACCGGCGCCGCGCACGGCCGCACCTGCCCGATCGCCTCGCCGCCGGCCTCGACGGCGTAGCCGCTGTCGTCGTCGGCCGTGCGCGAGCGGATCTCCGCATGGCTGATCGCCGCGATCGACGCCAGCGCCTCCCCGCGGAAGCCCAGCGTGGCGATGTGGAACAGGGCGTCGTCGTCCGGCAGCTTGCTCGTCGCGTGGGACACGAACGCCCTGGCCAGGTCCTCCGGCCCCATCCCGCCGCCGTCGTCGCTGACGCGGATGAGCTGTTTGCCGCCCTTTTCGATCATTACATCGATCTTCTTCGCGCCCGCATCGAGCGCGTTCTCCAGCAGCTCCTTGACGACGCTCGCCGGGCGCTCGATCACCTCGCCGGCGGCGATCTTGTTGACCAGGTGCACGGGCAGGATGCGGATGGAGGCCATGGGTTCCTTGTACCACGCGGCAGGGGGCCGGACAAGCGCACGGGGGCGATCGATGCCAGGTTGACAGGATGGGCCGCTGCCTTCCATCGCGGCCGATGGGAGGCCGTCGGGCTCGGGCGCTCATAAGCTTGCAGGGGGCAAACGCTTGGTGTTCAGCGCCTGTCGAGCCGCCGCCGGCGCCGTGGTCTGGCACCGTGTTTGCAGGCGGATAGGGACGAAGGACATGTGTGATCGGTGCCCGGCGAGGGGGTGAGATTCGGTGGGAAACGGTACCCTTCGCCCGGGCACCGCGCTTTGGGCTCATCCTCGCAGACCGCAACCGACCGCCGACGGTCTAAACCCGCTCGGGCGCGCCGCCGGAAAGCTTGGCGGTGGCGAGGCGGAGCTTGCGGGGGACGTCGATGCCGTAAGGGCAGGTGACGTCGCTGGCGGCGGCGAGCAGGGCGTCGGCGTCATAACCGGCGTCGGCGAAGGCGGCGCGGGCGGCGTCGGCGCGGCCGAACCAGCCGCACAGTCGCTGGCGGAGGGCGTAGTCGGCCGGGTCGTGCGGGAGGTAGTCGACCATCTGCCGGTCGAGTTCGCCCTCCAGGCGGAAGACGTCCATCACCTCGGGCGGACACTGCCCGCAGCGGCGGCAGACGTAGCGGCCCAGCTCGGGCGCGGTGCGGAGGATCTCGTCCTGCAACGCCGCGTCGGCTTGCCCCGCGGCGACGGCGGCGGCGACCTGGCGGACCTGCGCGGGGCTGTTCGTGCCGCACACGACCACGTCCGCTCCGGCGGCCATGCAGTAGCGCACGGCCGGGTCGACCGACTGCCAGAGCATCCCGTCGGCCAGCGGCTTCATCGCCGTGACGCCCACGCCGCGACGGCGGGCGTCGGGGATGATCCGCTCGGGGATGATCGGGAAGTTGAGATTGTCGAGGTAGTTGCACCAGATCAGAATCACCGCCAGGTCGATGCGTTCCAGGGCCGTCAGGTACGTGGATGGCACGTGGCTGGACAGGCCGATCCCGCCGAGGATCCCCTCGTCGATGGCCGCGGTGAGCCCCTCGACGGCCCCGCCGGGCGCGGTGAGGCGGTCGAGCTTGTCGGGCGTGGCGCCGTGGAGGAAGTAGACGTCCAGCCGGTCGGTCCGCAGGGCCTCGAGCGACCGCTCCAGGTCGCGGCGGATCTCGTCGGCGCCGGCGGCGCCGCTCTTGGAGGCCAGGACGACCTCGTCGCGCCGGCCCTCGAGCGCACGGCCGAGTTTCTCCTCGGACGCCCCCTTGCCGTACCCGCGGGCGGTCTCGATGTAGGTGCCGCCGCCGGCGAGGTAGGTCTCGACGACCTCGGCGACGATATCCGTCGTGATCTCCAACTGGTGGAACCCGCCCAGGGCGAAGCGGCTGACGGTTTTGCCCAGGGTGGGCAGGTCGATCGTGGGCATCGTGGGCTGCGGCGTATTCATGGATGGGCCTCTCCGGTATCGGTCAGTATCGAATGATAGTCAGGCCGCGCACGAATCTGAATCGCAACTCACTGGAACAGCGCCTCGACGAATGTCTCGGGATCGAACGGCTCGACGTCTTCGGGCGTTTCGCCGAGGCCGACGAACTTGACGGGGATGTTGAGCTGGTCGCGGATGCCGATCACGATCCCGCCCTTGGCCGACCCGTCGAGCTTGGCCAGGAACAAACCCGTAATCGCCACGTGCTCGCTGAAGATTTTGGCCTGGTTGATCGCGTTCTGGCCGATCGTCGAATCGAGGACGAGCAGGACCTCGTGCGGCGCGTCGGGGATTTTTTTGGCGACGACGCGCTGAATCTTGCCCAGCTCGCGCATGAGGTGCTCCTGCGTGTGGAGCCGGCCGGCCGTATCGACGATGAGCACGTCCGCGCCGCGCGCGACGGCTGCCTCGCACGCATCGTAAGCGACCGCGCCGGGGTCGGCCCCCTGCTCGTGCTTGACGATCTGCACGCCGAGCCGGCGCGCCCACTCGGTAAGCTGGGCGACGGCCGCCGCCCGGTACGTGTCGCACGCCGCCAGGATGACGCGCTGGCCCCGGCCGGCCAGGAAACTGCACAACTTGGCGACGCTCGTGGTCTTGCCCGAACCGTTCACGCCG
>CAZHRW010000163.1:0-5156 GCA_964535025.1 uncultured Planctomycetales bacterium
ACAGGCCCGATTGCGTGGAATATCCGACGGCCTCGATGTGAAACTGCCCCCCGCGGCCGCACAGCCGCTCGGCCAGGGCCCCCGGCAGCCACAGGACCGCGTCATGGCCGGCCGCCCGAAGGCGGGCGAGCGCCCGCACGGCCACGTGTTGGCCCTTGCCCGGGCTGACGTTGGCCGGCAGCAGGATCCGGACCCGCCGGTCCGTCTGGGGCAGCGGTGGGTCGGGCGGCAGCGCCGCCTGGGCGAGAAACGCCTCCACATCCATCGGGTTGGGCAGGACGCAGATCCGCTCGGACTCCACGCCCGAACAGGTCACCGCCGCCCGCGTCGCCTGCGAGACCGCCACGACCTTCGCGCAGCGCTTCCGCAGCAGCCAGCCCCCGTGCGGGGCGGGGATCATCTCGGGGCGGTACCAGCCTCGCAGCACGATGACGAGCGGCACGTGCCGCAGCTCGCCGATCGAGGCGATCACGGTCGCCGCCCGGAAATCGCTGCACCAGATGACCGACGGGTCCAGACGCTTGATCAGGTCGCGCGTCCGCGCCCGAAGGCGCAGCATCCCGGGCAGGGCGCCGGCGAGGCGCCAGAGCCGGTACAGCTTGCGCCCCTGTCCGCCGATGATGCGTTCGCTGTCGGCCGGGTCGGCCACGTGGTAGTCGAGTCCGGCCTCGCGCACGGCCTGGGCGTAGGCCTTGGAGTAGCCGTACGGATCGACGATCGACACATCCACCTGTTCGGCCAGGCGCTGCGCCAGGGCGACGTCGGACCTCGGGGCACCGCCGTAGTGGATAACCGTGCTGTAGAAGACAATTCGCATACTCACCGTCGTTTCCGGTGCGAGGCGGACGACGGCCCTAATAGTCCCGCACGCTGTCGGGCAGCACGTCGGCGCCGTCGTCCTCGGCCGGGAGATACGGTTGGGCGGGCGGGCGTACCATCATCGCCACCGCCATGAGAGCCCAGAACAATTTGTGTCCGGTGGTCGACATGGAATTCAAGTTCACCACCAGGGTGGTGAACACAACCGCGACGGCGCCGTGCCAGATGCGGTCGTACTCCGTCCCGGCTTTGGCGCTGCGCCACGCCTGCAGTAGCGCCATGATCGTGGCGGCCAGCAGGGCGAACATGCCAATCGTGCCGCTCTCGAGGCCGGCCTCCAGGAAGGTGTTATGCGCCACGAGCCTGGTCTGCGCGAGCCATCCGTTCGGGTCGGGCACGGGGTGCGTCATGACCCAGGTCAAGGCCCTGCTCCAGATGTGCCCGCGACTGCGCTGCACCAAGTCGGCCACGAACAGGTTGTCAATGATGATGCCCAGGCGCGTGCTGATCAGGCCGCCGAAAAGCAGCGCAAAGACCCCGCCGCCGAGGATGGGGCCGAACACCTTGCCCACGGCGGCCAGGCCGCGCAGGCGGAACGCGACAAAGGCGCCCAACAACGTTCCGCCCCCCGCGCAGAGCAACGCCGCACGCGAGCCGGTCTGGACCAGCGTGGCGAAAACGAACCCGCCCAGCGCGAGGCACAGGAGGCGCCGGCCCTTGGCCGGCAGCACGGTGCCGAGGTAGACCAAGCCGACCAGCAGCGCGGCCATCAGCCCGGCGTTGAAGTTCAGGCTCGTCCGCCCGGCGCCGACCCGCATGAGTTCCTGGGCGGCTGATTGGCCGGCGCGACGCGCCAATTCCGTCGGCGCCAGGACGCCGACCCAGATCGGCACGTAGTACAACGACACCAGCAGCAGCCCGGCCAGAACGACCTGCATGATCTCCCGGCGGTCGTCCATCCGTTCGACGCAGGCGCCGGCGATCAGGAAGGTCACCAGCGTCGCCGTCGCATAGATGAACGGCGTCAGGTGGCCGACGCCGGCGACGCCGAGGGTCATCGCCGAGATCATGTAGACGGCGACGAAAAACAGCGCCGCCTTGTTCATCTTCATCAACGCCCGGACCATCCCCCCGATGCCCGGCGAGATCAGGACGCGGAGGAACAGGGCCGCACCGACGATCCGCGTCGGGGTGGCTTCGAAGAACCCGAGGCTCTCGGCGTACGCGCCGATGCTGGCGATCAACAGGAACAAGCAGGCCCCGGCGTCCCACATACACAGGACCAGGCACACCAGCAGCGCGTGGGTCATCAGGGCCGGGGAGATCACGGGGGCGACCAGCAGGATCGCCAGCGAGGCGCTGATCGCCAGCCAGCGGAACCGCTTTCGGGCCACGCTGCTCGTCGAGACGGGCTCGTCCTCGTAGGACCAGTCGTCGTGGTAGTCCTCGTCGTACGCCCCGGGACCACCGGCCGGAATGTCTGTCGGGTAGGTGTACTCTGTCATGGAAGCGCAATCCGCGCTACACCGGCTCCAACGCGAGCCGTGCGCCAGCACTGATGTTCATAGTCTACTCTATCGGCCCTTGAGAATCCAAACATCACCCCGCGTGCACCCGCGGGCGAGAGCGAACGACGTCCGGCTATAGGCCTCGTCCGACGCCGAAGGTGTTGTCTTGGCGTGAATTCGCGCTTTTCGGACCGGCGGCGCTCATCCGTCAGCGCTTCAGCAGCGACCGGCGCATGTACTGCAGGTCGCTGCCGCGGAGGAGGAAACACCGGCGGAGCTTCAGGTGGAACAGCCGGGTGCACACCGCCAGGCCCGCGACCGCCGAAAAGGCATTGCCGCACAACGTCCCGATCGCGGCGCCGCGGATGCCCAGCGGCGGCACGAGCAGGAACATGACGACCACCATGAGGGTCACCGTGGCGGCGGAGATCCACGCGGTGACCGCGGCACGACCGTCCCCGCCCAGTAAGTTCATGCAGACAAGGAAGATGGCCACACAAACCGTCGCCGGCGCCAGGAATACCAACGCGCCCTGGGCGCCGATGAACTCCTTCCCGTACATCAGGCAGATCAGGTACTTGCCCGCCAGAACGAGCGGCACCACCGTGACCAGTCCGTAGGTGATCGTCAGGCGGAAGGCCATCTCCACTTGGCGGCTTCGCTGCTCGCCGGTGACGCCGGCCCACTTGGAAAACAGCAGCGGGCCCATGAAACGGGGAATCATCACCGCCAGGCCGCTGAGGGTCGTCGCCCGCGTGTACAGGCCGATGGGCTCGAATTGCCCCGGCATCAGGTAGCGCAGAAGCACCACGCTAACCTCCAGCGAGATCAGATATAGGATGCTCGCGGCGGCCAGCCGGAAGCCGTACGCGATCACCTGGCGGTGGAGGGCCCAGTCGAACGGCAACGACAGGTCGATGTGCTTGCGCAGGAACGCCGCGGGCAGGATCAGACTGACGGCAAAGGAGGAGGCGGCAACCGCCAGGGCCGTCGAGATGGTCAACGCGCCCGTGGCGGCCAGCACGAATCCGCCGACAAGTATCGTCCCGGCTCGGGCTAACGACACAAGGACCATCCTGCGGGCCTGGAGTTGGGCGATGAGCAACTGCTTCAGCAGCAAGCCCCCCAGCAGCATGCCGATGCCGAGCGCGAACACGAGCGCCGCCCACATCGGCACCACGCCGAAGTAGCCCGGCAGGCCGATCAGCAGCGCCCCGGCCACCACCGCCAGGATCAGGCCGAACACCAGGGCGAACTTGACGGCGTTCGTCGCGATGATCTCCAGGGGGATCTTGCGGTTGTTGACGAAGTAGATGTTCGCGTTGGGGATGCCCATCGCGGCCAGGGTGGTGAGGATGACCGCCGAGGTCTGCCACAGGCGCCACTGGCCCACGTCGTCGGGGCCCAGCACCCGGGCGTAAAGAATACCCACCACCACGGTAAGGAACACCGCGACGGCCCGGCCGCCGGACACCATCAGGCCTTTCCTCATGAAGCTCATGCGCTAAAGGACCTTCATTAGGGTGCCTGCCGCGGTCGCCCTTGCGCCCCGGCCCAGTCGTACCCGCAGATCCGCCGCTGACGCCACGTGGCCAGCGAGACCAGCGCCCGAGGCAACGCGGGATACTTCTCGGACCATTCCATGTCGGGGCGGATCGTCACCACCTCCGAGGCCATCCGGCTGGGGTTGCCCGAGAACATGTGCAGGGCGCCGGCGGGAAAGCCCCCGTCGATCTGCCTGACGATGTCGGGGTCCTTCCCGACCAGCGCGACGATTCGCCGCAGGGCGTCGGCGGGCGCGTCGAGGAACTGCTCGTACCGCAGGCACAAGTAGTTATCGCCGGCGGCGAAGGCGCGGCACCGGCGGTTCAGGTCGTTCCAGCGGTAGAGGCTCAGCCACAGCGGCATGACCATGTCCTGCCCCTGCTTGCCGTCGACGACCTGCCGGCGCTTGCGATAGCGCTCGGAGTAGGTCGTCGCCCGGGGGTCCCGCACGAGGTGGAGGAAGTACGTGTCGTAGGCGTCGTTGAGGCGGTGCAGCGCCGCCATCGTGGGGACCTTGGACGAATCGACCAGCACCTCGGCGCCACTGAGCTCGAAGAGCGTCTCGAAGACGGCTTCGAACGCCCGGGCGGCGACGGCCCGCTCGTGACACCGGCGCCTGCGGCGATGCTTCCAGAGGTGCAACCGGTGGACCAGGTCGCGCGGCTGGGTTTCCTGCGATGCGAAGGCGCTGAGCGCCTCGGCCAGCGGACCGCGACGGGCCGGCTCGTTCACGCGCCGGTCGACGGCCGACCAGAACGGGCAGTCGCTGAAGGATTGGCCGCAACTGCAGAGCCAGTTCTCCACGCAGCCGCGCCGCCAGTAGTACCACATCTCGCCGACCGAGGTGAAGCCGTCCACCCCATTAAGGATGGCGCTGAGCACGGTCGATCCGCTCCGGTTGTCGCCGAGGATGTAGAGCACTTTCCGACGGGAAGGGGCCGAATGCGGCTGCTCGTTGGGACGACTACCACTCATCTGGGCGCTCCACTACGGTCACCGGACAGGGTCATGATATTCCGTTGCCACCCTGCGGATCGAAAGAGTATAGTCAACCTGTCACCGCGAACCAAGGCGCTGCCCTGCTTCGGGAGGTATAACGGTATCCTGCTGGCGGTTAATGACTTTCATCGACCATTATGAACAGCGAGAACATACAATTCGACGAAGACGCCGCGACGGGAGCCGATCCGGCAAGCGAAGGCAACACCGGCGTCAAGGCCCGCGCGGCCGCGCGCTGGGCTCGCCGCTTGCTGCGCGTGTTCCAGTGGGCCTGCGTTGCGTTGG
>CAZHRW010000164.1:0-15908 GCA_964535025.1 uncultured Planctomycetales bacterium
GGGCGGGTCGCCCCTCCGTCGGCGCCGCGCCCCGTCCTCTCGGCTGACAGGGCGATTGTCGTGCACCGCCGCGGGAAGTCAACCGTCGTCCCTACCAGCACATGCGGACGCCGCGGCATTCGTCGTAGAGGGCCAGCAGCCAACTGAAGTTGAGCAGCAGCCCCTGGCCCTGACGGCCGCGGCCATTCGTCCGGCAAGCGATGCGTGGGAGGGATCCGAGGGAGCGCCCCCGGCGGTGACAGAGGTGATGGGCGTCCGCGGCTCAGACCATCGGCGCCGCTCGCCGCGCCAGTTGCAGGGCCAGGCCCCAGGGGTCGCGCAGCATGGCGATCCGGTCGCCGCTGTCGGTCGTATGCGGCGGCTCGACGGCCGTCGCGCCGGCCGCCAGGAGGCGCCGCCAGTCGGCGTCGACGTCGGCGCTGACCAGGGCCAGGTGCAGCACGAGCGGGTCGACGGCGGCGTAGTCGGGCACGGTGGCGACGGAATTGTTGTAGATCTCGATCATCACCGCCGCGCCGGCGTCGGCGAGAAAATGCCCGTACGGCGGCGCGTCGTCGGCGCGGGCGATCGTGAAGCCCAGGTGCTCGACGTACCAGCGGGCCATCGCGGCCGGGGCGTCGACATTGAAAGCGACGTGCTCGATTCTCATGATGCTCTGCCTTGGGCCTCTCGCGTCGGCCGCCACCGTTCTACCACGCCTCCAGCTCGCCGACAATCTCCTCGGCGAGGTCCTTGAGCGTAACGATGCCGACGAAACGGTCGCGGGCGTCGACGACGATACCCAGGGCGCGCCGGGCGCGCTGGAGGGTCAGCAGCGCCTCGGTCACGTTGAGCGTGGAGGCCAGGCGGAGCGTCGGCGTCACGTGCGCCGACGCCGTCGCGGCCGGATCGGGATCCAGCAGGACGTCGTAGACGTTGACCCCCCCCGCCACGTCGGCCGGGGACGTGTCCCACACCACCAGCCGCGAGTACGGGTGATGGCGCAGCACCTCCATGAACCGCGCACGGCTGCACGTGCGGGGGATGCTGACGACCTGGTGGCGGGGCACCATCACCTCGCCGATCCGCGTCGAACGCAACTGCACCACCCGCTGGGCGACCTGCGACTGGTAGCCCGACAGGACGCCGTGCGCGTAACCCTCGGCGAGGATGGCATGCACCCGCCGGCGCGGCTCCAGGGCCGCCGCGGCGATCTCGCCGCGGCCGGGCATCAGCCGGATGATCGCACGGCTGAACGCCGCCAGCACCGCCGACAGGCCCGTCCAGCGGCAGAGGTTCGTCAACCCCACCAGCACGACGCTGAGGCGGTAGGTGAGCGTCTCGCCGGCGACGCGGAAGAGGTTCTTCGGGACGATCTCGCCCAGCACGAACACCGTCGGGGTGACGACCAGCGTGGTCAGCCCTTCCACGTTGGCCACGCGGCCCCGGGTCAGCAGCAGGACCGCCAGGGCCGTCACCCAGTAGTTGGCGGCGTTATTGGCGATCAGCAGCCCCCCGATCATCGCCGACGGCCGATCCAGCGCCCCCCGCAGGCGCAGGGCCCGCCGGTCGCCCTTGGCGCAGCGCAGGTCCAGGCGCATCTTGTTGAGCACGTATGTGCCGGTCTCCAGGCCCGAGAACAGGGCCGAGGCCAGGATGCCCGCGATGAAACCGGCGGCGGCGAGGATCAGTGTCACGATCATGACGTCCCCTCCGGTTCGATCCGCAGGCGCACCAGCCGTACCCGCATCCCCCGCATCGCCTCCACCGTGAAGTGCAGGTTCCGCGTGCGGACCTCGTCGCCGGTTCCGGGCACCCGCCCCAGCAGGCTCATCACCAGCCCGCCGATCGTGCTGATCCGCTCGGGCGGCAGGTCGACCCCAAAGACGTTCGGCCAGCCGTGGATCGCCAGGTCGCCCCTGACGAGGTATTCGTTGTCGCCGACCTGACGCACCGGCTCGACGACCTGCTCGCCCTCGTCGGCCAGGTCGCCGACGATCTCCTCCAGGGCATCCTCCAGCGTCACCAGCCCGGCGGTGCCGCCGTACTCGTCCACGACGATCGCCATCTGCATGCCCGCGTGGCGGAACTGAATAAGCAGCTTGTCGACCGTGCCGCCCTCGGGCACGTACAGCACCGGGCGTGTCAGATCGGCCAGCGGGGTCTCCGGCGACAGCAGCAGCTCCTTGGCGTACACCAGCCCCAGCGTGTGGTCCAGGTCGCCCCGGTAGACGGGGATCTTCACCAGTCCCGTCCGGCGGAACAGCTCGATCAGCCCCGCCGCCGGCTGATCGACGTCGTAGGCGACAATGTCCACCCGCGGGGTCATGATCTGCCGGACGCGGCGGCGGCTGAGGCGGATGACCTCCTGCAGCCAGACCGACTCATCGGGCGCGATGCCGCCCCGGCGGGCCGACATCTCCAGCAGCTCGGCCAGCTCGGACGGCCGCAGCGCCGGGGGCGTCGTCTCCGACGGGGTAAACAGGCGGGTCAGCGGGTCGATCACCCACACGCCGAACGCCACCGTCACCGGCCCCAGCAGCTTCACCAGCGCCGCCAGCGGCAGCCCGGCCATCCGCGAGAACGCCGCCGGCGCCGCCAGGGCCAGGTTCTTCGGCATCACCTCCCCCAGCAGGATCACCGCCACCAGCGGCACCGCCGCCAGCGCGCCGCGGTACGGCCGCAAGGCCTCCACGGCCCGGGCGTTGACGATCAGGGCCGTCGCCACGGCGAAGAACGCCACGTTCATCAACTGGTTGCCCAGCAGGATCACCATCAGCAGCCGGTGCGGGTGCTG
Source organism: uncultured Planctomycetales bacterium (assembly GCA_964535025.1). Classification (GTDB taxonomy): domain Bacteria; phylum Planctomycetota; class Phycisphaerae; order SM23-33; family FEN-1343; genus JAAYZK01. The sequence goes on from CAZHRW010000164.1 coordinate 2,777, forward strand.
CAGCAGCCCGTAAACCGCGCGGGCGCTGCGGCGGTGACTCTCGGCGAACCGGAGCATCTGGACGCGCGACAGGCTGAACAGGGCCGTCTCGGACCCCGAGAAGAACCCCGAGCCGACCAACAGCATCCCCAGGACCACCAGGGCCGGCAGATGCGCCAGAAGATATTCGCCCACCGTCATCGCTTACCCCAACTCCAGCAGCGCGGCGGCCCGGTCGGCCGCGTCGGTGACGGTCGCGTCCGGCTCGAGGTCGAGCTGCCGCGCGTCGGTAAAACGCTTCAGCCACGTCCGCTGATTCTTGGCGAATCGGCGGGTGTTGATCTTGATCCGCTCGATCGCCTCATCCAGCGACCACCGGCCTTCCAGGTGGCGGATGATCTCCGCGTAGCCCAGCGCCGCGGCGGCCTGGTCATTGAGCCCGCGCGGATCGTTCCAGAGCCCTCGCACCTCGTCGACGAGGCCCTGCTCGACCATCCGCCCGACGCGGGCGTTGATCCGCCGGTTGCCGTCCTCGCGGCCGCGACGGAGGATGACCATGCGATGGTCGTAGCGGCGCCGGCGGCGGTCCCACTGGGTTTGCAGCTCGCTGATGGGCCGCCCGGTCAGGTCGTGGACCTCCAGCGCCCGGATGATCCGCCGCTCGTCGTTGGGGTGGATCCGTTCGGCGGCGGCGGGGTCGACCGCGGCAAGCTCCGCGTGCAGCGCCGCGACGCCCTCGGCGGCCGCTCGGGCCTTGAGGGCGGCCCGCAGCTCCTTCGACTCGCCCGGCCCGGCGAACATCCCTTCCAGCAGGACCTTCAGGTACAGGTTCGTCCCGCCCGAGGCGATCACCACGTCACCGGCCTCGGCGATGGCGGCGATGGCGTCGTCGGCCAGCCGGCGGTAGTCCTCGACGGTGAACGAGCAGCCCCGCCACGGATCGGCCACGTCGATGGCGTGGTGGGGAATCTCCGCCAGGATCTCCGGCGACGGCTTGGCGGTGCCGATGGTCATCCCGCGGTAGACCTTCATCGAGTCGACACTTAGAATCTGCCCCCCATACCGGCGCGCCAGCGCGATCGCCAGGGAGGCTTTGCCGCTGGCGGTGCAGCCGGTGATCACGTAGATGCGTTGCATGGCTGTTGCGATTCTTCACCCGACCGGCCATTCTGTCAAGCGCGGCGCGGCGGGCCGGCGGGTGGAAACCATTGAGCGCACCGGATGAATGGGTAGAATGGCACCATGAGCGATACCGAAGCCACCGCAGGGACCGAGCCGGACGCCGGGGTCGACGACGCCGGCGCCGCCGAAAGCGACGCCAACTCGACGGCCCTGGACGCAACCGACCTGGCGACGGTCGAGGCGATCCTGTTCACGACGGATGCGGCCCTCTCGCCGGCGAAGATCGCCGAGGTGGCCGACCTGCCCGGCGGGCGCAAGGCCGCGCGGACGGCCGTCGAACGCCTCAACGAACGCTACGCCGCGATGGGCTGCTCGTTCCGCATCGACAGCCAGGCGGGCGGATATCGCATGCTCACCCTGCCGCAGTTCAACGACGTGCTCAGCAAGCTGCTGAAGGTTCGCAGCGCCAATAAACTCTCGCAGGCGGCCCTGGAGACGCTGGCGATCGTGGCATACAAACAGCCGATCCTCCGGGCCGACGTGGAGGCCATCCGCGGCGTCGCCAGCGGCGAGATGCTCCGCAGCCTGATGGAAAAGGGCCTGGTCCGGATCGTCGGGCGGGCCGAGGAGATCGGCCGTCCGATGCTGTACGGCACGACCACCCGGTTCCTGGAAGCGTTCGGCCTGGGCAGCCTGAAGGACCTGCCCCAGGTCGACGAGCTGGCCGTCGGCGCCGAGGCGGTCCAGCACCGCACGACGACGGCCGAAGCGCCGGAGGAGTCGGACGAGTGCGACGACCCAGACGGATCGGAGGCAGACGACGCGTAAGGCCTTGACTCGGCGGGCGCAAGGCCGCCGGAAGGAGCTTGCGATAAGGTGACTATGGCACGGACGCCCCCGCGATGCGCGTGGATGCTGGCGCTGCTGACGGCAGGCTGGTGTTGCGCGCCCGCTTCGGCCGCGGCGCCGGCGGGGATCCACCGCCTGGCCGCGTCGTTCGACTTCGAGAGCGAGCGGGCCACCGGCCAGGACCTGCCACGCGGCTGGTACGCCTCGGCTATTCCGGGCGTTGAGCTCGACGAGACCGTCCGTTTCCCCGCGTACCTCCGCGGGCGCCTCACCAACGCCCACGCCCACGGCGGGCGGACGAGCTTTTCGATGGCGCTCAACGGCGGCAACATCGCCTACACCTACACCGACGGGGTGCCCATCTCGCCCGACAGCGACCACCTGCTGGTCGGCTACGTCCGCACCGAGGGGCTCACCGTCGCTCGCGCCCAGGCGCACCTCGTATTCGTCGACGCCAAGGGCCGTCCGATCGCCCAGACGCACCGCGCCTCCGTTCCGCTGGGCGAACCCGGCGGGCCGGGCGACGGGCGGTGGCAGCGATTCGAGCTGGCCCTGCGCGGGTCCCACGAGGACGCGGTGGCCCTGTGGATCACGCTGAGCCTTGTCCAGCCCGACCTCTGGCAACCGCCCCACCGGCGGGCGCTGGACCGCCGGGATATCCATGGAACGTGCTGGTGGGACGACCTGGCCGTCTACCGGCTGCCGCGGATCACGGTGCGGACGGACGCGGCCGCGAACGTCTTCGCCCCCGGCGTCCGGGCGACGCTGATCACCCGCCTGGAAGGGCTCGATCCGCAGGAGATGACGGCGGTCCTGACGGTCCGCGACGCCGACGGGGCGGTGCGGGCCCAGCGGATCCTCCGCCCGCCGCCCGCCGACGTTTCGCCCGAGCAGCGCCTGACGTTGCCCGAGTTGGACGCGGGCTACTACCGGGTCGAGCTGGCGGTCACCGCCGGCGGGGAGGTCCTCCGCTACGACGGCTGCCGCTTCGCGGTTCTGGCGCCCGTGCCGCCCGCCGCCGACAGCCGCTTGACGCTCGACGCGGTGGATCTGCCGGTCGACCAGTGGCCGCTGCTGAGGACGCTGGCCCGTTCGCTGCGGGCGGGCGCCGTCAAGCTGCCGGCCTGGCCGACGACGGACGGCGACGGGCAGGCGGCCCTGGCCGACATGCTCGAGCGCCTGCACGACAACGGGTTCGACGCCGCGATCGTCTTCGACGGTCTGCCGGACGAGGCCCTCTTCGAGGGGGTCGGGACGCTGGCCGATGCGATGGCCCGGGGCGATCCGCTGCTGACCGACCGCCTCGGCGCCGTCGTGGCCCGCCACGCCTCGCGGGTGGCCTGGTGGCAGATGGAGGCCGGGCCCGACGACCGGGCGCTGTGGAACCCCCGCCTCGACGCCGCCTACGCCGCGGGCCGCCGACGGACCCGACAACTGGTGAACGACCCGGACCTGGTGCTGGGCTGGAGCAGCCTGGTCGCCTGCGACCTGGAGGCGCCGCGGCTGTCGCTGCGGATCGATCCGTCGCTGCGGCCGGAGGACATCCCCGAGCAGTTGGCCGAGTTCGACGGCATCCACGAGGTCCACCTGGCGGCCCAGGCCGAGGACACCGACCGGCTCGCCCGCCTGGCCGACTTCGCCCTGCGCTACGCCTACGTCCGGGCCGCCGGCCCGCGACGGGTGGCGATCGACCCGCCCTGGCGGCTCGACGAGCGCGGCGGCGTCGATCCGACGGAGCTGCTGGTGGTCGCCCGGACCCTGGCGGCGTATCTCGGCGACGCCCGCTGCCTGGGCACCGCCCGCCTGGACGCCGCGACGGTTGCGGTCGTCTTCGCCAAGCCCGACGGCGAGGGCGTCATGCTCATCCACCGCCGTCCGGACGAACGGCACACCGAGCCGCTGTCGATGGCGTTGAGCGACTCGGCGTACGTGGTCGATCTGTGGGGCCGCCGGTGGACCCCGCCGCGCCGCGAGGGCCGGGCGATCATCCAGCCGAACGCCGCGCCGCTGCTGGTGGCGGGCTGTCCGGCCCCGGAGCTGGCACTGCGGGGCAGCCTGCGGTTCGAGCCGTCGGTGCTGCCGAGCATCTACCAGGAACATGTCGGGCGGGTGCGGTTCCTCAATCCGTTCACCCAGCCGGTGTCCGGCACGATCCGCTTCGAGCCGCCGGACGGCTGGACGATCCGCCCCCGCGTGGCCCGCTTCAATGCCGGGCCCGGCGGGCCGTGGAGCGGGGAACTGACCCTCCGCTTCCCCTATAGCGCCGCGGCCGGACTGCACAAGGTGAACGTGATCCTCGAGGTGGACGCCCGCCAGGGCCACCGGATCGAGGTGCCGGCGTTCTTCCACCTGGCCCTGCCGGACGTGACGTTCGACCCGATCTGGTCGATCGCCGATGATGGGCGGCTCCACGTGCAGGCCTGCATCGTCAATCACGGCCGCGAGCCGATCAGCTTCACCTGCTTCGCCCACCCGGACGGCCGCGCCCGCCAGAGCAGCGTCGTGGAGGACCTCGCCGGCGGCGCCAAGGCCGTCAAGGTCTTCCACTTCGACGACGGCGCCGCCCTCGTCGGCACCACGCTCCACACGGGCCTGCGCCAGATCGACGGCCCGGCAGTGCTCAACCATACCGACGTCGTGCGGTGACTCGGCCCCTGTAGAAAGAGCCGTCAGGGCGCATCGCACCCCGACGGCTCAGGAGATGGTTCGTTCAGGCGTTGGCTTACGCGGCGGCGACCTGCTTTTCGCTGGGACGGCTCACCTGCAGCCTCGGCGGGCGGACGTTGAGGATGCTGTCCATCCCGAACCGGCCGGGGTCGACCCCGAAGGCCGCGTAGTCCGTGTACCAGGTGCCGTCGGCGTAGTAGCGGAACTTGTACACCCCCGCCGGCAACTGAAGTGTGCAGGTCCAGTATCCGTCCGGGCCCCGCTTCATCTTCAGTTGATCCGTCCGCCAGTCGTTGAAGTCGCCGGCGATGAAAACCGCGTCGGCCTCCGGGCGGAAGAAACTGAATTCGACCGTGCCGTTCTCCACGTTGACCATATATCGCTTCCTTTCCAATGGTCAGCTTAAAAAGGGTACCGAAGGAGATCCCCCTCACGCCTCTCCATCGTACGCCCGTGATCGTCACGCGTCATGGAACGTATCGGCGGGTGCGGGGCGGCCCTTGAACAACCCGGGCAATAACCCCGGGATTTCATGGAAGTTAAGGCCAAACGCGGCCCGAGAGAGAAATCTCGGGATCTCCGCCTTAAGGTGGACACCTTGAATCGGACAGCCGGTGGCCGGCATCAGGCGTCGAGACGCTCCAGGGCCCACCGCGCCGCGGCGCGCACGGCCGCGTCGTCGTGGCGGGCGAGGGCCGCGAGGCGATCCCGCCCACGCCTCAGGTGCGCCCGGCCGGCGGCGAGGGCGGCGTTGCGGAGGAACTGGGCCCAACCCGCGCGCCGCGCCGCCGAGCCGCGCGTGGCGACGTCCCAGTCGGCCGGCGAGAAGCCGAGGATCGTCTCGACATCCGCCGTCGCCACCGCCCGCGGCGTCACCAGGTCGTCCATCTCGCCGCCCGGCAGGTCGCGATTGTAGGGGCATACCTGCTGGCACAGGTCGCAGCCGAAGACGAACCCGCCGGTGTCGAAGGCGTCGGCGTCGAGGCCGCCGCAGTGCTCGACGGTCGCCCAACTGTTGCACCGCCGTGCATCCAGTTCCCGCGGGGCCACCAGTGCGCCGTTCGGGCAGGCGTCCAGGCACGCACGGCAGTCGCCGCAGCGGTCGGTCATCGGCGGATCGGGCGGCCACTCGGCGCTGAGGACGATCTCGGCCAGCAGCAGGTAGCTGCCCCGCGTCGGGTGGATCAGGCAGGCATTCTTGCCGATCCATCCCAGCCCGGCCTGGGCCGCCCAGTCGCGCTCGAGGATCGGCGCGGTGTCGACGCAGATCCGCGTCCGCAGCCCCGGCATCCGCTCGACCAGTTCGTCGGCCAGCGTCCGACAGCGGGCCTTGAGGACGCGGTGGTAGTCCCGCCCGCGGGCGTACCGCGCGATCAGCGAAGGCCGCTCCTCCCGCGGCGCGTACGACGCCGCCAGGCACAGCACGCTCCGCGCCCACGGCCAGGCGGCCCGCACATCGCAGCGCTGGTCGACGTGGGCGGCCATGTAGGCCATCGACGCGTGGCGCCCCGCCGCCAGCCAGCGGCGGAAGGCCTCGCCGTGCGCCGCCGCGCCCGCGCGCGCCACGCCCGCCGCCGCGAACCCCAGTTGCAGCGCCCGCTGGACGGCATAGGTTTTCAGGGCCTCCGCGGTCATCGCTCACCACTGTACCGCCGGGCCGACGGGCCCGCATGTCTTTTGTACGCCGTTGCGTCGGCGGCGGACGTCTGTATCCTGGGGGTCGCTATAACCCCTTTGGCCAGTGCGAGGACCCCCCATGCTGATGCCGATCGACAACGCCTGCCGTGAGACGAAGGAACTGTCGGGCTTCTGGGCGTACCGCTTCGACCGCGACGAAACCGGTCGCCGGCAGGGGTGGTTCGAGGGGTTCGACCCGTCCGGCGAGTTGCCGGTACCGGCCAGTTGGAACGAGCTGTTCACCGATCCGGACGACTTCAACTTCCTGGGCACCTGCTGGTACCAGCGGCGGCCGTTCGTCCCGGCGGCGTGGGGGCGCCGGCGGGTGTGGCTGCGTATCGGCGCGGTGGGCTGCCGTGCGGAGGTGTGGATCAACGGCCGCGCCGTCGGGTCGTACGAGGGCAGCCACCTGCCCTTCGAGTTCGACGTCACCGACGCGATCCGCCCGGGCGAGGCGAACCTGCTGGTCATCGCGGTCAACGCCGAGTTGGGCCCCCACACGCTGCCGGTGGGCAACGTTCGCGGCGACGAGGACCATTCGACGCTGCTGCGGCCCTTCCCCAACGTCGGCTTCGACTTCTACCCGTACGGCGGGATCCACCGGCCGGTGGTCCTGTACACCACCGGCGCGGCCCGCATCGACGCGATCCGCGTGACGACCGACCTCGACGGCGCCGCCGGCGTCGTCCGCGCGGAGATCGACGTCGACGGCGATGCCGACGCGGTCACCGCCACGCTCGACGGGGTGACGGCCTCGGCCCAGGTCGCCGACGGCACGGCCGCCATCACGTTTCGCGTGGACGACGCGAAGCGCTGGTCGCCCGCGTCGCCCCACCTGTACGAGATGGACCTGGCGCTGACACGCGACGGCGAAACCGTCGACGCCTACACGCAGACGGTCGGCATCCGCACCGTCGAGGTCACCGACACGCAGATCCTCCTCAACGGCGAGCCGCTCGAACTGAAGGGGTTCGGCAAGCACGAGGATTTCGCCATCCTGGGCAAGGGGCTCAATCACGCGGTGATCAAGAAGGACTTCGAGCTGATGCGGTGGATCGGCGCCAACTCCTTCCGCACGACGCACTACCCCTACGCCGAGGAGATCCTCGACATGGCCGACCGTCAGGGCGTGCTGGTGATCAGCGAGCCGCCGGCGGTCGGGCTGGGTTTCGGGGGCGACATGACCGAACTGCTCGCCCGCCACAAGACCGTCATCGACGAGTGGATCGCCCGCGACCGCAACCACCCGTCGGTGATCCTGTGGAACCTCGCCAACGAGCCGCGATCCAACAAGCCCGAGGCGGTGCCCTACTTTGAGGACCTGATCGCCCACACCCGCCGCCTCGACACGACGCGGCCGCTGACGATCGTCACCTGCGACGGCCCGTGGATCGGCCGCGACAAGTGCCTGCTGATGGGCCTGTGCGACGTCATCTGCATCAACCGCTACTACGGCTGGTACATGGGCCACGGACGGATCGAGGCGTCCGTGGCGGCGATGAGCGAGGAACTCGACGCCATCCATGCCGAATACGGCCGTCCGGTGATCGTCACCGAATTCGGCGCCGACTGCGTCGAGGGCCAGCACAGCCTGCCGTCGTTCGTCTTCAGCGAGGAATACCAGGCCGAGCTGATCGACGCGACGCTGGCGATGCTGGCCGAAAAGCCCTACGTCGCCGGCGCCCACGTGTGGAACTTCGCCGATTTCCTCACCGGCCAGGTCCACACCCGCGTCGTCGGCAATCGCAAGGGCGTCTTCACCCGCGCCCGCCAGCCGAAACTGGCCGCCCACATGCTGCGGCGGCGATGGACCGACGGCAGGCTTTAGACCATCTGCCGATCCATCTCCATCAGGCGGGCGACGCGCTGCTCGACCGGCGGATGCGTGGAGAACATCCGGGCCATCTTACGGCCGGTCAGCGGGGCGACGATGAACATGTTCGCCTGGGCGTCGGGGACGGCCAGGGGGATCTGGCTGGAGCCCTGGTGGAGTTTCTCCAGGGCCCGCGCCAGGCCGCGGGGCGAGCCGACCAGTTCGGCGCCCGTGCGGTCGGCCTCGAATTCGCGGGACCGGCTGATGGCCATCTGGATCAACCCGGCGGCGATCGGCGCCACCAGGACCAGCAGCAGGCCCACCAGAGGGTTGCGGTCGTCGTCGTCGCCGCCGCCGAACCACAGGGCCATGTAGGCCAGGTAACTGATGGCCGAGGCGATGACGGTGGCGATGGCGCTGATGAGAATGTCGCGGTTCTTCACGTGGGACAACTCATGGGCGACCACGCCGGCGAGTTCCTCATCGTTGAGCATCCGCCGCAGCCCCACCGTCACGCAGACGGCGGCGTGGTGCGGGTTGCGCCCCGTCGCGAAGGCGTTGGGGGCCGATGCCGGCGAGACGTACACCCGCGGCATGGGGAGGTTGGCCCGCTCGGCGAGCATTCGCACCATCTCCCACAGGCCCGGGTCATCGTCGCGGGAGATCTCCCGGGCGCGCATCGTCGCCAGGGCGATCCGGTCGCTGAAGAAATAGGCGAACCCGTTCATCACCAGGCCGATCACCAGCGCGTAGGTCATCGCCGTCGGCCCGCCGATGAGGTAGCCGATCCCCAGACACAGGCCCATCAACAGGCCCATCAGCATGGCGGTCTTGACGTTGTTGAACAGTCCTTGCATGGCAAGCTCCTTATGCCGCGACTTCTACGCGGCCCTCATCGGCCCTGTTCGGCAAATCGCGTGCCGCGACGCCACCGAAGAAGGGAAGAACTCCAACCATCCTATACCACAGGCCTTGGGACGCAAGAGCGGCGGTGGCGCCGGGCGCGTCCCCCACCGGGGGTGTCAGACTGGCAGACGGACCCGGCCGACAGGGCGCAACGAAAACCCGCGCAGCGAAGACGCGGGCTTTCCGACCACCACGCAGGGACAAGGCATCAAGGCGGCCCCGCCGGCGCAACGCCCGCGGCCGCCGTCGGATACGATCTCAGCGTTCCTCGTCGGCGTACGTCCAGGCGTCGGCGGGACGGTCGTAGGGGAGGATCTCCCCGGGCTCGAAGAACAGACTGATCTCCCGCTCGGCCGTCTCGGGCGAATCGCTGCCGTGCACGAGGTTGTACTGCTTGGACAGGCCGAAATCCCCCCGAATGGTCCCGCACTCGGCATCGGGCCCGAACGTGGCGCCCATCATCGCGCGGGTAACGCGGACGGCGTCGTTGCCCTCCAGGACCATCGCCAGGATCGGCGAGGCGGTCATGAACGCCACCAGGGCGTCATAAAAGCCCTTGCCCTTGTGGGCGGCGTAGTGCTCGGCGGCCAGTTCCGGGGTGATCTGCATGAACTTGGCGGCCACGATCTTGAACCCGCGGGCCTCGAAGCGCTGAAGGATCGCGCCGACCAGGGCCCGCTGGACGGCGTCCGGCTTGAACAGAATCAATGTACGTTCCATTCGACCTCACTCGCTGATGTCCGCCCGGCGGCCGTCCGGGCCACCGGGGCGGGAATCGAAAAACCAGGGAAAAACAATCCGGGCACTATGCCAGACGCCCCCTGCCCCGTCAAGGCGCCGCACCAGAGCGTTGGCCCGTTGAACGGCCGGCCCGGCGGGAGAACTCCGAAGCACGAAACGTGAAATGCCAAACAAACCCGAAACGGCCCCAGCGCCTCAGTCTCCCGGCCGCACCCCTCCGGCGGCAAGCGGCTTAATCGACGGACCCGTGAGCCATCATCTGTGGTATAATGGCGTTGTGGATCCCGTAGGTCTGGAGGGCATTCATGAACGCTCACAACTCATCCCGCACGGCACGGCTTGGCGTCATCCTGTTCGTCCTCGTGTCGGTGACGGCCCGGCTGCCGGCGACATCGATCAACCTCGGACCGGCCGATCCGGTGGCGATCGATCAGCCCCGCGTGGCGGTCCGCCTCACCGACCCGACGACCGGCGTGGTGCTCGGGCCCGAGTACGCCAACAGCTTCCTGCTGGACACCGGCGCCCAGGGCATCATCGCGGCCGGCCAGGCCACGGTGGAAATGGAGTACAACGGCTACACCACGGAGGGCACGTTCTATGAACTGGGCGTCGGCGGGCAGATCGCTTTCGACCTGTCGGCCGAATACGATTTCGAGTTCGCCGGCACCGACGGCGTGGCGTACCTGATCCCCAACGCCCGGATCCTCTCCGACCCGGACCTCAGCCTCGGCGGGTTCGGCGGGGTCGTCGGTATGCCCGCGATGGCCTCGCGGGTCACGACGCTGGATCTGCCCAACCTGCTCGGCGCCGGCGGGGTGTTCGACTTCGATTACATCGGCGTCGACTTCGCCGACACGCTGCCTCCCGGCGGCCCTGACCGCTACACCGCGCCGCTGACGCTGGTAGACTTCGAGCCGCCACCCCAGCCCGACAGCCCGTACGCTCCGACGTACGGCCCGGTGCCGATGATCGCCACACGCCTGGCGAGCGGCATACACGCGGCGGGCGGGCCGTTCATCCTCGATACCGGGGCCCAACTGTCGATGATCTCCACGCCGCTGGCCATCGAACTCGGCCTGGACACCGACGGCGACGGCGACCTCTGGAACGAGGCGATCGCCGTCACCGAGATCTCCGGCGTCTCCGGTACGGTCCCCGTCCCCATCGTCGCCATCGAAAAACTCGTCCTGCCCACCGACCAGGGCGTGGATATCGTGTGGACCGACCTGGAACTGGTCGTCTACGACATCGACCCGGCCATCGAGGGCATCTTCGGCAGCGACCTGCTGACCACCGGCTGGATCCGCGCGGTCTTCGACACCCGAGACGGCGGCGCGATCAACCAGGTCCACCTGGACTTCCGAAACGACGATGAGGCCCAACTGGTGCTCGACATCAACGTCGACTACACCTTCCTCACCCAGACCACCAGCGCACCCGGCGACGCCAACGAGGACGGCCGCGTGGACCTCGACGATTTCGCCATCCTCAAACGCCGCTTCGGCACCACCGGCGCCGGGTGGTTCGACGGCGATTTCAACGCCGACGGCACGGTCGGCATCGACGACTTCATGCTGCTCAAGCAGCACTTCGGCGCCGTCGGGCCCTGACCGGCTGCGCCGCCCTACCGCTTGTCCGTCCGGTACGGCACGACGTCACAGGTGGCCATGTACCAGGTGAGCATCCGCTCTTTCATCGCGGCCAGGACGGCCGCCGCGGCGGGGTCGTCGATGAGATTCTGCGTCTGGCCGGGGTCGGTCCGAAGGTCGTAGAGTTCGTCGGATTCATCGTGGCGGCGGATGTACTTGTGCGTCCGGGTCCGACACATGGCCGCCTTGGTGTGGTACAGCGGATCGTCGAGCTGCTGGAGGCCGACGCGGGGCCAGTACAGCCCGTCGGGGTTGAGCGAGGAGGTGCTCTCCCGCTCGGCCGCCTCGGTCTCCCCCCGGAGACGCCCGCCTTCGCAGAAGGCCGCGTCGCGGTGCTCGTCGGTGGCCCCGGCCAACACGTCCAACAGGGAACGGCCGAATCGCCTGTAGCCGGGATCGATTCCCGTCAGGGCGTAGACGGTCTCGGAGAAATCCACCAGCTCAACGATCGCCTCGCTCACACGCGGCTGAACGGCCGCGCGGGCCGGGGGCTTGATGATGAAGGGCACGCGGGTCAGGCAATCCTCGAAGGTGTTCTGTGTCTTTTCGACCAGGCCGTAATCGCCCGTGAAGTCGCCGTGATCGGAGAACAGGAAGATCGCCGCGTCGTCGTACATCCCGGTGTCCTTGAGCGCATCGACGAGCAGGCCGAACTGGTGGTCCACGCGCATGCACATGCCGTAATAGGTTGCGCGGAGTTCGTCCCACCGATCTTCGGTCCACCCGTCCAGGCGCTGCCGGTCGCGAATGCCCTTCAGCAGACTCGGCTTGCCGGCCGAATCGCTCGAGGCGGCGATCCGTTCGGGCAGAGCGGCGCGGTCGATCGCGCTGAAGAACGGTTCCTCGACCGCGTAGGGCGGGTGGGGGTACTGCAGCGGCAGGAAGAGGCACACCGGCTGGTCGCCGTCGTAGGCTCGAATGAAGTCGATGGCGCCGAGGACGTTCTCCCAGTCCCCGTCGCCGTACGGCCGCTCGCGGTCGCCTTCGAGGCGTCCGGCGTAGAAGCTGTACCAGTTATCGCCGTCGCGGTCGCCGCGCCACTGGGGGGCACTGTGGAGGCGGGCGCCCCGCGTCCGTCCCCAGCGGGCGAGGTCGTCGTCAGTGGGTCGGAACTTGACGTCGCAGACGTCGTCGAAGCCGTCCTGGGCGGGCACGAGGTCGTTCTTGCCGCCCCACCAGACGAAATACCCGTTATCGCGGAGGATCCGCAGCAGGTTCGGCTCGCCATACTCGTGGTGGAGCATGTGGTGCATCGTCCGGTGGCCCCGCACGTGGGGATACCAGCCGGTCATGAAGCTGCACCGCGAGGGCGTGCAGACGGGGTTCTGGCAGAACGCCCGGCGGAACGACACGGCGTCGGTTTCGACGAGGCGGTCGAGGTTGGGCGTCCGCGCCGCGGGGTTGCCCATGTGCCCCATCACGTCGCCGCGCCACTGGTCGGGGTTGAAGATGACAATGTGCGGCCGTCGATGGCTCATGATCGCTCCTGATTGCAGGGATGCCGCCGATCATACCGGCGCCCTATGCCGCCAGCAAGCCGGGGGGAGGTGAAGCGACGGATCGGTCGGATCGGTCGGATCAGACCGATCAGACCGATCGGATCAGTCGGATCAGACGGATCGGTCTGATCACTTCTTCGCTGCTGTCACGCTATACCACAAAACTGTTGTTTCCAAGCCCTGAAGTAACGTTCCTGTAGCTTTCCGCAGGATCATCGCAATAGGCGAAT
>CAZHRW010000165.1:0-16354 GCA_964535025.1 uncultured Planctomycetales bacterium
GAACTGAGCAAACGCTACCTCGCCGGCCGGGACCGCCCCGTCCCCACGCTGCGCGCCGAAGGGTTCTTCAAGGACCACGACATCGAGATCCTCTTCGACAAGCACGTCACCGAAGCGGATCCGGCCGCCAGGTCGATCACCTGCCGGGACGGCACCACCATGACCTGCGACCGGCTGCTGATCGCCACCGGCGGCGAGCCGCGCCGGCTCGACGTCGAGGGGGCGGATCTGGCCAATATCTTCCTGCTGCGAAGCCTCGACGACTGCCAGCGGATCCGCCAGACGGCCCTGGACGCGTCGAGGGCGGTCGTCGTGGGTGCCAGCTTCATCGGCATGGAGGTGGCGGCGGCGCTGGCCCAACGGGGCCTGCACGTCACCGTTGTCGCGCCGGAGGCGGTGCCCTTCGCCCGGACGCTGGGCGAGCGGATCGGTGCGATGTATCGCCAGGTGCACGAGGACGAAGGCACCCGGTTCCGCCTGGGCGAACGGGTCGAACGGTTCGACGGCGACGGGGCCGTCCGCCAGGTGGTCCTGGCCGGCGGCGAACGACTGGAGACCGACATGGTCGTCATCGGCATCGGCATCCGGCCGGCGACGAGTTTCGTCAGGGGCGTCGAGATCAACGACGATCACAGCCTCTCAACCGATGCCCACCTGCGGATTATCGGCGCCGATGGGGCCTTCGCCTCGGGGGACATCGCCCGCTGGCCCGACTGGCGCACCGGCGAGCCGCTGCGCATCGAACACTGGCGGGTGGCCCTGCAGCTGGGCATGACCGCCGCCCGCAACATGCTGGATCGCGGTAAGCCCTACGACGACGTCCCGTTCTTCTGGACGACCCAGCACAAGACCATCGTTCAATACGTCGGCTACGCGGCGTCGTGGGCCGATATCGTTTTCGACGGCGACGTCGCCGAGCGGAAGTTCATCGCCTGGTACCTCGATGACAACAACCGTGTTCTCGCCGCCGCCGGCTGCGGGCAAGACAAGATCCTTACCGCCCTCGGCGACGTTCTCAAGAGACCCGAACGGCTGTCGCTCCCGGAGACGCGAGCCATGGTGCAAGAGGTGGGACAGCTTCAGCACGTTTAGAGCGACTCATGTCGGCTGCCATTCGTCTCCGCAACTTGGCGCGACGTCAACCACAACCTCAGGGTTGACTGCATCAAGAACGCGTTGGCGGCGGCACAGCCTCGCCGACCGGCTCGACAGCGGCTACGACCTGTCTGTACTTCTCGTGAATCATCCCGGCGTCAAACACCTGGAAAGCCTCGAGCATCGTTTCCCGGTCTTCATCGGACAGGTACTCCATGACAGGAACGAAGAAATGCTTGTCTTCCTTCTCGATGTGCGGCCTGTACAGCGCGACCAGTTCCCTCAGGCGGTCGCAGATATCCTCCACGGCGCCGCCGTCGCCGGCGGGAACCTTTCTGGCGGCCTCGCCAAGCGCCCCCACCAGACGGCGGGCGGTCTTGTGCTCGTCGATTAACTCGCCCATGGTTTGGCGGTGCTCGTCGCTCAACGGCCGCGTGGCCAAGGCGTGGAACAGAATGTCCTCTTCCTTGCCGTGATGGGTGCGATCGGCGTAGACGCGGAAGAAATCCACGCCGGTCCGCAGCAGCTCGAGATCGGGCTGGTGGCCGCGCTGGAGGGCCTGGAGGTGGTCGTCGAGCACGTCGACCATCCGTTCGATCAGGCGGTGCTCGATCATCAACGGTCCGATGGGCATCATGGAAACGCCCTTGCCCTGGGCCAAGCCTTGCAGGCCCGGCACGCAAACGGCGCAGCCGAAGCCGCCGGGGACGTGACGGGTATGGATCACGTCCCTGCGGCGGCCGGCTCACTCATGCCGTGAAGGTCACGCGCCCTCCAAGACCTTCACCGGCTTGCGATAGACCCACGTGCCGTGCAAGTTGCAGTGTTCGTAGGCCCGCAATTCGTTACACGGCGCATCGAGACTGACGCAAAACGTCGTTTTCGGACACGCCGTGACCGACGTGAAATCGGCCCGAGCGAGGTACCTGTCATCGGCGTACAGGTCCACGAACTGGATGAAGTGCTTGTGCTCGTTGGGGTGGGCCAACAACCGGCCGACCTCGACGGTGACATCGAAGGGCTGGTTCATCTTGACCTCGGCCGGCGCGTCGATGACCGGGAGGTGCTTCTTCTCCAGGTCCGAGAGGTTGTTCTCGTCGACCGGTTCGTTGACGCCGACAAACAGGTTCGTCTTTTCGCTGGTCTGCTCAGGGCTCATCAAGATAGTCCTCGTATTCTAAAGGCCACAAAAATAACATTCACCCGGCGCTCGGCGGTGCCGGTGCCATTCATCCTTGGGGGCCGTCTGAGACCACCCCTCAGGCGCTCATCGTCGCGTCCAGCGCCTGTCCCAATCTGTCGAGGGAGGATTTCTCGATCCGCCGTACCTGCTCGGTGGACACGCCGAGATGGCGACCGATCTTCCACCGGGGCTGGGGCTTGGCGCCGTCATCGAGGGGGAACCGCCGGCGGATAACCTCCTGCTGCACCTCGTCGAGATCCGCACCGTTGGTTTTCAAGACGCGCCGGACCGACTCCTTGACGTCCTTGCGCTCCTCCCGCTCACGCTGCCGCCCGCCGTCGTCGGGCTCGAACGACATATCGAACTGCGCCGGCACGTGCTTGCGATACGTCTGGGTCTTGGAACCCAGCCGGAACAATGCCGCCAGGATCGCGCGGCAGGCGTAGGTGGAAAACTTGAACCCGCGCGAGACATCGAAGTATTCGACGCTTCGCACGATCGCCAGATAGCCCTCGGCGATCTTGTCGGCCAGGTCAACGCCCTCCACCCGTTTGCGCTTGGCCACCGACGGCACGAGGGGAAGATTCGCGTGAATGATCTTCTCTCGCGTCGCACGGGCGCGCTGCCGCCACAGGCGGTCCTCCCGCTGAACCGATGCGGTGGCCGTGCGCCCGGCCAGGCGGTCCAGGCGATACTTGGCATAGTTGTACCGCAGGAACAGCGTCTTCTCCTGCTCGCGCGTCAGGGCCGTCCGCTTCGTAGCGACCTCTTCGCCGTCGGCCACTTCGGGCAGGAGGCTGTAGGGCGCCACGTCGATAGGATCGGCATCCGGACCCCACAGCGCGTCGGCCGTCTCCGGTCGCGTGAAGCTCGGGTGGTCGATATACCGCACCCGCGGACGCTCCTGGCCGGCCGACGTTTTCCCCGGCGTGCCGTCGGCGTGAGAATCGTTCAACTTCCGCGCCTGGTTCCCCGCGTCCTTTCGTGTCGCCACTGCTGTCGTCACTGCCTCACCTCGGATGCTTGATAGACCTATGTACCGTGTTCCACGCTGCTTCTATTGTGACGCGAATGCAGATACCTTCAATCGGGGCCGAGCCGGTTTTGTCAGGGGAGGACTGTATTACGCGGCGTAGAGAAACACCCTACGCGCAGGTAAGGGAAAGGGCGGATATCGGCGGACGAAGTGTGGGTCTAGATCGTCTTCTGGCACTGCACCCACTGGATGGCGTGCTTGACCAGATCGGCGGCGGTTTCCAACTGCAGCTTCTGCTTGATGTGTTCGCGGTGGGAATCGACGGTCTTGGAGCTGATGGACAGTTTGCCGGCGATCTCGCGTGTGGCCAGGCCCTTGCCGATCAACTCGAAGACCTCCAGTTCGCGATCGGTCAGTTCGTCCATCGACGACCCGGCCGGGTCGATGCCGCCGACGATCTTGCCCATGACCTTGGTGGCCATCTTCTCGCTGAGGTAGATCTGCCCGGCGAGCACCTTACGGATCCCTTCGATGATCCGGTAGCGCCCCTCTTCCTTGGTCACGTACCCGCGGGCACCGGCGCGGAGGACCCGTTCGGCGTAAAACCCCTCGTCCCGCATCGAGAGGACGAGGATCTGCACGTGCGGGAAGCGAATCCGCATGTCCTTGATGAGCTCCAGACCGCTGGAGTCCTTCAACGTCAGATCGACCAGCGCGATATCCGGCGCACGCTGTTCCATGGCCCGAAGCGCCTCGGCGGCGCTGGCCGCTTCGTCACTGACCTCCAGGTCGGGTTCCTGGGCGATCAGCGTCGCGATCCCCTGGCGGACGAGAGGGTGATCGTCGACGACCATGACCTTCCTGGTGGTCGTGCGGCTGGATTCACTGGTCTCGCTCTTCATCGTTTCCTGCCTCGGCGGCGGTCGCGGTTTTTCTTGGCAGCACACATGATACCACAGTCCCCCCCTCAAGGGGAGCGTGGAATTTCAAGCGAGCCCCGATTGCCCGAGCCCGGCAGCGCATGATGCCCAGGCCCATGCCCGCCGAGGCCGACAGATCGCCGGGAAGACCGATCCCGTCGTCGGCGATGCGCAGCTCGACGGTCCGGGCCGTCTCCGTCAGGGCCATCTCGATCCGCCCGCACCGGGCATGCTTGACGGCGTTGGTTGTCGCCTCCTGGGCAATCCGATACAAGTGGGCGGCGGCGAACGCCACAACGGCCACCGGCCGATCGCAACGGAACGTACAAGCCACCCCGTACCGCGTCTCAAGCGTCGCGGCAATCTCCGCCAGCGCCGCGACGAACCCCTCCCCCTCGAGACCGACCGGATCCAACCCGTGAGCCAGCGACCGCAGGCTGGCGGCGGCCTCATTGATCGTCCGGACAATCTGCTCGGCAGCCTCCCGCTCGTCCGGCAGCCGTGCCGCCAGCCGATCGGCCAGACCCCCCACCAGGTAGCTCAGGGCGGCCAGGCTCTGACCCAGCGTGTCGTGCAGGTCCCGCCCGATCCGACGGCGCTCCGCCTCGCTCATCTCGCCGGCCAGCACGGCCAGGCGATTCTGCTCGGTGACGTCCATGGCGAATTCGAGCATCAGGTCCTCGTCGTCGAAGTCCTTCAACGGAAAGGCCCACACTTGGTACGTCCTGCCGTCGGGGCCGGCGACCTCCCGGTCCACGCGCCGGCCGGCGCCAAACACTTCGCTCATCGGACAGTCGTCGCAAGGTGTGCCGCGACCGTATTGGACGTCGTGGCAGCGGCGACCGTCGGGCTCGCCGAAGATACTGAGAAAACCGTCGCTGGCAAAAAGAATGGCGTGGTGGCGATCCTTCACTACCGTGAAGCCGGGCAACCTGTTGAGCACCGCCCACAGGCGCGCCTGCCGGCTGTGCGAGGGTCGACGTGGACGGCGACGCGATTTGCTCCCATCGACCATGGTGCTCTCTCCGTTGGATCCGGACACGTCGTCCTCTTCCCCATAAGGCCTGGACGTGCCCCCCAGGCGGCCTTTCGGGACCTATTATAGCAGCCACGCCCATGCAGGCACAGGGTGCGCCGCCGGCCCATGTCCCGCCACCACCCCGGGCCGTGCCTGACCGGCCGTCTAACGAAGGCCTGACACCCGCGGGGAGCATAGAATGCGCATGGGAGGATAGAGACAAAGGCATGTTCACCATCGATCACGAGCGCGTAAGTGCCCTCGCGAAACACACGGCCCCCAACAGCGTGACCCTCTGGATGCCCACGCACCGCGGCGGCCGCGACATCCGCGAGGACCCCATCCGACTGAAGGACCTGCTGGCCAAGGCCCAGCAGCAACTGATCGATCTGGGCGTACGGCCCGTCGAGGCCGATCAGCGGATCGGCCTGATCCGACGATCCGTCGACGACGGCTTCTGGCGCACGAGCCTGGACGGCCTGGGCATCTTCCTGGGCGATGGCGATCCGCAGTTCCTGCGGGTGCCCTTCTACGCCCCCGAGATCGCCACCGTGTGCGACCACTTCCACATCACGCCCCTGTTGGGAGCGCCCCAGCAGGACAAGCGCTTTTACATCCTGGCCATCAGCGAGAACAGCGTCAAGCTGTTCAGGGCGGGCCGCTACGAATTCGAGGCGATGGACCTGGCACCGGGCTTTCGGAACTTCCACGAGTACCAGGTCGCCGCCGACATCGAGCCGCAGCACACGGAGTTCCACAGCGGCGCCGCGGCCCACGCGGTTGCCACCAACCGCCCGACGATGTTCCGCAGCCAAGGGGCGCGTGCGGATTTCGAAAAAGTGCGCCTGGCCGAGTACTGCCGCCTGATTGACGAAGAGGTCGTCACCACGCTGCGGGGCCGCGAAGCTCCCCTGCTGCTGGCCGCGGCCGAACCGCTGGAGACCGTTTACCGACAGACCACCGACTACCCCCGCTTGAGCGACCGGGTCATCGCGGGCAATCCGGACGCAGCCGACCCGCCGGCCCTGCACCGCCAGGCCGTCGAAATGATGGCCGACGAGTTCATGCGGCCAATCCGCTCCGCCCGGCGGCGCTACCACCAGGCGATGGCGGCGGGGTTGGCGTCCGACGACATCGAGGGCATTCTCCGAGCCGCCCGCGCCAACGCCATCGACGTCCTGTTGATCAACTCCGAGCGCCAACTCTGGGGCCGCTTCGACGACGAGCAAGGCACCATCGAGCAGCGCAGCGACCAGCAGAGCGGCGACGAGGACCTGCTGAACCTGGCGGCTGTCCTGGCCCGTCGGGGCGGGGCCGACGTCTACGCAGTTCACCAGCAGGACATGCCGGGCGACTCACTTGCCGCCGCCATCCTTCGATTCCCACTGGGACAGTAAATCCGATGACGGCGGAGATCCCACATGGTGGCCGTCCACAACAGCTTACGCAGCCTTGGGCGAAGGCGGCCGGCGAAATCGCCGACGCGCTGCGGGTCGACCCGGCTGAGGGGCTGGCAGCCCACGACGTCCATCACCGACGGCAGCAGTACGGCCCCAACCGCCTCCGCACGACGGCCGGGCGTTCCACCTGGCGGATCCTGACCGAGCAGTTCAAGAGCATCGTGATCATCATTCTGGCCATCGCGGCGGTGCTGTCGGCGCTGTTCGGCGACCTGCCGGAAACGATCGCGATCGTCGCGGTCATCCTCATCAACGGGGCCATCGGTTTTGTCAGCGAGTGGCGCGCCACGCGCTCGATGGAGGCCCTGCGGAAGATCGGGCGCCCGCAGACCCGCGTCCGGCGGGACGGGGACGAGACCAGGGTCGACACCGACACGCTCGTACCCGGGGACATCGTCATCCTCGATGCCGGCGACATCGCCCCGGCCGACATGCGTCTGCTCGAGGCCAACGGCCTGACGGTGGACGAGTCGGCCCTGACGGGCGAATCGGTCGCCGTCGGCAAGGACACCGATCCGGTCGAACCCGACACGGACCTGGCGGATCGCGCGAGCATGGTATTCCGTGGGACGACCGTCGTGGAGGGGTCCGCCGAGGCCGTGGTTGTCGCCACCGGCATGGGCACGGAACTGGGACGGATCTCGCAGTTGACCGAGGAGGTCGAGGAGGAACTCACGCCGCTGGAACAGCGGCTCGAACGGCTCGGCCGCCGGATGGCCGTGCTGGTCCTTTCGGCCGCCGCGGTCATCGCCGTCGTCGGAATCATCAGTGGCCGCACCGTCGAGTTGATCATCCGCACCGCCGTGGCGCTGGGGGTCGCGGCGGTGCCCGAGGGGCTGCCCATCGTAGCCAACCTCGCCCTGGCGCGGGGGATGTGGCTGATGGCCAAGCGCCACGCCCTGATCAACCGCCTCCCGGCCGTCGAAACGCTGGGGGCCACCGACGTGGTCTTCACCGACAAGACCGGCACGCTGACCGAGAACCGGATGACCGTCACGCGGGTCATCACGCCGACCGGCGACACGGAGATTGACCTCGACGCGGGCGCCGAGAGCCGAGACGATAATGACCCCCTCCTTCGCCGCACGCTGGAGGTGGGTGTCCTGTGCACGAATGCCTCCCTGCCCGACGAGGACGCCGAAGACCAGCAGCCCCAGGGTGATCCGACGGAAATCGCCCTGCTGGAAGCCGCCGCGGCCTTCGGAATGCACCGGGACGCGCTGCTGAACGACAAGCCCGAAACGCGAGAAGTGTCGTTCGACCCGGACGTGATGATGATGGCGACCTTCCACCGAACCGACGGGGGCTTCCGCGTGGCGGTCAAAGGTGCGCCCCACGCGGTACTGGAGGCATGCTCCTCGGTCGCGACCGAGGGGGATTCCCACGACGCGCTGTCGGACGCCGAACGTCAGCGGTGGATGCAGCGCGCCGAAGACCTGGCCGCCCAGGGGCTGCGGGTGCTGGCCATGGCCGACCGCGTCGTCGACGACGACCAGGGCGCCCCCTACGAAGCTCTGCGTCTGCTGGGCGTGGTCGGGATGCACGATCCGCCGAGCGCCGGCGTGCGGGACCTGATTCACTCGTGCCATGAGGCGGGCGTCCGCGTGGTCATGGTCACCGGCGACCAGCCCCGCACCGCCGAGGCCATCGCCAGACAGGTGGGGATCGCCGAGGACGAAACCCCCTCCGTCATCGTCGGTCGAGACCTCCCCGACGCGGCGACCCTGAACGACGACGACCGCCGCCGCATCCTCGACACATCCGTCTTTGCCCGCTTCAGCCCCGAACAGAAGCTCAACCTGGTCGACGTCTTCCAGGACGCCGGTCACACCGCGGCCATGACCGGTGACGGCCTCAACGACTCCCCGGCCCTGAAGAAGGCCGACATCGGCATTGCCATGGGCCGTCGCGGCACGGACGCGGCTCGCGAGGCGTCGGACATGGTCCTGCAGGACGACGCCTTCGCCAGTATCGTCAGCGCGATCCAACAAGGTCGCGTCATCTTCGACAACATTCGCAAGTCCGTCATGTTCATGCTGTGCACCAATGTCGCCGAGGTCCTGGCGGTGGCGGTCGCTTCGGCGATGGGGACGCTCCTGCCGCTGCCGTTGCTGCCGCTGCAGATCCTCTACCTCAATATGCTGACCGACGTCTTTCCCGCCCTGGCCCTGGGCGTCGGCGCCGGCGGCGAGGACGTCATGCACCGCCGGCCGCGCCCGCACGGGGAGTCGATCCTGACCCGCCGGCACTGGCTGGCCATCGGCGGCTGGGGGATAACCATCGCCGCGGTTGTCCTGGCGGCACTGGCGACCGGCCGGTTGGGGCTGCGGCTGGATGCGCGGGCGGCCGTCACGGTGTCATTCCTGACGCTGGGCTTCTCGAAGCTGTGGTTCGTCTACAACCTGCGCGAGCCCACGTCCGGCTGGTGGGACAATCCCATCCTGAAGAATCCCTGGATCTGGGGCGCCACGGCCCTGTGCGTCGTGCTGCTGGTCGCCGCGGTCTGCCTGCCGGGCCTGTCGACGCTGCTGAAGACCCGCAGCCCGGGGGCCGTTGGCTGGATGCTGATCCTGGCGTTCAGCGCGCTGCCGGTGCTGGCCGGGCAGATCCTCATCGCCCTGCGAAAGCACCGCGCCCGTGGCACTGAGGCCTCATAGCGGGCCACCGCGGGGATCGCGACTTTCGACAAGCGCCTCGCTGAGGGAGGCCGCGCGGTTGGACCAGATCTCCCACTCGCGGCGGATGGATTCCAGCAGCGCGTCCCAGTTCAGCGTGTCGAGTTGCCTGGACGGACCCCTCACATCCAGGAGACGTTCATAGGCCCCGAGGGCCTTGTCGACGCAGTGGTCCAACGAATACGTGTCGGCGTCGGCGCGGGCCCGCTGCCGCAGCGCCCGGGTCTTCCCGGCGGGCCGGCGGGCCACCCAGACCACCGCGTCGGCAAAGGCGTCTTCAAGCTCGGTCATCACCAGGCGGCCGTTCTCGCCGTCTGTGACGATGTCCCGCGAGCCCGGGGCGTCAAGGGCGACCAGCGGCGTGCCGGCCGCCAGGGCCTCGGCGAGGACCATGCCCTGCGTTTCGCTCTTGGACGCAAAGGCGAAGACGTCCATGGCCGCGTAGAGATCAGCCAGATCCCGCCCCCGCTGCTCCCCGGCGAAGACGGCGCGGCCGGTCAGGTCCGCCTCGTCGAATATCGCCCGCAGATCGTCGGCCAGCTCACCGTCGCCGACGAGGAGGAATCGGCTGTTGTCGATCCGCTGCAGGGCGCGAATGACCGAGCGGGCCAGGAACGGGAGGTTCTTCTCGGCGGCGACCCGCCCGACGTGACCGATGACGAAAGCATCGCCGTCCAGGCCGGCCAGACGGCGGCCGCGGGCGCGGTCGCCATTGGCGAACTCCTCGAGGAGCACCCCTGTCGGCACCACTGCCACGGCTGTCACAACCCCGCGCCGCCGCAGCAGAGACGCGACGCTTTCGCTGGGCGCGAACACCAGGTCGCACAGTTCGGCGTAGCGGGTGGACAGATGCACGATATAGTTCCGCATCGCCTTGGAATCGAGCGGCATGTAGTGCGTGTAGTACTCGTACATCGTGTGGTGCGTGTACACCAGGGGCAGCCCCCGGTGGGCCGCGGCCCGAACGGCCGAATCGCCCAGCAGGAACGGGTGGTGCGAGTGGATCAACTGCGGGGCAAAGGCGTCCAGCTGACGGGAGATCTCCAGCCCCGAGGGCAGGGCCAGCGAGAAGCCTGTGTCGTTGAAGTTCTTGATCGCGTGCACACGGATGACGCCGTCCTCGACCGCCGGCTGACCGGGGAAATCCGGCGCCACGATGAGCACCTCGTGGCCGCGCCGACGGTAGGCGCGGCTGAAGCGGTCAACGGAGATCGCCACGCCCCCGACCTTGGGCAGGTACAGGTTGGTGAACATGGCGATTCTCATGGTCGGGCCTCCTCCGTGATTACCGGGACCGTCGCCGAGGTCGCCTGGGGATCCGTGACGGTCACCTCACGGCCGCCCAGGCGTATCTCAATGGCCGGCGGAAGCTTCCGCCAGTGGGCCTCCCAGTGTACCTCGGCGGTTCCTTCCTGTCGCCATTCTATGCGGACGGACACCGGGCCGTACACCGTCGGCGTGGGGCCAAAGCTCATCGTCTCGCCCCGCGCCAACCATGCGTCGGGGATGCCGGAGCCGAGGATGAGCCTGTCGGATTCTTCGCGGACGAACATGTTGCGGATCATCATGATCCACTCCGCCGCCGCCCAGGCGTGCTGGCCGTCGCCCATGCAGCCGCCGCCGGTGTGGGGGTGGATCGCCTCGGGCCACTGGCCGGTCGGCGAGGCCGCCTCGGCGACGGCACGGACCAGGGGGAAGAAACGCGTATCGCCCGCGCGGAGCAGCACCTGGGCGATCGACAGGGTCAGGTAGGCGTTGCGTCCGGAGTGACTGGTATCGAGAAACAGCAGCCCGTCGATCATGCACCCGTCCAGCAGGAAGTTCACCGTGGCGGCCACCCGCGGATCGTCGGCGTCCCACACCCGCAGCGGGTAGGCGCACACGAGGGAACCGACGGCCCCCGAATCCATCCGCCGGTAAGGCGAGGCCGGAATGCCCTCCAGGGTCCGCAGCGACTTGGAGCGGTGGATGCTGCGCTCGATGCTCCGGCGGAGCCTTTCGGCCAGTTCCCGATAGGTCCGCCCGTAGTGCGGCATCCCCTGGGCGTCCAGCACGTCGGCGGCGGCATCGAGACCGGCGACGGACCAGAAGTCGTCCCAGTAGTAGTAGTCGTTGGTTCCCAGGTGTTCGGCGCTGAACCCCGCGGGCAGGAGGCCGGCATGGGGGGCTTTGCCGCCGCGGGAGGTCAGCTTCCCGCGGATCCACCGCGCCCCGCGATGAAGAGCCTTGACCCACCGCTTCGAGAGCGGCTTGCCGGTCAACTCGGTGTAGCGCCCCAGCAGCCAGAGCACCTGGCCGTTGGAGTCCCACTCGCCCGACTGGGAGTGAAAATAGCCCGACGCCCGCTGGCGGTAGAGGAACCCGCTCATCACGTCGGCCACCCGGCCGATGAGGTTCGCGCAAAGCATTGCGTGGGCGATCAGCACCGCGTCGCGGAACCAGAACCGCTTGTAGGTGTAGGGGCCGGGATAGATGTCGGCCGGCGACAGGAGCGTGACGGTGCGCAGGGCGGCCTCGTAGAGAAAGCGGAACCGCTCGTCGGGCGCCTGCAGCCTCGCGGCGCCCTCCAGGGCGACGGGCCACCCGCTCGGCTTGCCGCGCGGATAGAGCGTCCTGACGGTCTTGTCGGCCGACAGGGGAACCGTCGCGACCACACGCACCGGTTCGTCGGCGCCGGCCGCGAACATCGCCGCCGCCGTCGCCAGGCCCACCTTGCACCGGCAGGCCGACCGGGGCGGGCGATCCAGCAGACCGATGGCCACGTCCCCCTCGCGGTAGCGCGAACAGGTATGCTGCTCGACAGGCGTGTCGAAGTGGACGCAAAGTTTCTCCTCGAGGATCCAACCCTTCCGGTCCGCACTCAGCGCCACCGACGGCACGAAGCCGACCCCCTCCGGATTGAACGGGCGCAAGGCGACTACCAACCAGCCGGGCGCCTTCATGACGGCCTCGTACCGCACGCGGCAATAGGCTTCGTCGGCCTCGGCTTCGACGTACACCACCGACTGCAACGTTGCCAGATCGTTGCGCGCGATCGTCTCGACGGCCAGGCGATCGTCATCCATCCGCAGGTGCTGCTCGCAGCGGTCCAGACGGGACGGCCACAGCGCTTCGCCCCGCAGGGGGACGGCCCACGCGTCCAGCGACCACCCGTCCCAAAGAGGCATGACCAGCCCCCGCGGATCGGCCACGGCCATCGCCTCGCAGCCCGGCACACCGACGGCCGTCCAGTTGCGGTGCGAGAGGTTCACCTGCGCGAACGAGAACGCCCGGGGCACGAACGCCGGGTCCCGCGGGTCGAACTGGCGATTGACCCAGAAGGGCCACACCCAATCGAGGTTCTGCTGGATGACCTTATCATTCATCACGCCCCGGGCATGCAGCGCGAAGCCGGCCCGCAACAACTCGATCGGCGCAGCGACCTCCGACGGCTGGGCCAGGTTTTCCAGGCGCGCGAGGATCTCCAGCGGGTCCAACATGCCGTGGGCCCGGGCCAGAGCACGCACCAACCAACGCCATGGAAACCATCTCGCGAACATGCCTTCTCCCGTGACACACACCCGGCGGCGACGCAACGGGCGTGCTCCCCCGCATCGAGATACTTCGACGCCGGGCCTTTCGCCTACGTGTGGGCCGGGCCGGTCAGCAGGCTCTCGCCGGAGACGCCGAAGTGCAGCTCGTCTTCGTCCCAGTCGGCCGAGCGCACCCACTCCGGCGGCGCGAGCATCGCTTCGTCGCGGTCTTCCACGGCGATGGCGAGGTAGCGGACGGCCCAGTCGGTCACGTCGAGGAAGACGTCCGCCACCGACCCGACCACCTCGCCGTCGGACGCCAGGGCCTCGCAGCGGCACAGGGCGTCGAGGCTCCGCAATTGCGCCACCGCGGACGCCGCCATCGTCGCAGCGGCCGCTTCGGACCGCTGTTCGGCCGCGGCCCCCTTCAACTGTGGGCTGTCGGCCCAATAGGTCGGCCAGCCGAAGTGGGTGATCAGCGCCATCTCCTCGTCGCGGGCCAACTCGCCGGAAGCGCGCATCGCCGGGCTGTCGGCGATCTGGCGGGCGGACAGGTCCGTATGCAGTTCCCGCGCCTCCACGTCGCAGCCGCGGATCGCCATCGGGGCGATCAGCGCCTGGCGGTCGGCCTCCCCCTCGTCCGGGACCACCCGCAGGTAGCGAACCGCCCAGCGAGCGTCGTCAAACAGAAACCCTTCAACACGGCCGAAGGCCTCGCCGGCGCAGATTACGCGGCAACGCAGCAGGTCGCGAGCTCTCATCATGATCACTTATCCTCGGTGCGGTGTTTATGTGGGCCGCCTCCATCTCCGATCAGTGGTGGGCCCCGGCCATGATCTGCTGTGCGTGATCGTCCATGGCTTTCTGATCCGTGCCAAAACTGTTCACGCCCGCGAGGGTCATCAGACTGTCCAGGCCGATCTCGCCGCTCTCCAGGCGCGGGCGCCAATGGTTAAGGTCGGGGATCTTCCCCTCCTCGGCGCTGCGCCGCATGTCCTCGTCGGACCACCTGACCAGGACGTCGGGGCAGTTGTTCCGCTGGAAGAACCCCTCCAGGCGTACGGGCGTGAACGTGGCGAGGCGCTCCTGGTCGAGGGCGTCGGCGCAGCGGATGACCCGCTCATCGACGTCCCACAGGGCCGACAGGCCGATCCGCTCGGCGGCGGCGGTATCGTCGATGCCGAGATCGAACGTCTCACCCGTCATGTCGCGCAGGTCGCCCGGCTCGATGCCGGACTCGATGAACTCCTTGGCCACCCTCGGCGGCATGGTGATCACGTCCACCCCGGCCAGGCGGGCCACCTGGTCGCCGCTGCGGAGGCTGGCGGCGATCTGGCGGGTCTTGAGCCCCATCTTCTCCCGCAGCGAACGGACAACCGCCTGGGAGGCCAGCACGGCCTGCTCGCCGACGCACTCGCCCGAGCCCAGCCCGCTGGCGTCGACGAAACTGTTCAGCCGCCCCATGAACACATTCACAAACAGCGGGCGGCCGATGCGGGTGATCAGGTAGTTCTGGCGCGCGGAAAAGCCCAAGGTGTGGTTGACGAGAATGCCTTCGTCCGACGCCCGCCGCGTCGCCAGCAGGCCGGCCGACGAGAAGGGGATCTTCACGTAGAAGCGGGTCGGATAGAGCGCGTAGAACCGTCGCGCGTAGTTGACGGCCCCGGCCAGGTCGCCGGCGAGCAGCGTGTGCTCCTCGACCGACACGTGGGCGTCGAACCGCTCGATGAGGCGCAGGGCGTGGTGCGTGTTCAGGACGAACGCCACCTCCAGCCGGCGGTCCTCGTCGGTCAGCAGCGGGTACTCGTCAAGCAAGGCGCCGGTTCGCTCGACAAGCTCGTCGTAGGTGCCTTTCTGGATCTCCTTGTTCAGCAGCGTATTGTTGGTCGTCAGGCCGGAGAATTCCCGCGTCCAGACCTCCGAGATCTCATCGATGTCCCCGGAGTCCAGCCACAGTTCCGTTCCCAACTCCCTCAGGCGGCGCCACAGCGGGTGCGAGGGGAACCCACCGCCACCGCCGCGCTCGGGCTCATGGCTTTCGCGCACGAGCGCCTCGGCCTTGCGCCCCAGTTCCGAATCAGGTTCTGTCATGGACATTCGTCACGCTCCTGGTCTGTCTTGGCTTACCCGGGCATCGTCACGGTCTGCCTCGCTTCCAGCAGCACCGACGGATCACCCCGGCCCTCAACGGCATGCCGCTCCTGGTCACTCAAGAACTCCGTCGCCTCGCGGCCCAGTACGTCGGCGGCCGCGACCACCACGTGCCCCCACGTCGTTCGGTTGGCAAAGAGCATCCCTGCCACGTCGAACGTCCCGCCGCGGTTGATGAAGCCCAGGAATCGCGTGGTCCGCGGACCGGTATCCACCCGCCGCAACACGCCGGCCATGGGACCGGGGCGTGTGTGGCAGACAAACACGCGGGGTTCGATCGCCGGCGGGAAGGCCTCGGCGACCTCATCGTCCGACGCCACAGCACCGGCCTCCTGTTCATCCCTCGCCCCACGGAACCGGCACGGCTCGATCAGACAGTTTACCGCCGCCGGTACGCCGCGATCGCTCAGGCGGTCGGCGGCGTGGAGAACCTCGGTCAACTGGTAGCCGCCGATCGCCGTCAGCAGGATCTGCACATCGCTGGGGCGGCGGACGGCGATCACCCCGTCGCCCATGAGGCGCTCGGCCTGCTCGCCGTCGAAGCGGTTGGGCACGGAACGCTTGGGGATGACCATCACCCAGATCTGCCCGTGGCTGCCGTAGACGGCCCGCAGGGCCGCCACGGCGGTATTGGCGTCGGGAGGGTAGACCACCCGGGCCACGTCGGTCATCTCGCCCATGATCGCCTCGGCCAGCGTCGGGTCCTGGTGCGACAGTTCGTTCTTGCCGTTCTCCCACGTGTGCGATGTGGCAATCACCGGCACCGACAGCCACTTGGGAGGGCGCCCGAATTCCCGCTGATGGCGGGCGAAGATGATGTCCTGCCGCAACCCCCCGAGCATCTTGACGGCGAAGGCCTCGTAGCTGACGACGAGGTTGATCCCCCCCTTGTTGCCCAGGGCGGCGCAGAGGACCGCCTCCTCGTTGAGGACCGTGATGACCTTGCCCCCAACCGACTCGGCCACGCCCGGTTCGGGGGCGGTGACGCGATGCTTGAGGTAGTCCAGCGTCTGATCCATCCGGTTGCTTCGGATCTCGTCGGGGTTGCCCACCCGCGGGCGGAGCTCCGGATTGCGCTGCAGCAATCGGCAGAAATACGCGTCCAGGGCCCGCATGGGCGATTCCTTGCCCGCCGGCTCCATCCAGTGCGGCTTGGGCATCTCCGGGACGGCCACGTCGCGGGCGGCCATCGGATGGTCCTTTTCCATGGGCCGATGCTGCTGTTGATGGTTCGACAGCACCCCGGTCGCCTCGTGGAGCTCTTCGGGCGGCACCCACAGCCGGCGGGCGCAGTCGTTGAACTGCTGCTGGGCGTCCGGGCGCCCCCGCAGGCTGTCGCCCAGCGGCAGGTTGTGCGCGGCGTT
>CAZHRW010000166.1:0-9365 GCA_964535025.1 uncultured Planctomycetales bacterium
CCCCGCCATAAATAGGGACGGTGACTTAACAAACGCGGGGTATCTCGGTATTGCAATGCAGAAATTGCAAGTCCTTGTCAAATAAGAACTGGACCCCGGCATGGCACCGGCAAAAACGGCATCCTCCCGCGCCGGCGAAAAAAACGTTTCCGCCGGCGCGGCGGCGGCGGCCGCTAGCGGCGGTGCAGATGAACCGACAGCACCATGATGTCCGCCGGCGTGATGCCGCTGACCCGCAACGCCTGCCCGAGCGTCCGCGGGCGGATCGCCGTCAGCCGTTGGCGGGCCTCGTGGCGGAGATGGGGCACCGCGGCGTAGTCGAGGGCCGGGGGGATCGGCCGGTGCTCGAGGTCGCCCAACTGCCGGGCCTGACGCTGCTGGCGGGCGACGTAGCCGGCGTAGAGGCAGTCGGTCGCGACCTGCCGCACCGCCGCCGGGGCGGCGTCGAGGAGATCGGCCACCGCGGCGGCGGCCGGGTGGTCGGCGGCGTCGGCCAGCAGGCCGGTCAGGCTGCGGTTGGGGTCGGCCAGGAGGGTCGCGGCGGACTTGCCGTCGAGGCGGAGCGTCTCGAGTAGCTGCCGCGTACGCCGCATTGCGTCGGCGTGGGCGTCGAAGCGGGCGGCGCGGGCCGCGTCGATCAGGCCCAGCGACCGCGCCAGCGGGGTCAGGCGTGTATCGGCGTTGTCGGCCCGCAGTTGGAGGCGGTACTCGGCGCGGCTTGTGAACATGCGGTAGGGCTCGGTAACGCCCTTGGTGACCAGGTCGTCGATCATCACGCCGATGTACGCCTCGTCGCGGCCCAGGACGACCGGCTCGGCGCCCGCCAGGGTGCGGGCGGCGTTGAGCCCCGCCATGAGGCCCTGGCCGGCGGCTTCCTCGTAGCCGGTGGTGCCGTTGACCTGCCCGGCCAGGTAGAGCCCGCCGACGGCCTTGGCGGCGAGGGTGGCGTCCAGTTGGGTTGGCGGGGCGTAGTCGTATTCGATGGCGTAGCCGTACCGCATCACCCGCGCGTCGGCCAGCCCGTCGATTTGCCGGAGCATCGCATCCTGCACGTCGACCGGCAGGCTGGTGGTCAGCCCGTTGATGTAGACGCGGGGGGTGCGGCGGCCTTCCGGTTCGAGGAACAGTTGGTGGCTGGGCCGGTCGGCGAACCGCCGGACCTTGATCTCGATGCTGGGGCAGTAGCGGGGGCCGGTGGCGGTGATCTGGCCGGTATAGAGGGGCACCCGGGCGGCGTTGTCGAGGATCAGCCGGTGGACGTCGGGGTTGGTCCGCGTGATCCAGCAGGGCAGTTGGTCGAGGTCGACGCGGTCGGTCATGAAGCTGAACGGCGTCGGCGCCTCGTCGCCGTCCTGGCGCTGGCAGCGGTCGTAGTCGATGGTCCGCCCGTCGACGCGGGGGCAGGTGTCGGTCTTGAGGCGGTCCAGTTCGATCCCGGCCGCCCGCAGCGACGCGCTGAGCCGTGCGGCGGGCGGCTCGTCGATCCGACCGCCGGGCCAGGTCTCGGGGCCCCGGTGGAGCACGCCGCGAAGGAACGTGCCGGCGGTGATGACCACCGCCCCGGCGGCCAGCTCGGCTCCGTCGGCCAGTCGCACGCCCGCCGCGCGGCCGCGATCGGTCACCAGGGCGACGGCCTCGCCGGCGAGGACCGTCAGGTTCGCCATCGACGCCAGGGTCGCCTGGACGTGCCGCTCGTACGCCTCCCGGTCCGACTGGCATCGCGGCCCCCAGACGGCGCGGCCCTTGGAGCGATTGAGCATGCGGTACTGCACGGCGGTCGCGTCGGCCGCCAGGCCCATCACGCCGCCCATGGCGTCGATCTCGCGGACGATCTGCCCCTTGCCGATCCCCCCGATCGCCGGGTTGCACGACATCCGGGCGATCGCGCCGGGATCGAGCGTCACCAGCGCGGTCCGCCGCCCCAGCCGCGCCGCCGCCGCGGACGCCTCCACGCCGGCGTGCCCGCCGCCGACGACGATGATGTCGAAGTCCCTGTCCACGCCTCGTCCACCTCTACCCGCGACGGGCGGCGATCCTGCCCGGTAGCCACATCACGCCCACCATCGCCGCCAGCAGCGCCAGGAACAGCCCCGTCGCCGCGTCGGCTCCGGCGGTGGTTACGAACGCCAGGTCCAGCAGGATCATCCAGCCGGCGCCGATTACCCGCAACGCCGGCCCGCGGCGGGGGGGCGACACCCGCGTGAAGATCAGGGCGAACACCACGGCGAACAGCGCCCACGTGGCGCCCACGATGCCCAGCGACCGCTGGGCCGGCCACCACTGCACCGGCCGGCGCTGCCCGACGGCGGTCAGCACGACCAGCACGACGCCCACCGCCACCAGCAGGTGGAACCAGTTGTTGCCGTACAGCGGCGGCCGCTGGCCCTCCCACGCATAGGCGAACGCCTCGACGAGCAGGGCGTGGGCCGCCAGGATGCCCGGCACCGCCCACCACCGCAGGACCGCCTCGCCCGTCAGGCCCATCGCCGCGACGGCCGCGTGCACCAGCGCCGCCAGCACCAGCGCCGACGGCGGCCACCGCTTGGCGCCGCCGAGCCAGACGGCCGTCAGGGCCAGCGCCGCCAGGACCGTCTTCGGCTCCAGGGCGCCGGCGAAGCCGAACGCCGTGCCCGCCGCCGCGGCGGCGCCGGCCAGGGCGAGCAGGCCCGCCAGCCAGTCGGGCAGGTCGCCCGTGACGATCGGGTTGGTCCGCTCGGCCGGCGGGCGCTGGCGGTCGCGGGGCGCATCGACCAGCACGCTTCCGGCGGCGCCGAAGACGTAGATCCCCGCCGCCGCCACCCAGGCCGGCACGAGGGCCGCCCAGGGCAGCCCGGCGCCCTTGCCCATCAGCACGACGACAACCGAGGCGTTGGCCAGCACGCTGGGCAGCAGGGGCAGCCGGAGCACAACCAGGAGCGCCGTCAGCGTTTTCATGGCCGCATGGTAGGAACCCGCGGCGCCAGGCACAAGGCGGCAGTGCGCCGCCCGCGGCCGCCCGAGCCGCACGTTGCGTCCGCGGCCGTCCGGTCCTACGATGGGGCCCGCCGCGGCAAGGAGCGCGGGGACCATGAGCACGCTGCCCACCATCCTGATCGCCGTCAGCGGGCTGGTCGCCCTGATCTGGACGGTGCGCCACGTGGCGTTGTCGTTCAGCGCCGGCGTCCCGGACGCCCTAAGCGGCGAGGCGCCCGGACCGCCGCCGGCCATGCCGCGCGTGTCGGTCCTGCTGGCGGCCAAGGATGAGCGGGACAACATCGCCCCGTGCCTGCGGAGCCTGCTGGCACAGGACTACGGCAACTTCGAGGTCATCGTCGTCGACGACCGCAGCACGGACGGCACGGGCGAGATCGCCGCCGAGGTCGCCGCGTGCGATCCGCGGGTCAAGCTGATCACCGTCGACGCCCTCCCCGACGGCTGGTGCGGGAAGAACCATGCCATCTGGACCGCCGCCCGGGCGGCGAGCGGATCGTGGCTGTGCACCGTCGACGCCGACTGCCGGCAGACCTCGACGCGGTCGCTGTCGGTCGCCGTCGACTACGCGACGGCCGAGGGCGTGGACATGCTGTCGATCCTGCCGGTGCTGAAGATGAAGGGGTTCTGGGAGAACGTCGTCCAGCCGGTCTGCGGGGCGATCCTGGTGTACTGGTACCGGCCCGTCGAGGTGAACGATCCCACGCGGCCGGTGGCGTATGCCAACGGGGCGTTCATGCTCATCCGCCGCGAGGCCTACGACGCCGTCGGCGGCCACGAGGCGATCCGCGCCGAGCTGATGGAGGACCTCCGCCTCGCCCGCCGCGTCAAGGACGCCGGCTTCCGCCTGCGGGTGATCCGCAACGACGGGCTCTACGAGGTCCGCATGTACCCCTCCCTGGCCGACACGCTGGCCGGCTGGAGCCGCATCTTCTGGGGCGCTTTCCCCAGCCGCCGGCGGCTGCGGCTGACGATGATCGTCCTGGCCCTGATCAGCCTCTCGCCGTACCTCGTGGGCCTGTGGGCCTGGACGGGGTGGCTGGCGGACGGCTCGGCCGGCTGGCTCGCCGCCGCCATCGTCGCCACGGCCGCCGCGATCATCCAGATCGCCTTCATGGCACGGCTCTACCCGCTGCTCAACGCCCGTCGCGGCCTCTGCTGGACCTGGCCGCTCGGCTGCGTCCTCGCCCTGGCAGCCCTCATCCGCGCCTACCGCTTCCACGGCGCCGGGCGCTCCATCGTGTGGCGGGAGACGACCTACACAACCGGGACGTGAGGATAGGCAAGCCCTGATTTTGCCTCAGGCTGCGTAGGCCGATGGGCTGACGGTTGACTCGTGGATAGGTTTTGCATTACAATGTAATACAGGTGAAGGCCATGAGACACACCATTTCAGTCAGTTTACCTGAGGATCTGCGCAAGGAACTCGATGAGTTCACCGCCGAGGAGGGGATGTCGCGGAGCGAGATCATCCAGGCCTCTTTACGTGACTTCATCTTCCTCCGCCGGTTTCGTTCGATCCGCAACCAGATGATGCTGCACGCGCAGCAGGAAGGCATCTTCACTGATCAGGATGTGTTTGACAGGGTCTCATGAGAATCCTGTTGGATACCAATGTTCTGATCTCCGCCTTCATCGCGCACGGCACTGGCAAGGATCTGCTGGAATACTGCGCCCTCTCCCATGAACTGGTTTGTTCGAAAGCCGTGCTGGGAGAATTCCGTTCGGTGCTGATCGAAAAGTTCCACTTCCCGCCTCGCCAGGTGGCTCGCGCCATCGCCCTGTTGAGGCGGCGATTGAGGATGGTTGTCCCTGTGGATGTTCCCGTCGGGACGTCTCGAGATGACGACGATCTCGTTGTTCTTGGCACTGCTGTGGCCGGCGAGTGCGATTGCCTGGTCACCGGTGACAGGGACCTCTTGTCGCTCGAGCGATACGCCGATGTGGACATTCTCTCGCCACAGGCATTCTGGCGGTACGAGGCCACCAGGGGCACCGCCGGGAGGTGATGCGGTCCCGATTACCGGCGTCAGACGCGGATGCCGTCCCTACTCGTGCAGTTCCACGATATCGCGATCGTCGAGGACCTCGGTGCGGTGGACCTGTTGGCCGTCGTGGCGGGTGGGGCCCCAGATGCGGGCGAACTTGAGCTTGTCGGGCAGGTCGCGGTGGATGGCGCGGGCGAGGTCGTCGACGGTCGAGCCGACCGGGAGGGTGAACGGGTCGGTCAGTTCGTCTCTGTGGCCGGGCACGCGGGTGTACACGCGGATCAGGTGCAGCAGCCGCCAGAGCGTCTCGGCAAGGGACTCGAAGCCGGCGCCGGTCGTGCAGTCCACGCCGCACAGCGCCAGGTCGGTCCCGGCCAGCTCGCCGAGCGTGGCGATCTCGTCGGCGTCGACGGCGTCGGCGTGCGTGACCGCGATCAGCCCCGGACGGCCGAGGGGGGCCTCGGCGGGGATCTCGACGGCCGGGCGATTGAACAGCGGCGTCCGCTTGGCGGCCAGGATGGCCAGGGCCCGTTCGATCTGGTCGAGGCTTTCCGGGCTGGACGCGTCGACGGCCACGATGACCGCGCGGGCGCGGCGCAGCAGGTTGACCAGCCCCGCCTCGACGTGCTCGTCCGAGATGGGCGGCGTGTCGATCAACTGGAACTTCACATCCTGCCACGCCCACATCCCCGGCACCGGCAGCGTCGTGGCGTAGGGGTAGGGCTCGACCTTCACCTTCGCCTCGGTCACCGCCGCGAGGATCGAGCTCTTGCCCGTATTGGGCAGCCCGACGACGGCCACCTGGGCGGCCCCGCTGCGGACGATGGTGTAGGGGTCCGCCTGGGTCGTCGGGCGGCCCTTGCCGGCCGCCTGCTCGCGTTTGAGCGTGCTGATCTTGCGCTTCAGCTCCGACTGGACCTTCTCCGAGCCCTTGTGCTTGGGGATCAGCCGGAGCATCTCCTCCAGCGCCGCGAGCTTCTCGGCGTCCGTGGTCGCCTCCCGATAGCGGGCCTCGGCCTTCTCGTATTCGGGTGTCGCATTAACGGGCATGGCCTGTCCATTATCGCGGATCCGCCCGATCCGGCAAGGCGTCGCGCCCGGGCGACAGGCCACCCGTCTTTCCGACCGGGCAGACGAAAGTGCACCCTCGAAGGCCGGCCGCCCCAAACCCCCTCTCGGCAGATCTGCCGAAAACGACCTGACGAAGGATCCTGGGTATATTCTATCCGGTTCTCCTCCCGTTTTCGTGGTTACTTTGTCGCCGCAAACAGAACGGCCAAGAGAGCCACAAAGGCCACAAAGAACGCAAAGGAATTAACGGCAACGGCTTGTGCCACAGAGGGCACGGCTTGCCACGCCGAAGCCTTGCTCGACGCTACCCCGAACTCCGATGACCGCCCGTTGAGTACATTTCGCCGGCAAATGAGACTCAGATCGTGTGACGCCGTCGAATCAGCGCCAGCCCACCGACAGCCAGCAGGCTCATCGAGGCCGGTTCCGGGACGGGCGTCACGATCAAGACCACAGTTGTCCCGGCATGGGTGCATAGAGAATTCCACCCCTCAAAATCGAACCCTGTAATCGTGTAATCCATCCCTCCCCACAGTAAAATGTAAGGCTCAGCCTGCGGATAAAGCACCGGTCCATCCCCGTAATGACAGACGAAATGATAGCCTGCTGTGACGAAATCCTCCGGGGCCTCGTTAAGCTCATAGTTCAGATCGAACATATAGGGCGTATCGCTGACGGTCACCGCGAGCTGAAAATATGTATTGCCATGCGAGAAGTTAATGGCGCCCCCCGCATCCTCGTTGACGACCAGGTCTATCGCCGACGAAACATCGACAGTCCACACGTCCAGCGCATTGACCTGCTGCGCGATTTCCAGCTCGGCGTGGGCCGAGCCGAGAGCGACATCCGCCACCTCGGCCGTCGCCGACAACCCCTCCTGAAAATCATGAAGCACGACAACCTCCGATTGCCCAAGCTCCGCGATCGCCTCGGAATAGTCCCACCAGAAATCTATCCCCGCCTGCGCGGTTCCGGCCATAAACACCACCGCCGTGAATAGCGCATGGCCCAGCCAGGATCTGTTCGTCTGCATTCTCTGCTCCTCCTTCTGTGCGTTTGGGCCGCGTAAGCACGGGCCCAAAGTAACCAGACAACGATCTGCACATTTTTGCTCAGTTAACCACGGCTTACGGTTTTACGCAAGTGAATTCTGTCCAATGCCGTTTAGCACAGGAAGATGCGCGGTTGCCTATCTGGTCCAGACAGTCCAGGCGGCACTTGATCAGCTCGCCAGTTCGACTTCGGGGGAACTCCCCCTTCGCCCGGTCTGCTGTCTCTTCGAGTTCGGATAAAGGGGTCTGACCCCTTCAGCCCCTGTAGCTGTCATAACCCCTTAGTGCGCAACACTATAAAAAGGGTCAGACCCGAATGGCACTGCCGTCCTTGGAGTGGTCGTTGGGGATAGTAATTCCCCGTGACGCGGTCGATTCGGCTGGAATCGACCGCGTTTTTGGGGTGTGCCAGGCATGGCACGATGACTTGGAGGTGTAAGTCCTCTGGAGGCCCTGATCGCGGGAACTCCTAGCTGAACAGCAACTGCGGCGTCGTGAGGCGTCGTGGGAAGGAAGCTGCAGGCAAAGCTCCAACCTGACGAACAGCAACCGCGTACGAGGCGGCGTGTCGAGGGTGAGAGGGCCGCAAGACTTGAAGCCCGATGCGATCCGGATCGGCATGACGTAGACGCGGCAGGCGTGGAGCGAAGGTCACGTGTCTTACCCTGGGAGGCCTGCCGGCCTGCCATGAGCTACCGTCGCGGCGACGCGGCGGGATGGGCGGGCAGGAGTCAGCCGAGGCCGTAGTAGCCGCTGCTCACGGTGCGGCGAAGGGCCGAACACAAGGAGCCGACCGCCACGGAAGGTGCGATGCACGAAGCAGACGCAGACTCAAGGGCTGAGATGCCTGGGCCACCCCGGAGGCTAAGCGACGGAATCGCTGAACGTACGGGCTTGGCGCGTCAAGCGTGCGCGAGACCGACCGAACAAGGTGGGATCGAGGCTTCGCTGCTCATGGACGAGGTCGTGAGCCGTGAGAACCTTCTGTTGGCGTACCGGCGGGTGAAGCGGAACAAAGGGGCACCGGGCGTGGACGGGATGACCGTCGATGACCTGATGCCGTACTGCCGCGAACACTGGTCGGGCATTCGGGAGCAGTTGCTCGGCGGGACGTACCGGCCTCAGCCGGTCCGGCAGGTGGAGATCCCCAAGCCGGGCGGCGGGGTGCGGACGCTGGGCATCCCGACGGTTTTGGACCGCTTGATCCAGCAGGCGTTGCTTCAGGTGCTCACCCCCATCTTCGACCCGACCTTCTCGGAGCACAGCTTCGGATTTCGGCCGGGCCGCAGTGCCCACCAGGCGGTGCGATCGGCGCGGTTGCACATGGCCCAGGGGTATCGCTGGGTGGTGGACATGGACCTGGAGAAGTTCTTCGACCGGGTGAATCACGACGTGCTGATGGCACGGGTGAAGCGCCGGGTGAAGGACCGGCGCGTGCTGGGGCTCATCAACCGCTATCTGCAAGCGGGGATGATGGCAGGCGGGCCGGTCAGTCCGCGGACGATGGGCACGCCACAGGGCGGCCCGTTGTCCCCCTTGCTCAGCAACGTCCTGCTGGACGCGTTGGACAAGGAGCTGGAGCGTCGGGGGCATCGCTTCGTCCGCTACGCCGACGACTGCAACGTGTACGTGCGGTCCAAGGCGGCGGGCGAGCGGGTGATGGCATCGCTGGAAGGGTTCCTTCAGGAACGCCTTCGCCTGCAAGTCAACCGCGCCAAGAGCGCGGTGGCCCGGCCTTGGGAACGGACGTTCCTGGGCTACAGCGTGACCGTCCATCGCCAGCCCAAGCTGAAGGTGGCCGCCGAATCGGTCCGCCGGTTCAAGCAGTCGCTTCGGCAGGTGTTCCGAGCGGGCCGGGGCCGACACGTCGCCTCTGTGGTAGGCGACCTGGTCCCGAAGCTTCGCGGGTGGGTGGCGTACTTCCGCCTGTCGGAAGTGCGTGGCGTCTTTGAAGCGTTGGACCAATGGCTTCGCCGTAAACTGCGCGCGTTGTACTGGCGGCAGTGGAAGCGTTGGAAGACGCGACTCAAGGCACTCCGTCGCCGGGGCCTGGAGCCCTGTCGCGCGGCCTCCTCGGCGTTGAATGGCCGGGGCCCCTGGTGGAACGCCGGGGCCAGCCACATGAACCAAGCTGTCCCGACCGCCGCCCTGCGTCACCTGGGTCTCGTGAGCCTCCTCGATGAGCATCGACGCCTTGCGAACTCCCTGTGAACCGCCGTGTACGGACCCGTACGCACGGTGGTGTGGGAGGTGGGGGTGAGCAATCACCCCCGCCTACCCGATC
>CAZHRW010000167.1:0-11584 GCA_964535025.1 uncultured Planctomycetales bacterium
ATGCGTCCTTGACATGATGCGCTCCTGTCTGTGTCTGTGCGAACCCGCGGCGTCGCGGTGCGACCCGATACTCCCGTTGTAACGGCACGATGATGACGAAACGTCCGATTTGCGCCGCAAGTCCTGCCGCGACCGCCGGATAGGAAGATGCAGTCACGCGGCCGCGACCGAAACATCCACACCGATTATAGCAGAACCGCCGGCCGGGTCAAGGCCTTGTCGGCGAACCACTTGTCACAGCCATTCCAGCCGTCCGCCGCCGGTCAGTTCACGCCTTCGTGGCGGATCTCCTGGCCGCGCTGCCACATGCCCATCCACATGGTCTCGTAGAGGTCGACGTAGCCGAGCGTGTCGGTGTGCCCGTCGGCGAAGGTGACGTTCGATTCGTTGAGGTGGGGTTCCTGGGGGATGCCCCGGTAGTCGCACCAGGGCAGCGTGCCGCCGCTGGGGTCGTCGTGCATCCCGCTCTGGCACATCATCAGGCCGGTGGTCGAGGGGTGGGTCAGCGTGTCGGGGTTGGGGTAGCAGTCCATCCCGTAGCGCCACCCGCCGTCGTCGGTCCGCTCGCCGCCCATGACGAAGTACGACAGCGTCGTGATGTCGAGGAACCACTCGTTGGTCGCCGGCCGCCGCATCATCACCGGGCACTGGAGCTGCTTGGCCTCCTCGCGGTCGTCGCAGTAGGTCGCCGGGTACCGGTGGCGGCCGTTGGGGCCCCACCAGGGGCCCTCGTAGCCGAGGGCTTCCCATCGCGGCTCCCACAACCGCTCGCCCCGGGGCAGCCCGCTGCCGGCGACGTAGAGCGACATCGTGTAGGGCCACTGCAGCGTCCAGCTCTCCTGGTGGTCCGGCGCGCCGTCGGCGTCCCACGGGGCCATCCACACGCCGTACTGGACGGCATAGTAGCCGAACGCCTTGTACGTCCCGCCGTGGTGGCTGGCGCAGAGCATCGTGATCGCCATATCCTTCGCCCGCCCCAAGCTCGGCAGCAGAATCGCCACCAGCAGGGCGATGATCGCCACCACCACCAGCAGCTCGATGAGCGTGAAACCCGGCGCTTTGCGATGTGTCGTTGTCATGATGGCCCCGATCCTGGCAACCTCGTCCACGCCGCGCCGGTGCAAGGGCGCCTGCACGGCCGGCACCCTTGAGTATACCACGGGCCGATCACCGATCAAGTGCCTGGCCGGCAAACCGTTGTGGGATCTCCTCCCATTTCCGTGGCTACGGCAGAGATAGCCACAAAGGACACAAAGATAGAACGGCAAGAACGGCAACGACACAGCTAGCCACAGAGGCCACTGAGGTCACAGAGAGAAACGACAACAAGTCTCGTGAACCTTAGTCTCTCTGGGTTCTTCGTGCCCTCTGTGGCACAAGCCGTTGCCGTTCTTTCCTTTGCGTTCTTTGTGCCCTTTGTGGCTCTCCTGGCCGTGGCTGTTTCCGGCGACAACGTAACCACGAAAACGGGAGGAGATCCACAAATGGCATTAAGTGACGTGGACTTTCTTACTCTGTGTTCTCTGTGCCCTCTGTGGCACAAGCCGTTGCCGTTCTTTCCTTTGCGTTCTTTGTGCCCTTCGTGGCTCTCCTGGCCGTGGCTGTTTGAAAACGAAAACCCGATGAGAATTGCGGCCGGCGCCGCGGGGGCGGCGCAGCAACAACGGCCGGGCTTCCGCGGGAAGCCCGGCCGTCGGGGGGTCGCTCGGACCGGGTGAACGGATGCGGCGGGTTACTGGGGCAGCGTGTGGTGCTCAATCTCCTCGCCGCGCTCCCACATGCTCATCCACATCGTCTCGTAGAGCTCCGCACGGCCCATCGTCTCGGTGTGGCCGTCGCAGAAGGTGACGTTCGACTCATCCATGTGCGGATCGATGGCCACGAACGCCTCGCCGTCGCCGTAGCTGACCCAGGCGTTCGTGTCGCCCATGGGATCGGAGGTACTGCCGGCCTGGCACATCACCAGCCCCGTCGAGGACGGGTGGGTCATCAGCTCCGGCTTGGGGTAGTTGGAGATGTGGTAGTTCCACCCGGTACCGCTGGTGTTGCGTTCGGCGCCCATGATGAAGTACGACAGCGTCGTGGTCTCGTACCAGAAGTCGTTGGTCTCCGGGCGGGACTGCATCTCGGGGCACTGCAGGTGCTGGCCCTCCTCGGGGTCGTCGGTGTAGGTCGCCGGCTGGCTGTGCCGTCCGTTGGGGCCCCACCAGCCGGGCGTCGCGCCCGCCGGGAGCTGGGCGGCCGTCATGTAGACCGTCTGGCCGGAGGGGATGCTGAGCCCCTCGGC
Source organism: uncultured Planctomycetales bacterium (assembly GCA_964535025.1). Lineage (GTDB taxonomy): Bacteria > Planctomycetota > Phycisphaerae > SM23-33 > FEN-1343 > JAAYZK01. The sequence goes on from CAZHRW010000167.1 coordinate 2,288, forward strand.
GTAGAGGATCATCGTGTACGGCCACTGCTCGTCCCAGTCGAGGCCGTCGCCGTTGGGGTCGCGCGGGGTCTGGTCCCACGGGGCGATCCAGACGCCGTCGAACTGGTTGCCGTAGAACGAGAATCCCTTGAACGTTCCCTGGTGCCGGGCGGCACAGACCATCGTCATCGCCAGGTCCCTGGCCCGCCCCAGGCTGGGCAGCAGGATCGACACCAGCAGTGCGATAATCGCGACCACCACCAGCAGCTCGATGAGTGTAAACCCCTTCCGTTCCATGCTCATGATTCGACTCCTCAATGCGGTTCTCCCGTATCGGTGGCGCCGGTCCCGCGGGCCTTCCCATGAAGGACGCGTGGACGCCCGAACGTATAATGGCAAGCCGTCTTGAGCGTATGGACGTCTCAACGACTGACGCACCGGGTTGGTTTTCGGTGGGAAACGGACGAACCAACCACTTTTCAGCCATCAGTATAGCGCCTCAACTCCCCCGGTACAAGAAAAAAAACCGCCTTGGCGCCATAACCGCTGGAACCGCAACCGGCCGCGCTCGCCCCGTGACAGCCGGCGCCGCCGGCGGTACAATCCCCGGAACCGGAGGCCGGAGGAACGGCGACCGTCCAGCCGGATCTCGCCCCGTTGTCGTGGCTGCGACAGAGATAGCCACAACTTGTCACGCCATAGCCGCGAGGCGAAGGCGGAAGGGCACAAAGATTGAAACGGCACCAACCGCAACGACACAGCCAGCCACAGAGTTCACAGAGGGCTCAGAGCCAAACGGCAACAAGTGACGTGAACCTACCTTTCTCTGTGTTCTCCGTGCCCTCTGTGGCACAAGCCGTTGCCGTTTGCGTCCTTGTGTCCTTTGTGGCTCTCCTTGCTGTTGCCGTTTGAGTCGGCCGAGCCACCACGCAAACAGGAGCACAGCCGCTCTTGCCGTTTTGCCGTTTCCGTTTATCCGTTTTGCTGTTTTGGCTGTTTGGAATTTGTTTCGGATTTCGAGCTTCGAATTTCGGATTTCCTCGGCAGTGCCTTGAAAGGAGTGCCCGTGCATCCGTCGAAACCCAACATCCTCCTGATCCTCACCGACCAGCACCGCTTCGACACCATCGCCGCCGCCGTCGACCACTTCGAGGTCACCACGCCCGCCCTCGATTCGCTGGCCGACGCCGGCGTGTTCTTCGACGCCGCGTACACCACCAGCCCGGTCTGCTGCCCGGCCCGGTCGTCGATCGTCACCGGCCTGTACCCCTCCCAGACCGGCGTGTACGGCAACCTCGACCGGGAGGTCGGGCCCATGACCGAGGGGCTCGCCACCGTCGGCAACCGCATGCAGGCCGCCGGCTACCAGACGGTCTATCACGGCAAGAGCCACCTCGGCGGCGATCTGGCCCATTACGGCTTCGAGATCGCCTTCGAAAACAACCACGACCCCTCCACCGTCACCGAGGCCGCCCGCTTCTGGCGGAACGCCGACTGGATCGTCAATAAGCGTCCTTTCTTTCACGTCGTCTCCCTGCTGAACCCCCACGACATCTACTTCCTCCGCCCCGGCATGGAGATGGAACCGACCCTGCCCCGCTGGGCCAACCAGGACGACGACCTGGCCGGCAAACCCTGGCCCCAGACCAACCGCCACCAACGCGACTGGTCCGACGGGCGGTGGGAATACTACCGGCGGTTCTATGCCTCCAAGGTCAACAAGGTCGACACCCAGATCGCCGAGCTGCTCGATGAGCTGGTCTGCTCGGGCTACGGGCCCAACACCTGGATCATTTTCACCGCCGACCACGGCGACATGGCCGGCGAGCACGGCCTGTCGTTCAAGGGCCCGTTCATGTACGAGGGCGTCACCCACGTGCCGCTGATCATCGTGCCCCCGCGCCGCGGCTGGGCCGGGCCGGGCAACATCGACGGCGAGGCGGACGCCTTCAAGCCCTTCCGGACCGACGCCCTGGTCAGCCACGTCGACCTGGTCCCCACGATCCTCGACATGGCCGGCCTGCCGGCGGACCCTGCCCTGCCCGGGACGAGCCTCCTGCCGCTCATCCGCGGCGAGACCGACGAGGTCCACGACCACGTCCTGGCCGAATGGCACAACATGGGCAAGCTGGCCACGCCGATCCGCATGGTCCGGACGAAACAGCACAAGTACACCCTCTACCTCGGCATCGGCGAGGAGCTCTACGACCTCGACGCCGACGCTGCCGAGCTGATCAACCGCGCCGACGAGCCCGCCTGCGCCGCCGTCAAAGCCGACCTCCGCGCCCGCCTCGAAGCCCACCTGGAACAGACCGGGGACCCCTTCTTCACCCGCCCCGTCAGCCAGCCGTCGCCGAAGTAGGCCGTGGTCTTGCGGTCGTCGCTGCGGCGCCACGTATCGCAGGCGGGCCGGGCAACTGTCGTCGGCGCGCTCCCGTTCCCGCGTGAAAACGCCCATGGAGAGCCTTGCAACGAAGCCCGGGGGAATGCATAAAAATCCAAAAGTATATATTCTCTCTTGAAATAATCGACGCGTGTATATAGTATAGTCAGAGGAGACCTCCCGGGTCCTGATCGGCGGACGCCGGGCGTGATGCCGTCCAGGATGCGGCGGACGAAGACCGCTGCAGCGGAAGAGAGAGGGAAGTTCCGCCGGCGGACCCGGGACCTGACGGAGGCCCTCTGGAGGCGGGCCGTGCGCGACCGACGGCCTGCATCGAGGCAACGGAGGGCGTTGTTCAGGGCGGGCCGCCACGCTCACGCGGCCCGCCTTTTCTTCATGCTCGGGGCCCATTGTCCGTTACCTCTCGCAGATCCAATGAGCACAGTGCCTTGTCGCGCTTGGCCGTCTTGAGGGTGCGGACTTGAATTGGGAGGGGCCGGTTGCGACACTGAGGGTACATGTCGTTATTAGAGCGTGTCGAGGCGAACTCCCTGGTGAGGCGCGCCGTCCAGCGGGCCGCGCCGGGACAGGTGGTGACCTGTTCGGGCGTGTGGGGCGGCGCTGCGCCCCTGGTGGCCGGGGCGGTCGCCGAGGCGGGGTCGCGGCCGCTGCTGTACGTGTGCGGGCACCTCGACGACGCCGATGACGCCGTCGACGACCTGGAGACGTTGACCGGGCGGGAGATCACGCCGCTGCCCGCCTGGGAGACCGATGCAACGGCCGGCCACATCAGCGAGGAGATCGCTGCCCAGCGGGTCGCGGTGTGCATGGCGCTGCAACGGGGCGGGTCGCCGCCGCCCATCCTCGTCGCGCCGGTCGTCGCGCTGCTCCAGCCGGTGCCCAATTCCGAGACGCTCGAGGCGGCCCGCCGGCGGCTGGCGGTGGGCGACGAGATGGGCCTGCAGGCGCTGCTCGACTGGCTCGCCGATGCCGGGTTCGAGCCCGTCGAGATGGTCGAGCAGGTCGGCGAGTTCGCCCACCGCGGCGGGATCGTGGACATCCTTCCGCCCACGGCGACCGAGGCGGTCCGGGTCGAGTTCTTCGGCGACCAGATCGATTCGATCCGCAGCTTCGACCTCGACACGCAGCGTTCCCGCGAGCAGATGGACCGCTACGACCTGGTCGCCATGGCGGCCGGACGGCAGATCGACGCGTCGAAGACGACGCACCTGTTCAGCTACCTGCCCGCCGAGGCGATGGTGTGCCTGTCCGACGCGCCCGAGGTGGCAGACCTGGCCAGGACGTTCTATGAGCGACTGGGCGACCCGACGGGGATGTATCGTCCGGAGGCCCTGTTCAAGGGGATGCGATCCTTCGCGGTGTTGGAGTTCTACCCGTTCAGCGCGCCGGCGGACGATGCGCTGGCGTTCGGCGTGCGGTCGCTCCAACGGCTCACCGGCGCCGGCGACGAGGCCCTGACGGAACTGGCCGCCTTGACCGGCGAAGCGGAGGTCGTCGTCTACTGCGAGAACGCCGCCGAGGCCGCCCGGTTTAGCGAACTGCTCGCCGACGCCCACCCGGCCGAGTCCTCCGCGGTCCGGACGGCTCTGGGGCACCTTAATCGCGGCTTCCACTGGCCGGATGAACGGCTGGCCGTCGTCACCCACCACGAGATCTTCGGCCGGTACGCCCGCAAGCGCCGTCTGCGGCGGGTGCGCGCCGGACGGCCGATCGACAGCTTCATCGACCTGCAGGCCGGCGATTACGTCGTCCATGTCGCGCACGGCATCGCCCGCTTCGAGGGGCTGCGCCGCCTGGAGAAGGATGGGCAGGCCGACGAGTACCTCACGCTGCGGTTCGCCAAGAACGCCCTGCTGCACGTGCCCACCAGCCAGATCGGCCTGGTGCAGAAGTACATCGGCGCCGCCGCCCAGCGGCCCGTGCTGAGCACGCTGGGCGGGACGTCGTGGTCCAAGCAGAAGCAACGGGTCGCCGAGGCCGTCCGCGACATGGCCGCCGACATGCTGCGGATCCAGGCGATGCGCGAGCACACGCCGGGCGAGGCCTATCCGCCCGACACCATCTGGCAGCAGCGGTTCGAGGAGGAGTTCCCCTACACCGAGACGGAGGATCAGCTCGCCTGCATCAAGGAGATCAAGGCCGACCAGATGCGCCGCCGTCCGATGGACCGGCTGCTGTGCGGGGACGTGGGGTTCGGCAAGACCGAACTGGCGATCCGCTCGGCGTTCAAGGTGGTCGAGGCGGGCAAGCAGGTGGCGGTGCTGGTGCCCACGACGGTCCTGGCCGCCCAGCACATGCGGACGTTCAGCGAACGGCTGGCCGACTACCCCTTCACCGTCGAGGTGATCAGCCGGTTCCGCACCGTCGCCGACCAGAAGCGGATCGCCGAGCGGGTCGCCGCCGGCGGGATCGACATCCTGGTGGGTACCCACCGGCTGCTGTCCAGCGACATCGAATTCGCGGACCTCGCCCTGGTGATCATCGACGAGGAGCAGCGGTTCGGCGTCGCTCACAAGGAGCGGTTCAAGGCCATGCGGGCGACGGTTGACGTGCTGACGATGACCGCCACGCCGATCCCGCGGACGCTGCACATGTCGCTGTTGGGGCTGCGCGACATCTCGAACCTCCAGACCCCGCCGCTCGATCGACGGGCGATCCACACGGAGGTCGCCCCGTTCGACGAAGGGCTGATCGCCGGGGCGATCAGCCGGGAACTGGCCCGCGAGGGACAGGTATTCTTCCTGCACAATCGGGTAGGAAGCATCCGCGCCGTCGCCGACCGCGTCCAGCAGCTCGTTCCCGATGCGCGGATTGCCGTCGGCCACGGGCAGATGCCGGCGCGGCAGTTGGAGCGGGTCATGCTGGGGTTCGTCAACCGGGCCTACGACGTGCTGGTGTGCACCACGATCATCGAGAGCGGGCTGGACATCCCCACGGTCAACACCATCATCATCGATAATGGCGACCGGTTCGGCCTGGCCGAGTTGCACCAGCTCCGCGGGCGGGTGGGGCGCTACAAGCACCGGGCCTACTGCTACATCCTCCTGCCGGAAGACCGGACCATCGCGCCCGTCGCGGCCAAGCGGCTCAAGGCGATCGAGGAGTTCAGCGACCTGGGGGCCGGGTTCCAGATCGCCATGCGGGACCTGGAGATCCGCGGGGCCGGCAACATCCTCGGCCCCGAGCAGAGCGGGCACATCGCCACCGTCGGCTACGAGCTGTACTGCCAGTTGCTCGACGACGCCGTCCGCGACCTGCGGGGCGAGGAGGCGCCGCCGCGGAAGGATGTGAGCGTTGACCTGGGCATCCGGGCGTACATCCCGCGACGTTACATCCCCTCCGACCGCCAACGGATGGAGGTCTACCGCCGCATCGCCCGCTGCGGCGACGAGAAGGAACTCACCCAGCTCCGCACGGACCTGCTCGACGCGTACGGCAAGCCGCCGCCGGCGCTGGAGACGCTGCTGGATCTGGCGGAGATCCGCGTGCTGGCCGGGGCGCTGGGGATCGGCAGCATCGTCCTGATGCGGCCGGACATCATTTTTACCATCCGCGACTGGACGGCGGCCGAGGCGGCGTTCGCCGACGCCGCCGGGACCGTCCGCATGCCCGATGAACGGACGGCCCACTGGCGGCTGCCGTCGAACTACCTGGAAGCGGGCACGTTGCTGACCGTCCTGCGAAACCAGTTGAAGCGGGGGCGCTCGCGACGGTACGATACCCAGGCCGCGGGCCGCCGAGGGACCTGAGGAGACCAGCCGATGGACAAGCGTCGCATGGGCGGATGGCTGTTGATGATCGCAGCGCTGCTGGGTGGCTGTGCCGCCGCCAAGGTGCCTGAGCCGACCAGCGCGCTCGCCACGGCCCCGGCGGCGGAGACGCAGGCGGCCCCGGCAGCGGACTATCCGCTGCCGCCCGGCGGACGAGTGGTCGACGCGGTGGCGATGACCGTCAACGGGGAAGTGGTGACCCTTAGCGATCTGTTGGTGCCGATCCGCGACGAACTCCGCGACGCCGCCCGCACTGCGTCGCCCGCCGAGTTCATGGCCGCGGCGTCCGGGCTGATCGGCGAGCAGATCCAGCGGCAGATCGACCAGGCCCTCATCCTCGCCGAGGCCCGGCGGCGCTTCAGCGACGCCCAGAAGGCCTACATCGACAGCCTCGTCGACGATCGCATCCGCGAGATGGTCCTCGCCGAGGGCGGCTCCCGCCGGCGGCTGGAGGCTCGCCTCCTCGCCGAGGGCGGCTCGCTGGAGCAGACGACGCGGTCCCTCCGCCGCGAGATGTTGGGGCAGTTGTACCTTCACGGGCAGCTCGGCTCCGATCTCGACATCAGCTGCCGCGACCTGTGGCAGTATTACCAGACCCACGGCGACGAGTTCTCCTCCGAGCCGACCGTCACCATGCGGATCCTCGCGATGCCCTTCAGCGCCTTCGAAACCGACCACGCCGACCCGCGCCAGGCGGCGATCGACGCGGCGGAGGCGGCCCTGGCGCGGATCCGCGACGGCGAGGACTTCGCCGACGTCGTCCGCGACGCCGCGGTTTCGACGGCCTATCGCTCCGACGAGGGCGGACTGTGGGAGGCGATGGCCCGCGGGAGCTTCCGCGAGACGGCCGTCGAGGACGCCGCGTTCGCCGGTGAGCCGGGCGAGGTCAGCGACGTCATCGTCGGCGCGACGGGCGCGTTCGTGGTCAAGACGGTGCGCGTCGACCCCGGCGAGACGGTCTCCTTCGAGCAGGCCCAGGAGGAAATTCGCGAGCTCCTGCGCACCCGGACGTACCGCCGGCTGGTCAACGGCTACGTCCGCGACCTCCGCCGCCGCGCGGTGATCATCTCCAACGATGCGCTGGATACCCTTGCCCGCCGGCGGGTGATGCAGTTGTACGATGAGCGGTGACGGGCCGTCGGCGCGTTGGGAGTTTCGATTTTGCGGATGCTTGAGATGCCGTCTTTGGGGGCACCTTGCGGGAGGCAAGGGCAGCTTTGGCGGGGGGTTAGGATGCCGTCCTTGCCGCGGACGGCAAGGGGGTTTGTTAGCCTATGATGTCCCCGGTTGGTGATTTTTCGCGGGCGGTGGGGGCGGCTTGGGGAAGAGAGCGTAAGTGCTGTATGTCGAGCGAGTTGGGGTGGAAACGAGGGGCTTCGTGTGTGGTGTGAAAGCCCTTGATTGGGCGGCGGGGCGTGCGGCGGGCCGCCAGGTTTGCGCAGGGTACCCAGATTAACGGCATAAAACCCGAATTCTCTGACTAACAAGGCGTGGCGGGGGTTAACGTTTTGGAAAGCGGGGACAGTATAAGCGATATTGTGCGTCCCGTTCGCCGCCGAACGGCGGGGCAGCGGCCGGGTTTGACGAAATGGAAGTGCGCCTCAATAAAATGAACCTTTGGGCGAATAAAGTTGAAGCAGCGGTCCACAAAGTATCGTGTAGCTATCAGAAAATTAAGTTTTCGTTTCATCGAAGGAAGGGCGATTCGGGGCGTTCGAGGGGCCGGTTTCACAAAATGTGGCGATCCCTTTACAAAGTAAGTCTGCGCGCACAAAAAGCGCAGGATATCATTAATATTATGCAGCCGGCGATCAATAAAATTAGGTTCATCCGCGAATACCGGGGAAGGCTTGTCGGATCTTCAGGAAGAAGTAGTCGTCATCTCGGTAGCCGTAGGCCATTCGTTTGATGACTTTGATCTTGTTGTTGATCCCCTCCAGCAGGCCGGTGTGGAGCGGGTGGTGGCAGTGGGTGAAGATGTCTTCGATGTAGTTGCTCAGCTTCCGGGCGAATTTCTTGAGCGGCTCGATGCGGCTGCGGATCGCACGGCTGTACCACTGCTTCCAGAACCGACGGGCCGCTCCCTCGTACCGATAGTCCCACAGGTGCTTGAGATCGTCTTTGAGGACGTAGACCGTCATCAGGCGGCGATTGGCCGCCAGCAGTTCCGACAGCCGAACACGTTGGTCGCCCTTGAGCGTCTTGCGGTTCCGCAGCAGGAGCCAGCGGGCGCTCTTGACCACCTTCCGCGCCGGCTTGTCGTCGCGTAGGCGGTTGGCCTCGTCGACCCGCACCCGGTCGGTCACCTCCCGATGGTACTTGGCCACCACATGGTACAGGTCGAAGACCACCTTGGCGTTGGGGCACTGGGCCTTGACCTCGAGCTCGTACCCGGCGTTCATGTCCATCGCGACCGCTTGGATCCGCCGGCAGCCGGCCGGTCCCAACTGCTCGAAGAATGGGCGGATGTCCTCCCGGCCCCGGCCGCGACCGATCCACAGGACCCGCTTGCAGGTCGGGTCCACGATCACCGTCGCATACCGATGGCCTTTCTGGATGGCGAACTCGTCCATCGCCAGGACCGACACGCCGGACAGATCCACAGGGCCCAATTCCCTCGTCAGGTAGGCCTTGTCGATCCGCTTGACGCGATCCCAGCCGATGCCATATTGCTCAGCGACATGCTTGACGCTGGCGACCTTGCACCAGCGGGCCACAGACTCGGCAAAGCGCACCGTGCACCGCTGGCGGCGATCCAGCCAGGTCAATCGCTCGACCCTGGGACCGCAGTCCAGACAGAGCATACGCCGCCGATGCACGAGCAATCGTGTGGGCTTGTCGAATACGGGCAGGTCGTCGATCCAACGCTCCGTGACGTCATGAATGCGTTCGCAGCGCCGGCCGCACCCGTCGCAGATCCCCGGCCCCGGCTCGGGCAGCAACTCAACCCAAAGCTCCTTCCGGTCCGGGCTGAGCCCCACAGTTCCGGGATGATAGCCTTCCCAGCCCCCGAGACTCTTGATAAGCTCTTGTCCCGTCAACAGCAGTCTCCTTTGCAGCCGATAGTGTGGTAACTACAAGCTACAAAGAGCTGCTGTTGGCGGCTATCTATTCAACCCGCTCCCCGCGAATCGCGGATGAACC
>CAZHRW010000168.1:0-2910 GCA_964535025.1 uncultured Planctomycetales bacterium
ATTGGCCTGGACCACGTCACCATCGAGTACCAGGCGAGCGATTTCGCCAACGCGTTGATGGATTCCGTCTACTACGGCGAGGGCGCCGCCGGCTTCGTCCATGGTGACATCTGGCAGCGGGTCCGGACAAGCATCGGGGCGGACTATATCCTCCTCGGAGATGAGTGTGTCGGATGGGCCGGTGGCCATGTTCCGGCGGATCGCGTGGCAACGTGGTTACGAATTTTCTCCCTTTGCGACACGGTGAATGTCCAGGGATTGCTGCGGGGCGATCGCCTGAACGAATTTCTGACCCTCTCCAAGGCCGACCCGGAGCAAGCCTTGAGTCGGTGCCATGCAGCACACCCGCAGGACCAGGTCGACGAACTGTATCTCGATCAGCGCCTGGCAAACTACCTCAATCCTAAGCGGCGCTTCTCAACCTTCTTCGGGCTATTCGCGCGTAATCCTTGGCTCGACTTCGACGTCATTGAGTTCTTCCGAACGACGCCCGGACGCTATCGCTTGGGCAAGTCCCTCTTCGTGAACACCGTCAGAGAGATCAATCCCGCTTTGTTTGAGATTCCGCGTCCGAGGGAAGACGAGCGACCCGATTTTAAATCGGCGATGCGCCGCGCCGAACAGCAGGACGGGGTCGTCTCGTCCCTGATCTTTGAAGACAATCCGTTGTTGGATGACTTCTTCGACAGGGGCGCTTTGGAGCACCTGATCAAGACGGCGCTGGCGGAAAGCCCCAGCCCGAGCCAACAGGCTCGCGGCCTTCGGCGGAAACTCAACCCGAAGCTCCTGCTCCCCCTTAGCTTGCGCCTCAAGCTGGGTGCGTTGCGAACACGGTTCGCGCCCTCGCTGGTCGCTCGAATGCCCCCGGACAAGCAACTCAACCGGGTGCTCACGGTCGCCGTGGCCCTGAGGATGTTGCACAACCGCTTCAAGAGGCCATGATGGAAACCACCAACGGGCAACTCGCTGACGAAGACGCCGCGACGGGAGCCGATCCGGCAAGCGAAGGCGGGACCGATGTCAAGGCCTGCGCGGCCGCGCGCTGGGCTCGTCGTTTGCTGAAGGTGTTCCAATGGGTCTGCGTTGGGTTGGTTACGTTCGCCGCGGCGGCGGTGTTCACGCCGGTCGGCGACCGGCTGGGCCGTCCGCTGATCCACATCGACCCGCCGGCGAAGGCCGACGCCATCGTCGTCCTCGGCGGCGACATGGCCCGGGCCGTGGAGGCGGCGCGTCTGTGGCGGGATGGCTGGGCGCCGAAAGTGGTGGTCTCCTCCAACGGGCCCAGCGTCCGTCGCCTGGCGGCGACCGTCGCCGCGTACGGCGTGCCGCGTGAGGCTATCCTCATTGACGACAAGGCCTTCGTGACGTACGACCACCCGCGGACGATCGCGGCCCTCGCGGGGTTCGACCGGGCCGCCGGGCGGGTGATCGTCGTGACCTCGCCCTACCACACGGGGCGGGCGCGGGCGTGCTTCCAACAGGACGGCTACGCGCGTATCATCATGCGGAGCACCGACTGGGAAACCGGCGGCGCCTTCGCCGGGCCGACCGGCTGGATCATGCGGGCGCGCGAGCTGCCCACGAAGCTCTACGAGATCCTGGCCTGGGGCAAGTACAAACTGCTCGGGCGGCTGTAAGACCTCCCAAGCCGCCCGCCCGGCGGGCCGATAAGCAGAGCATGACCTTAATCGTGATGTGATCGAAAGGTACAGCGGTATGAAGATCATCAACGTCGCCGGCGCCCGGCCGAATTTCATGAAGATCGCCCCGCTGATGGAGGCGTTCGCCGCCGAGCCGCGGATCGAGCCGATGCTGGTGCACACCGGTCAGCACTACGACGAGCGGATGAGCGACCTGTTCTTCCGCCAGTTGGGCATCCCCGCCCCGGACGTCAACCTCGGCGTCGGCTCGGGCTCGCACGCGACGCAGACGGCGGCGATCATGACGGCGTTCGAGCCGATCGTGCTCGCTGAGAAGCCCGACGCGGTGCTGGTCGTCGGGGATGTCAACAGCACCATCGCCTGCGGGCTGGTCGCCGTGAAGCTGGGGGTGACGCTCATCCACGTCGAGGCGGGCCTGCGGAGCGGCGACCGGACGATGCCCGAGGAGATCAACCGCATCCTGACCGATTCGATCAGCGATTGGCTGTTCGTCACCGAGAAATCCGGCAAGGAGAACCTCTTGCGCGAGGGCGTCGATCCGTCGCGGATCCACGTGGTCGGCAACGTGATGATCGACACGCTGCTGAAAAACCGCGCGAAGGCCGAGGCGTCGACGATCCTCGACGAGCTGGGCCTCGACGGCAAGCCCTATGCCGCCCTGACGCTCCACCGGCCGGCGAACGTCGACGACCCGGTCGTGCTCGGCGGGCTGCTGGACGCCCTGGAGGCCATCAGCCGCGACATGCCAATCGTCTTCCCCATCCACCCGCGGACCCGCAAGAACATCGACGGCTCGCCCCTGGCCGGCCGCGTCGCCGCGATGACCGGCCTGCGACTGCTCGACCCGCTGGGCTACCTGGACTTCCTCAAGCTGACCAGCTCGGCACGACTGGTGCTGACCGATTCGGGCGGGATCCAGGAAGAGACGACCATCCTCCAGGTGCCCTGCCTGACGCTCCGGGAGAACACCGAACGTCCGATCACGGCTGAAGTTGGGTCCAACCGCATCGTCGGGACCGACCCGGCGCGGATCCTCGCCGCCTACCGCGAGGCCACCAGCGGCGCCGCCCGCAAGCCGCGAATCCCCGACCTGTGGGACGGCCAGGCCGCCGAACGCATCGCGAAGATCCTCGCCGACGTGCTGTAGGACCGGCGAGCGGGCATGTCGCGGCGGAAAAATCCGGCGCGGCCGAACCGCTTGCGCGGAATTCATGTAAAACCCATTGTGCTGTAACGCATCTCGTGGTAG
>CAZHRW010000169.1:0-61073 GCA_964535025.1 uncultured Planctomycetales bacterium
GTGTTCACTACCCCCAAGGGGACTCGAACCCCTGTCGCCAGGATGAGAACCTGGTATCCTAGGCCGCTAGACGATGGGGGCGTCTGCTCCATTGTAGACGGGGCATCTTAGCGATGCGGGCCGGGACCGTCAAGGCCCGCGGCGAGAATTCGCCGCGACGACGTCGCCGCCCGGCCCCAGGCCAGGCACGGGCAAACCAACGGCGCCTCAAGAGGTTGCGGTCAAAAGTGTTGCATAACCGCCCCGCGTCCGCCGCCGCTCCCCGCGGCCACGGCGCTTCCGGCGGCCCATCGGCGCGGCTTGCCCGAAAGCGGCGCGCGACCGCCCTGATCGGCAACCTGCCGCCCGGGCCGAATTCACAACTCTGCAAATTCCGAATAGGGACAGATCCGTAAAAGCGGCAAGCTATCTCGGTATTGCAATGCCGAAATTGTAAGTCCTTGTCATTGCTCACATGGAGGACGGCATGCCGCCCCAAAAGACGGCATCCTTTTCGGCCGTCCAATGAACATTCGCCCAAACCACTCCACCCGCTGCGCGTGCGGGCCGATCGGGAGAATGCCGTTGCAAAGGCGTTCGGGGCCGACTAGAGTAACCCGCTTATGGCGATGAAGATCATCACGTGCGAAGGTCCCTGGCAAGAGGTCGCGGCCATCAACGAGCTGATGGGCCAGCTGCGCGCCGGCGGGCTGACGGCGTCGGGCAGCGGGGGGCTGGATGTGCCGGGGATCGTGCGGGGGATCATCGCCGAGGTGGAAGCCGACCGCGAGCAGGCCGTCGCGAGGCTGACGCGTCGGATCGACAAGGTCGACGTGCCCCCCGAGGCGGTGGCCGTGCCGGTCGAGCAGATCCGCGGGGCCCATGCGGAGGCGGATCAGGCCTTCCTCCAGTTGGCGCGGCGGGTGATTGCGAACATTCGCGAGTACCAGGAGCACATCAAGGCCAGCGCCCCGGCCGAGCTGGTCCGCGGCGGGCGCCGGCTCGGGGTGCGGTACACCCCCGTCGATAGGGTCGGCCTGTACGTGCCGGGCGGCAAGGCGGCGTATCCGTCGAGCTTGCTGATGACGATCGTCCCCGCCCAGGTCGCCGGCGTGCGGGAGATCGCCATCGCCACGCCGCCCACGGCCGGGGGCGTGAACCCGATGACACTCGCCCTCGCGCACGAGCTGGGTATCGAGCGGGTCTATCGCGTGGGCGGCGCCATCGCGATGGCGGCGTTGGCCCTGGGCACGGCACAGATCGCCCCGGTCGAGATGCTCGCCGGGCCGGGCAACGCGTTCGTCGCCGAGGCCAAGAAGCAACTGTTCGGCCGCGTCGCGATCGACAGCCTGGCCGGACCCAGCGAGGTGCTCATCATCGCCGACGAGACGGCCACAGCGGCGCATCTCGCGGCGGACCTGCTGGCACAGGCGGAACACGACCCCGGCTCGGCCGTCCTGGTCACCCCGTCGAGTTCGCTGGCCGAGCAGGTCGCCGGGCAGGTGGAAGCGCAGGTGGTCGACCTGGACCGAGCCGACGCACTCGGCAAGGCGATCGACCAGTACAGCGCGATCATCGTCGTCCCGTCGCTGGCAGCCGCCTGCGAGATCGCCAACGCCTTCGCCACCGAGCACCTGCAGATCATCACCGAAAACGATGACGACGTCCTGGGCAGGATCGACAACGCCGGGGCGATCTTCCTCGGCGACGCGACGCCGGTGCCGGTGGGCGATTACTACGCCGGGCCCAGCCACGTGCTGCCGACCGGCGGGACGGCGAGGTTCTTCAGCGCCTTGAGCGTCAACAGCTTCCTCAAGGCCACCAGCCTCCTCCGCTACGACCGCGCCGCCCTGGCCGCCGACGCCGGGGACATCATCGACTTCGCCACGCGGGAGGGCCTGACGGCCCACGCGGCGGCCGTGCAACGGCGGCAGGAGGATCGAGGGCCGTGAGCTTCTTCCTGGACCATATCGACGCGATGACCCCCTACGTCCCCGGCGCGCAGCCGGAGGCCGGCCGGAAGGTCGTCAAGCTCAACCAGAACGAAAACCCTTACCCCCCGTCGCCGCGGGCGCTGGCGGCGCTGGAGTCCTTCAACGGCGCGGCCTTGCGGCTGTACCCCGACCCGAGGGTGCCGGCCTTCACCGCCGTCGCCGCCGACGTGCTCGGCGTAACGCCCGAGCAGATCGTCGTCGGGGACGGCAGCGACGACCTGATCATCATGCTCGTCCGCGCCGCCGTCGGGGCGGGCAGGGCCATCGCCTATCCCGAGCCGACGTTCCCGTACTACTTCACGCAGGCCCAGGTCCAGGGCGCGCCGGTCGCGGCCGTCCCGTGCGATGCGGACTTCGCCCTGCCGCTGGAAGCCCTGGCCGACGCGAACGCGGCGCTGACCTTCGTGGCCAGCCCCAACAGCCCCACCGGCGCCGCCGCGACGACCGACCAGCTCGACTGGCTGGCCGGCAAGCTGTCGGGCATCCTGGCCGTGGACGAGGCCTATGCCGACTTCGCCGCCGAAAACGCCCTGTCGCTGGTGGACAGGCGCGACAACGTCGTCGTCCTGCGGACGCTGTCGAAGGGCTACTCGCTGGCGGGCCTGCGGTTGGGGTTCGCGGTGGCCGGCCGGCGGATCGTCGAGGGGCTGTTGAAGACCAAGGCGATCTACAACGTCGGGGCCGTCCCCGCCGCCGTCGGGGCCGCGGCCCTGGCCGACCAGGACTACCACGAGGTGTGCGTCGCGGCCATCATTGCCGAGCGAAAGCGCCTCGCGACGGCCCTGATCAAGCGAAAGTTCTTCGTCTACCCCAGCCACGGCAACTTCCTGCTGGCCACGGCCCCCGGCGGAAACGCGCGGGCGATGGTCGAGCGGCTCAAGGCCGACGGCATCCTGGTCCGATATTTCAACAGTCCGCTGTTGCAGGACAAGTTACGAATCTCCATCGGCACCGCCGACGACACCGACGCCCTGCTGGCCGCCCTTGATGGCATGGCGTAGATCAGGAGGCTCCCGCATGGCCCGCACCGCCACCGTTCGACGCTCAACCGCCGAAACGCAGATCGACCTCAGTCTCAACCTCGACGGCCAAGGCACGCTGGACTGCGCGACGGGCGTGGGCTTCCTCGATCACATGCTCGCCCACCTGGCCAAACACAGCCTCACCGACATCACCCTGCGGGCGACCGGCGACCTGGAGGTCGACGACCACCACACCGTCGAGGACGTCGCCATCTGCCTGGGCGAGGCCCTCAAGCAGGCGCTCGGCGACAAGGCCGGCATCCGCCGGTACGGCTCGGCGGTGGTGCCCATGGACGAGGCGCTCGCCGAGGTCGCCGTCGACCTGGGCGGACGCGCGAGTTTCGTCATGCACGCGTCGTTCAGCGCCGGCAAGATCGGCACATTCGACACGCAGTTGATCGACGAATTCCTCCGCCGCCTGGCCACGGTCGCGGGGATGAACCTCCACGTCAACGTCCCCGACGGCGCTAACGACCACCACATCGCCGAGGCCATCTTCAAAGCCTTCGCCATGGCCCTCCGCGCCGCCAAGTCGATCGACCCGGAGCGGTCGGGTCAGGTGCCCTCGACGAAGGGGACGCTGTAGAAACGGCGAATATCCAATAGCCAGGTAACGGCGCCGGCGCACCCTGGGACGCTATGCCCCTATTGACCATTCACTTCGACTTGTCTGTCCCCCGCCGGTAGGTCAGAAGCAGTCCGACCATCACGGCGACGCAACCCCCCTTCCAGGCCAGCAGCCACCAGGGGTGCCACCAGGCGCCGGTGCGCATCTCGACGAAGTCGGTCAGGCCGAAGAGGATGAAGCTGACGGCGGCGAACAGTTTCATCCACCGTCGCGCGGGCCGAAACAGCGTCACTAGAAAGACCGCGCCGAGGGCGATCCAAAGCCAACCTTCGATGAGGTTTACAACCCGTTCCACGTCACGGTTATCGGCCAACCGCGGGGCACGCCGCCAAAGGATTACCTCCCAGGGTGCGTCAGCGGCCGTTCGCCGTTCACTTTGGGAAATTGGATATTCCTTGTTGGATATTGGATATTCGCCGTTCCCCTCCTGTATTCTGGGCCCCATGTTCGACTTCGAAATCCTCGGCACGGACGCCGCGTCGGCGGCGAGGGTGGGGCGGTTCCATACGCCGCACGGCGTGGTGGACACGCCGGCGTTCATGCCGGTGGGGACGTGCGCGACGATCAAGGGTGTGACGGCCGACCAGGTGGCGGCGACGGGGTCGCAGATGGTCCTGGCGAACACGTATCACCTGCTGGTCCGCCCCGGGCCGGAGGTGGTCGCGGCACTGGGGGGCTTGCACGCGATGATGGCGTGGGACGGGCCCATCCTCACCGACAGCGGGGGTTACCAGGTGTTCAGCCTGGCCGACCTGCGCGACATTACCGACGCGGGCGTCACCTTCCGCAGCCACATCGACGGCGGCCGCATCGAGCTGACGCCGGAGCGGGCGATCGAGGTCCAGGAAGCGCTCGGGGCCGACGTGATCATGCAGCTCGACGAGTGCCCCCCGCACGACGCCGACCGCGCGGTCGTGGCCGAGGCGGTCGCCCGCTCGGCCGCATGGGCCCGGCGGTGCCAGGCGGCGCGACAGCGCGACGACCAGGCCCTGTTCGCCATTCAACAGGGCGGCGTGGACGCCGCCCTCCGCGCCGAATCGGCCGCGCGGATTGTCGAGCTGGACCTGCCCGGCTACGCGATCGGCGGCCTGTCCGTGGGCGAAGGCCACGAGGCGATGATGGAGGTGCTCAGCGCCGCCGACGGTCAGTTCCCGCGCGACAAGCCGCGGTACCTGATGGGCGTCGGCGAGCCCCGCGACCTGCTGGGGGCGATCGCACGGGGGGTCGACCTGTTCGATTGCGTCATGCCCACCCGCAACGGCCGCAACGCGATGGCCTACACCTGGACCGGTCCGCTGAAGCTGCGCAACGCCGTCCACACCCGCGACCGGCGCCCGCTGGACGAGGCCTGCCCGTGCCCGGCGTGCCGGCAGTACAGCCGCGGAACGATCCGCCACCTGTTCATGGCCCGGGAGATGCTGGGGCCGACGCTGTTGAGCATCCACAACCTCACGTTCTTCGCCCAGTTCACCGCCGCGATCCGCGCCGCGATCACCGCCGGAACCTTTGCCGACCAGGCACAGCGCTGGCTGGCGGCGCTGTACGGCCCACCGCGGGAGTAGCCGACCATGGCCCAGGCACACCCCCCCGCCCCGGTGAAGCTGATCGTCGGCCTGCTGGCCGGGCGGGAGACGTGGCTGGACGCCGGGCGGGCGGCACTCGTCGAGCGGTTCGGGCCGACCGACGTCGAAAGCGAGGTTATGGCGTTCGACTTCACCGACTACTACCGCAAGGCCATGGGCGGCGACCTCAAACGGCAGTTTGTGGCCTTCGAGCGCCTGATCGGCCCCGACGAGCTGGCGGCGATCAAGCTGGCGACCAACGCAATGGAGGCGGCATTGGCGGCGCGGCTTGGCGAAGTCCCACGGCCGGTGAACCTCGACCCGGGCTACGTTACGCCGGCCAAGCTCGTCCTGGCCAGCGCCAAGGACTTCGCGCATCGGATCTACCTGACCGGCGGCATCTATGCGGAAGTGACCCTCCGCGTCGTCCGCGGGCGGTGGGAAAGCGCGCCTTGGACCTTTCCCGATTACGCCGGCGGGCGTTATGATAGGTTTCTGACAATGGCGCGCGAGCGGCTCAAGGCACAACGCCGCTGAACGCAGCCGGATGCTCAACGGAAGGAAGCGCTTATGCCTGCGTACCCGCTGATCGCCCTGGCGACGATCGTGGCCGCTGTGATCATCAGCGCCGGGGGCACCGTTCTCGTACGCCGTGCGGCCGTGGCGGCAAAGTTCGTTTCGAAGCCGGCCGACGACCGCTTCGCCACCCAGCCGGTCCCGCTCGGCGGGGGCGTGGCCATCCTCGGCGCGATCGCCCTGCCGACGATGCTGGCGGCCGCCCTGGCGCGGTACTGGGCGGCCACCGGCACGGCCCTGCCGCCCGAGCTGGGCCTCCACGTCGCCGGGGCCGCGTCCCGCGTCCCGATGGCCTTGATCATCCTCGGCGGGGCGGTGGTGCTGTGCCTGGTCGGTCTGATCGACGACCGGTGGCACCTGGGGCCCTGGCTGAAGTTGACGGCCCAGGCGCTGGTGGCCGCCGCGGTCGTGTGGTTCGCCGAGGTCCGCGTCCTGACGGTCCTGGGCGAGCCGCTGAGCGTCGTCGTCAGCGTGCTGTGGATGCTGATCATCATCAACGCCATCAACTTCATGGACAACATGGACGGCCTGGCCGCCGGGGTGACGCTGGTGGTGGCGTGCGCGCTGCTGGCGGCCGCGGCGGAGTTGGGCCAGTTGTTCGTCTCGGCCTGGCTGTGCCTGCTGATCGGCGCGGTGCTCGGGTTCGCCCCGCATAACGCCCCGCCGGCGAAGGTTTACATGGGCGACGCCGGCAGCCTGGTGTTGGGGTTTTTCCTGGCCGTGCTGACGATGCTGACGACCTACTACGACCCGACCGTCGTCGCCGGCCGGCCCGCCTACACGGTCCTGGCGCCGCTGATCGTCCTGGCGGTGCCGCTGTACGACTTCGTCTCGGTGGTGATCCTGCGGCTCCGCGCGCACGTGAGCCCCTTCAAGGGCGACACGCGGCACTTCTCGCACCGGCTGGTCCGCCGGGGCATGACGGTGCGGGCGGCGGTGCTGACGATCTGCCTGTGCACGGCGGTGACGGGCATCGCGGCGGTCCTGCTGCCGAGGGTGAGCGACTGGGCGGCGATCCTCCTGGCGGGCCAGACGCTGGGCGTGCTGTGCATCGTCGCCCTGCTGGAGTCGGCCGGCGAGACGCCATGAGCCGGCGCGGAACACCCCCCCGCCACGTCGTCCCCGACCGCCGCCGCGCGGACGGCCGCGGCGCCGACCGGCTCGCGACGGGGCTGCTGATCGCCCTGCTGGCCCTGGCGGCCGCCCGGACGATGCTCAATGAGCCGACCTTCCACCGCAGCGGCCTGCAGGCCGCCGGGGCGATGCCGGGCGCCGACGGCGCCGAGGCGATCATCACCCCCACCAAGGTCCTCCGCGCCGCCTCGGCGGTGATCATCTTCGCCCTGGCGGCCGCGTGGGCGGTCGGCGCGGCGATCCGCCCCGACCGCCACCGGCTCCGCGCGGGCCTGTTCGGCGCGGGACTGATCGCCCTGGCGGCGTGCCTGACGGCCTCGGCGCTGCTGGCATCCGATCGGCGCGAGGGGCTCCTGACCGCCGCCGAGCAGGTCTCGCTGCTGACGGCCGGGTGGATGACGATCCAGTGGGCCGCCGTGCGATGGCGGCAGCGGCTGGTGCTGGTGGTCCTGGTCGCCCTGGCGACGACGCTGGGAGCTAAGGGCGTTTTCCAGGTGGCGGTCGAGATCCCCGAACAGGTCGCGATGTTCGAAGCCGATCCGGCCGGGTCGCTCGGGCACCTGGCGCCCGACTCGCCCCAGGCCGCGATGGCCGAGATCCGCCTGCGGGAACCGACCGCCAAGGGATTCTGGTCGTTGGCGAATATCTACGGCTCGACGATGGTCCTGCTGATGCTGCCGGCGGCGGCGATGGCGTTCGACAAGTGGCGCAGGGCCCGCGACGACTGGGCGGCGCTGTTCAACCAGACCGGCCGCGGGATGCAGATGGAGATCCCCCTGCCTGTCGTGGCCGCGGCGGCGTCGACGGCGGCGGCGATCCCGGCGGCGGTGGCCTGGTGGCTGACCGGCAGCATCGGGGCGATCGCCGCGGGGCTTGCCGCCGCCGTCGCGGCGGTCGTGCTCTATCGATGGCGCCGCCCGGCGGCGGCGCACCGGCGGGGGCTGCTGGCGGCCGCGGCGGTTGCCTTCGGTGGCGCGACGGCCGCCGTGATCGCCGTCGGTCTTGCCCGCGACGGCCTGCCGATGCGAACGCTACAGGTCCGCTGGGAGTACTGGACCGGCTCGGTGGCGATGCTCGGCGAGCGGCCGCTGCTGGGCGTCGGGCCGGGCAATTTCCCCGACGCCTACCTCCCCCATCGCCCGTTCGGGGCCGAGGAGGCCGTGAAGAACCCCCACAACGTGATCGTTCACGCCCTGGCCGAGTACGGCCTGCCGGGCGGGGGGCTGTACCTGGCGCTGCTGGCGTGGGCGCTGATCGCCCTGACCGGCCCGCGCCGCCGCGATGACGCCTGGCTGGCGCCGGGGCCGGGGCGGCGGCGATGGTGGGCGATGGTGGCCGCCGTCGGCGCGGGGGCGATGGCATGGCGTATCGGCGCCACGGCCTACCCCAACGCCCTCGTGCTGCTGGTCGACAACCTCCTGCCGGTGACGGCACTGGGGGCAGGCCTGCTCGCGGCGGCGGCGACGGGGCGGGGCGAGGACGGCGAGGGGTCGTTCGATCCGGTGCTGCCGATCGCCGCGGCGTGCGGCGTGGGCGGCTTCGCGCTGCACAACCTGACCGATTTCGCCCTGTTCAAGCCGGCGGCGGGCATGGTGTTCTGGATCGCCGCCGGCGCGGTCATCGCGGGAACCACCCGCAAGGCGCGCCGGCTACGCCGTCCGGCCGGCGCGGCGCTGGCGGCGGCGCTGGTCGCGGCGACGGTGGCGGCGGCCGCGGGCGTCCTGGCGCCCGTCTGGCGCGCCGAGCACCACGTCCTGGCGGCGGCGAGAACCTACACCGACAACGACATCCCCGGCGCGATCGAGGCCATGCAGCACGCCGCGGCCGCCGACCCGGCCGACCCCAACCCCCCCGCCGACCTGGTCAGGCTGTACCTGCTGAAGGCCCAGTACGACGCCGACCCGCGAGAGGCCATCGCGCGAGCGGCCGACGCCGCCGCCGACGCGGCCCGGCGCCATCCGGCATCGGTGACCATCGCCCGCCAAGGGCTCGAGGCGGCGGTCTACCGCTACCGCCCGGACCTGCTGATCTTCGCCTGGGCCGACCCGCCGGCCGATCCGGCCGGGCAACTGGACGAGGCCCTCAAGAAGGACCGGGCAGGGCCCCGCTGGCTGAACACGTTGGCGCAACTGGCGTTCTACGCGGGGAAGTACGACCAGGCCGCACGCTGGATCACGGAGGCGATCGACCGGGCGGGCGAGGACAAACCCATCCTCCTGGACCACCTCGGCGACATCCGCGACGCGCAGGGCGCCGCAGCCGAGGCCGCCGACGCCTGGCGGCGCTACCGCCGGGCCGTCTCGGCCCGGCCGTCGGAGCACAAGCCGCCGGCCGAACGCCTGACGGTGTTGGCCCGCTGCAATCCCCAGGACCCCTACCTTCGCCTGCGCCTGGCGGAACTGGCCTGGCACCTCGGGTACGACGCCGTCGCCCGCCGAGAGCTTCAGGCCGCCGTGACCGTCCAGGACGCCCTGTGGCGCGGCAGCCCGCTTCGCTTCAATGAGCGACGGCGGCGGGAGGTGGAACGGATGGAGGCGAAGCTCGCCGTCACTGTTCGATCTTCGCCATGACCTCGTCGGGGATGTCGAAGTTGGCGTAGACGTTCTGGACGTCGTCGTGCTCGTCGAGGTTCTCCATGAGGCGGAGGACCTTCTGGGCCTGGTCGGGGTTGTCGATCTGGATGGGGTTTTCGGCCAGTTGGCTGACGGCGGCGGTCTCAACGGGGATGCCGGCGTCGGCGAGGGCCTCCTTGACGTCGCCGAAGACGGCCGGGTCGCAGGTGACCTCGTAGAGGCCGTCCTCGCTGAGAAGGTCCTCGGCGCCGGCGTCGAGCACGACGCTCATCAGCGTATCCTCGTCGGTCGCCCCGGCGTCGATGGTGAAAGTGCCCTTTTTCTTGAACATCCAGGCGACCGACCCGCTGGCACCCAACTGCCCGCCGGCCTGCTCGAAGATCTTCCGCATCTCCGGCGCGGTCCGGTTGCGGTTGTCGGTGAGACAGTCGACCATCACCGCCACGCCGCCGGAGGCGAAGCCTTCGTAGACCATCTGTTCGTAGTTGACCGGCCCCAGCTCGCCGGTGCCCTTCTTGATGGCCTTGCTGATGGTGTCGTTGGGCATGTTCGCCGCCTTGGCTTCGTCGACGGCGTAGCGGAGCGTGAGGTTATCCTCGGGGTTGCCCCCGCCGTCCTTGGCGGCCATGATGATCCGCCGGGCGATCTTGCTCCACAACTGCCCGCGCTTGGCGTCGTTGGCGCCCTTCTTCCGCTTGATCTTAGACCATTTGCTGTGTCCGGACATGGTAACTGCTCCTGCACCTGTAAGTCGCGGCGGGTCGGCCCGCCGGACCGGATTGTCGCAAGCGGCGCCGCCGTCGGCGTGGGCAACCCGTGGCCCACCCTGGCGACGAAGCCGGCCTACGGCCGGACGTCCACGCCCAGCGGCGCTACCTCCGGCCGCCGTCCTCGCCGGACGGCCTTGACCTTCGCCGACGCACGGTCGGCAACGTCACTGTACATCTGTTGTTCGTTTTCCAGCGCCGCCCGTTCGGCCCTGGCGGCGGCCAAATCGAGCGCCTCGGTCCACATGGAGACCGCTTCGTCGTCCCGCTCCAGCCACCACAGCACGTCGCCGGTGTGGTCGTAGAGGGTCGGATCGTCCCCGTCGACGGTATCCAACGCCTCCAGCAGCATCACCAGGGCCGGGCGGAACTCGCCCTTCTTGTAACGGACCCAGGCCCAACTGTCCTGGATGTGCGGCCGGGGTGCCGCGGCCAATGCCTCCGAGAGCAACTGCTCGGCACGATCGAGATGCTCCCCGCGATCGGCCCACAGGTAGCCCAGGTTGTTCTGGATCTCGGGATCGTCCGGCGACAGCGCCAGCGCCCGGCCCAGCAGGTCCGTGGCGGCGTGATAGTCCTCGTCCGTGGGCTGATTGTACACGCCCGAGGCCATCGCGAGCAACGCGGCATTGTCCCCGTCTTCAGCGACCAACGCCCGGTAAAGCGCCCGGGCCCGGTCGGTCCGGCGCGCCAGCATCAACTGGCGAACCCACTGGCGCCGCATCGACCCTGCCAGCTCGACGTCGGCGTCCCCGCCGGCGGCGGTCAGCCGGTCGATGCGGTCCCGCATCAAGGCCGCCGCGTCGTCGAGCCGCCCTGCGTGGGTCAGCCACCCGGCGGCGAGCTCGACGGGGTTGGTGGCCGTGACAACCGGGCCCCACGACTGCTGCTCGCCGGCGTCCAGCCCCACCAGGCGCAGCACGATGTACGGATCGGTGTAGCGACCCGGCGCATCGCCCCACGCGGAGGCCGTCCGGGCGTCGAACAGCTCGCCGGCCGTCTGTTCCAGTGCCTCGTGGCGCCCGGTCAGCGCCAGGAGGCTCAGACCCGCGGCTTCGCGGAGCGGGGCGGTGCGGGGGTCGCCGGCCTGCTCGGCCCAGCCGCGGACCTGTTCGATCGCCTCGTCGGCACGATCGGCGGCGAGCAGGGCGTGCACCCGCGCCACCGCGGCGACGGGGTCGCCCTGCGGCCGGTCGGCCAGCCAGCGCACGGCGAGGTCGGCCTGGCCGGCGCGGATCAGCGAGTCGACAAAAAGCGCCTCGGTGGTCGCGGTCTCCGCGGCCGTGTCGGCCAGGGCCTCGGCCGCCTCGGCGAATCGCCCCGCCCGCCGCAGCACCTCGGCCAGCGAGCGACTATCGCCGTCCCCGCGCAGCTCCAGTGCCCGGCGATAGGCCTCCGCGGCTTGACCGGGATGGCCGGCCGCCGCCAGCAGTTGGCCGCGAACCGTCCAGACGTCCGGGGCTTCCGGGCTGCTCTGGGCCGCCACGTCCAGGTCGACGATCGCGCGGGCCAGCCGCCGCCGCCCGACGACCTCGGCGGGCAGGCGGGCCTCGACGCGCGCCTTGATCACCCGCGCGGCGGTCCGGTTCGGCGCCAGCGACATGAGCCGTTCGACCGTCTCGCCCGCCAGCCGATAGCTGCCCTGCTCCACCTGGGCCATCGCCAGCAGCGTCCACATCCGCGGATTGGCCGGATCCTGCCGGATGGCGGCGGCAATGGCCCCGCCGACCTGGTCGGCCACGTCTCGCGCCTCGGCCCTCTGCCCCTGGCGCTCGGCCTGGCGGATTCTCATGCCGCCCAGGTGCAGCAGCAGTTCCAGCGCCTCGTCGTCCGGCTGCACCGCCAGCACCTCCTGGAGGTGCCGCTGGGCCTCGGCCGGCCGGTTGGCGGTCATCAGGGCCCGCGCCAGCCACAGCCGCGCGGGGATGTAGCCGGGCTCGACGTCGATCGCCGCGGTTAGCCGTCCCAGCCCATCGTCCCGCCGACCGGCCAACAGGGCCACGGCCCCCCGCAGGGCGTCGGCGGCGACCGGATCGCCCGCCAGGGCGGCCCGCTCGGCCAGGGCGTCGACGGCGTCGTAGTCCTTGCCGGCCAGCCAGCGGGCCGCCAGTGCTTCGTAGGCGGCCCGAAACGTCGGCGACGCCTCGATCGCCAGACGGTAGTGAACCGTGGCCCGTCCCGTCCGGCCGCCGCGCTCGAGCATCAGCCCGGTCAGCAGCAGCCGCAGGTGGCGCGACGGGGAGGTATCGTCGATCGCCTCGTCGGCCAGCGCGCCGATCCGATCGGCATCGAGATACGTCGCGGGCGTTCGCTTCAGACGGCTGCGGACGCGGTGGCGGACCTGCGGATCGTGCACCAGCAGGCGCCCGAGGACCTCGATCGCCTCGCCGGGCCGTCCCTGTTCCAGCAGCCAGTCGGCCAGCGTCAGGGTCGGCGTGGCCCGGTCGGTGACCGTTTCGACACCACCGGCGAGCATGGCGATCGCGCCGTCGGTGTCGCCCAGCGCCCGCGTCGCCCACGCCAGCAGCGCCAGCGTCGTCGCCGGCGGGGCGCCGTGGCGCGCCTGGTACTCCATCAGGAGACGCCGGGGGGCGTCCGGATCGGCCGGGTCGCCGTAGGCGGTCAGCATCGCGTTGAGCACGTGGTGGGGCTGCAGCGGCCCGGCGAGCATCTCCAGGCAGACCGTGTCGGCCCGGTCGCTCCTTCCGGCCCCGGCCAGCGCCGCGGCCAGGACCCCGCCGGCGGCCGCGTCCGTCTTATTGAGGCGCCAGGCGGCGTCGGCGGCGTCGGCGGCGTCGGCGTAGCGGTTCAACTCCAGCAGGATCCGCGCCCGCTGCAGGGCGAGCTTCTCGGGCTCCTGGGCCAGCGTCGACAGCGCGTGGCCCCCGGCCGGGACATCCCGCTCGTACAGATGCGCCTCGAGTTGGGCCAGCGCCTCCAGCGCCGCCGTCAGGTACCCCTGTTCGTAAAGCACCCGCGTCAGCAGCAGGCGCGCCTGATCGGCCGTCAGGGCGTCGGCATCGTCGTCGATCGTGCACGCCAGGGCCGTGCGATACCGCAGATTCGCCTCGTTGAGATGCCCGGACTGCTCGGCGATCCGCCCCAGGGCCATCTGGACGGCCGGGTCGTCGCCATCGACCGCCAGCAGGTGTGTCCGGGCCGCCGCCAGGTCGTCGGCGGCCAGGCAGGCTTTCCCCAGCTCCCGACGGACTGCGACACTGTCGCCGTGCCGTTCCAGCGCCTCGGTCAGCAGCGCAACGGCCTCCTCGGGCCGTCGGGCTGCCATCCGTTCTGCGGCCTGATCGAGCAGGCGGTCGAGGTCCGGATTGTCGGTCTGCCCCGCCGACAGCGCCGGCGGGCGGGTCGCCGCGGGCGTCATGGCGGCCAGCGGCAGGCGGGCGCGGGCGCGGAACGCCGCACGCTCGGACGACATGCCACACCCGGCCACCGTCACCACGATGGCGAGCAGCCACGCCGGCAGCGCCCTGGCGGTGGTCATCTTACGGGATCACCTTGTTGAGGGGATACGTGATAATGCCCGTGGCGCCCGCGGCTTTCAACTCGGGTACCAGGTCGCGCTCCACCCGCTCCTCGAGGATCACCTCGAGGGCCACCCACTGTTTGTCGGCCAGCGGCGAGATCGTCGGGCTGTGCTCGGCAGGCAACTGTCGAAGGACCGCGTCGAGCTTGTCACCCGGGACGTTCATCTTCAACCCCACCTTTTCCCGCGCCGCGATGGCGCCGGTGAGCAGCAGGGCCATGTTCTCGATCTTCGTCCGCTTCCACGGGTTCGCCCAGGCGTCGGTGTTGGCAATGAAGCGGGTGGTGGAGGTCATGATGGTATCGAGCACGCGCAGCTTGTTGGCCCGCAGGGACGAGCCGGTCTCGGTGACATCGACGATCGCGTCGACCAGGCGGGCCTTCACCTCCGTGGCGCCCCAACTGAACTCCACCCGCACGTCCACGCCGCGGTCGGCAAAGTAGCGCCGCGTGGTGTTGACCAGTTCGGTCGCGATGATCCCGCCGGCGAGGTCCTCGGGTGTCCGAGCGTCGGACTCCTCCGGCACCGCCAACACCCAGCGGGCGGGCGCGAGGGACCGCTTGGAGTAGACCAGCTCGGCCACCTCGTGAACGTCCGAGTCGTTCTCGACGACCCAGTCGTGGCCGGTCAGGCCGCAGTCGATGACGCCATCAGCGACGTAGCGGCTCATTTCCTGGGCGCGGAACAACACCGCGGTGATGTCCTTGTCGTCGACGGTGGGGAAGTAGCTTCGCGACGAGACCGAGATGTCATACCCCGCCCGCGCGAACAGGTCCAGCGAGCTTTCCTGCAGCGAGCCGGCGGGAATGCCCAGGCGAAGTTTGTCGTCCGACAGGTTACCTACCATGCGATCCTCACAGCACCTCGCCCCGTCGGGGGGCGAAGGTCACTTGCGTTTGGTTTTGGTCGTCTTGCGGGCCGTCTTCTTGCGGCCGGCCGCCTTGGTGGCGGCGGTCTTGGTCTTCTTCTTGGCGGTCTTCTTACGGCGGGTCTTGGTCGTCTTCGAGGCCTTTTTCGTCTTGCGGGCCTTCTCCGTCTTCTTGGCCGCGGTCTTCCCGGCAGGGCGCGCGGCCGCCGGGTCGTGGGCCCAGGCGGCCAGGATGCCGGCGGTCTCGGCCTGCTGCTTGGCCGGCACGACGCGTTCCAGCAAGCCGCGAACGTCGTCGACGCCGGCGTCGGGGCCCGCGAGGTCCTCGTCCTTGAGGCGCTGCACAAGCGCGTCGTCGACGGGGATGGCCCGGTGGCCGAACAGGCGCACCAGCAGGAAGGCTTCGACGTAGGGGGAGAACCCCAGCGTCTCGCCGAGGTGCGTGCGGAGGTCGCGTTTGCCCATATCGGCGGCGTGACCGAAGTCGAGCCTGTTGTTCTGGTCGAAGATCCGGTTAAGCCCGTCGGTGATCCGCGCGGCCTTGGTCCGCAGGTCGGCCGGGTCGCCTTCGAGCAGTTCGACGATGTCCTTGAGGGGGGCGACGCGCAACTCGTTGAAGTCAACGAACTCCTCGCGGAGCACGTCGAGATTGCGGGCGGCCACATCGGCCGGCGCGTTTTCGCGCAGCACAGCCAGGACGAACAGACTCAGCGGATCGGCGGCGGCCGGCTCGCCGTCGGCGGCGTACCGCTTCTTCAGCGACGGGAGCATGCCCTTGACCTTCTTGCCGTACTCGGTGGCGTTTTTCATGACCGTTCTCTCACTTGCCTTGCCGCTCAGCCCGGCTCGCCGGTGTCGGTCCCATCGTCGCCGGCGTCCTCGCACCGGCGGGCTTCCTCGTCCTGGCGGATCTCCTCCATCGCGCTTTGGATAAGGGCCAGGGTGGTCAGCGTCTTCTTGAACCGCTCATCGGCGACGAAGTTCAGCACCGGGGTGTTTCGCAGCGAGATCTCCTGCATCATCATGGCCTGGATCCGCCCGGCGGCGTGCTGCAGCGCGCGGAGGGCGTTGCGTTGCTCGACCTCGGTGCCCATGGTCGAGCAGTACACCTTGGCGCGGGTCATGTCTTCGGTGACCTCAACGCGGGTGATCGACACCCGCGCCGGATCGATCCGCGGGTCGCTGATCCGCCGCAGGACGATCTCGCCGACCGTCTGCTGGATCAATCGACCCACTCGTTCGGTTCTTCGGCTCATCGGCAGCGGCGCTCCCTCCCGCCCGTCGGCGGGCGGTCAAAGCAGTTCAATGTCACTGGCCACGACGACCATGCCCCGATGCTCCTCGGCGGCGTTGGCGATTCTTTGCAGCCCGCCCTGGACGTACCCGAGATCCGAGCCGATCATCGCGATCGCCAGCGTCGCGCGGCGGATCGAATCGGCGCCCTCCACCTGGGCAACCGAGACGTTGTGGCGCGCCCGCGTCCGATCGAGGAAGCTCTTGACGATCCGCCGCTTGTCCTTGAGGCTCCTCGCGTCGGAGACCACCACGTCCAGATGCAACACGCCCAGTGCAGCCGCCATGTCGTCGTCATCGTCCGTCGGATTTTGCATTCCCGTCAACGGTTTTCGCTTTACCCGGCTTACAGCTGTCTTGCCACTTCCACGGTCCGGTAGGCCTCCAAGAGGTCGCCGACCTTCACGTCGTCGTAGCCGGTGATCTTCATCCCGCACTCCATGCCGTTGCGCACCTCGCGGACGTCGTCCTTGTGCCGCTTGAGCGACTCGAGCG
This sequence comes from uncultured Planctomycetales bacterium, assembly GCA_964535025.1. Lineage (GTDB taxonomy): Bacteria > Planctomycetota > Phycisphaerae > SM23-33 > FEN-1343 > JAAYZK01. Next base: position 16,433 of record CAZHRW010000169.1, read on the forward strand.
TCCGCTCGTCCTCGATGACGATCCCGCCGCGGGTGACGCGGACCTTGGCGTTGCGGGGGATCGTCCCGTCGGTAACATAGCAACCGGCGACGGTGCCCACGCGAGAGACCTTGAACACGTCGCGGACCTCGGCGTGGCCGAGGACCTCCTCGGTGAACTCCGGGGCCAGCAGGCCCGTCATGGCCTGCGTGACCGCGTCGATCAGTTCGTAGATCACGCGGTACAGGCGGATCTCCACGCCCAGCCGCTCGGCCTCCTCCCGGGCCGTCGCGTCGGCGACGACGTGGAAGCCCAGGATGATCGCCCCGGACGCCTCGGCCAGCAGCACGTCGCTGCCGGAGATGCCGCCGACGGCGGCGTGAAGGATCTTCACCCGCACCTCGTCGGTCGACAGCTTGTTGAGGCTGTCGACAAGCACCTCGACCGAGCCCTGGACGTCGGCCTTGACGATCAGGGGCAGTTCGGTCACCTCGCCGGCGGAGATCTGCTCGAAGAGGTTGTCCAGGGTAACCTGCTGCTTGGTGGCGAGCTTCTCCTCGCGCTGCTCCTGGCGGACCTGCTCGGCCATTTCCTTGGCCCGCGAGAGGTCGTCGACGACGTAGACCTTGTCGCCGGCGACGGGCACGGCGTCGAGGCCGGCCACTTCGACCGGTGTGGCCGGGCCGGCCTGCTCGATCTCCTGCCCGCGATCGTTGAGGATCTGGCGGACCCGCCCGCTGCCCGGGCCGGCCAGCAGCACGTCACCGACGTGCAGCGTCCCGTCCTGCACCAGCACCCGCGCCACGACGCCGCGACCGGGGTCCATCTCCGCTTCGATCACCGTGCCCCGCGCCGGGGCGGTCGGGTCGGCGGTCAGTTCGAGCAATTCGGCCTCCAGCGACAGCAGCTCGACGAGGTCCTCGACGCCCTCGCCGGTTTCGGCGCTGGTCTGGATGACCTCGGTCTGTCCGCCCCACTCGCGGGGCTGGAGGTCCCGCTCGGCCAACTGGCCCATCACGCGGTTGACGTTCGCGTTGGGCAGATCAATCTTGTTGAGCGCCACGACGATCGGCACGCCGGCGGCCTTGGCGTGGTTGATCGCCTCGACCGTCTGGGGCATGACCCCGTCGTCGGCGGCCACGACCAGCACCACCACGTCGGTCATGGTGGCCCCACGGGCGCGCATCTGGGTGAACGCCTCGTGGCCCGGGGTGTCCAGGAAGGTCACCGTCCGCTCGCCGTTGTCGTACCGGTACGATCCGATGTGCTGGGTGATCCCGCCGCTCTCGGTATCGACGACGGCGGCCTGCCGGATCCGGTCGAGCAAGCTGGTCTTGCCGTGATCGACGTGGCCGAGGAACGTCACCACCGGCGGCCGCGGCTCCACCTTGCCGCGCTCGCGCCGGCTGAGTTGCTCGTCGATCTCTTCCAAGTAGCTCTTCTTCCGCTTGACCGTCAGTTCGATGCCATATTCGGAGGCCAACAGTTCGGCGGCCTCCGAGGTGATCGTCTGGTTGACCGTCGCCAACTGGCCCTGGGCCATCATCTGCTTGATCAACTCGGCGCTCTTGATGCCCATGGCGGCCGAGAGGTCCTTGATGGTGATCGGCTCGTCGATCTCCACCGGTCCAGTACGGCGCGCCGTCGGCTCGCCGGCCCGTCGGGTGCTGGCGCGGTGGCGTCGCAGCCCGCCGCCGGCGGCGGCCGCAAGGCGTTCGCGGCGCTCGGTCAGGTCGCGATCGCGCCATTCCTGCAGACGCTCAGACGTCTCGACGGCCCCGCCCCGGCGGCGCGGACTGTTGCGCCGGCGCGGGCGATGGCCGCGCTCCTCCTCGGCGTGACGGCCTCGTCCGCCCCGCCGGCCGCCGGTCTCGACCGCGTCGGCCGGCTCGTCGCCGGCCACCTCCGCCGCCGGACGCGGGCGACGGCGCGGCGCCGGAACGTGGTCCGGCCGTTCCACGCGAACGACCTTGGGGCCCTGCAGTTGGGCCGGCTTGGGCACCACCTGCGGCCCGGCCGGTCCCACCGGCTCGGGCGGCTCGGGCTCGGGCGGAGCCTCCGGCTGGGGCACCTCGGCCGCCACCTCCTGCGGCGCTTCGGCCGCGGCGGGCGGCGCCTCGGGCGGCGCGGCGGGCGCGGGTGCCTCGGCCGGTTCGGCGGCCTCGACGGCCTGCTCGGCGGCCTCGCCGACGACCGGCTCGGACGGTTCGGTGATCGGTTCGACGTGCTGGTCGGCGGCCGCTTCGGCCGCCACGACCTGCTCGGCCGTCGCGGCTTCTTCCGCTTCGGCCGCGGGCGCTTCGCCCGTCGCGACCGGCTCGGCCTCGCCAACCACCTCGGCTTCGGTCGGAGCTTGGGCTTCGGTCGCTACCTCGGCTTCCGCGGCTTCCGCGGCCTCCGCGGCCTCTTCCTGACGGCGACGACGGCGCTGCGCCGCCGCTTCCCGGTGGGCCTCTTCCAGGTCCACTGCCGCGGCGACCTCGACGGCCGAATGCAACCCGGCTTCGGTGTCGCTGAACCATTCACGAATCGTCGCTTCAAGGCCCGCCGAGAGAGCGGCCATGTGATTCTTGAGGTCCAGACCCTCGGCGCGGCACTTCTCCAGTACCTGTTTGCTGGTGACGTCAAGCTCTTTTGCGAGTTGAAAAACGCGCTTCGCCAAGACCTTCTCCTGCTGATGTCCGCCTGTCCCAACCGGGTCAGGCCTGCGGCTCAGCCGACGAGGTCTCGCCGGCGTCGCCGGTTACATCCGTACGCTCTGCGTCCTGCTGTTCGCCCGTCGCGCCGTCGTCGCCGCCCAGGGTTTTCGTCGCGGCGTCTTCGCCGCCCACGGCCGCCGCGGCGGCGACGTCTTCCTCGCCCGTCGCCGCGGGCGCCGGCTCGCCCGGCGTCTCGTCGGCCTCGGCGGCGGTTTCCGCGGTGCTCTTCTTGGGCGCCTCGGCCGCCCGGCGGGCCTCTTCGCGGCAGTGCTCGACGACGGCTTCGGCCACCGCCTCATCGATTTCGAGTTCCTCTACCAGCGATTCGGCGCCGACCTCGTCCACGTCGGCCACGGAAACCATCCCCATCGCGACGATCCGGTCCAGCAGCGTCGCGTCGGCGCCCTCGACGTCGCGGACGGCGCGCTCGAGGGCGTCCAGCCCCGCATTGAACTCCGCGGGGGTCAGGATGTCGATGTCCCACCCGGTCAGCCGCGCCGCCAGGCGGACGTTCTGGCCGCGCTTGCCGATCGCCAGGGAAAGCTGGTCCTCGTTGACCACCACGGTCGCCCGCCCCAACTCGAAGCACAGGGCGATGTCGGCCACCTCGGCCGGCTTGAGGGCGTAGCCGATGAGCACCTGGCTGGACTCGTGCCAGCGGACGATATCAATCTTCTCGCCGGCGACCTCATCGACGATGTTCTTGATACGGCTGCCCCGTACGCCCACGCAGGCGCCGACGGGGTCGACCTTCGGGTCGAGGCTGTGGACCGCCACCTTCGTGCGGTAACCCGCCTCGCGGGCCAGGGCCTTGATCTCGATGATCTTCTCGGCCACCTCGGGCACCTCCAGCTCGAACAGCCGCCGGATGAAGTCCGGGTGCGTCCGCGTCAGGATAATTCGTACCTGCGCGCCCTGCTCGCGAACATCCAGGACCATCGCCCGGATCCGCTCGTCGGGCAGGTGGGTCTCGCCGGGGATCTGCTCACTCTTGGGGATGATCGCCTCGGCCCGCCCGAGGTCGACGGTCATGCCCCCGCCTTCCCAGCGAATGGTACGCCCGGTGACGATCTGCCCGCGGCGCTCGAGATACTCCTCCTGGATGCTGCCCCGCTCGGCCTCGCGGAACTTCTGAATCATCACCTGCTTGGCCGTCTGGGCCGCGATGCGGCTGAGCTGGCTCATGCTGAGGGCCTGGCCGGCCACGGTGGCGTGAATCTCGCCGCTGGTGCGGTCGATGGTCACGACCGCGTCCTCGTCCTGGCCGTACGCCTTGCGCACCGCCGAGAGCATCGCGGCTTCGAGGTCTTCCAACACCACCTCGCGATCGATATTGCGATCGCGGGCGATGCCGTCGATGATGCGAAGTAGATCTTGATTCATGCTGCCACCTGCATTCTCTGCGGCGCCACTCGACGGCCTGATCTCACCAGGAAACTGCCTCACCGCCAAGCCGTCCGCAGGCAACGCCTCGAGCCGCCGGCTGGTGAAGCACGCTCCTCGTTCAAAACACAAAAAAAAGTGGGTCAGCGGCCCACTTTCCAAACCAGGAACTCGAATTGGCTCACCTTTACGTCATAAGCGGTCGCCACCGCCTCGGGGCCAACACGTCGGACCCGCCCGGCGCGCGATCTTCGCCGCCGTCGCGAGCCCCGGACCAGTCGAAATGGCATAGTGCCGTCGCACTGGTCTTACGCTCTGTCGAGATGGAGGTTCACTCCAGCTCTCCTGGTTCGAACAAGTGTCCATACAACAAGACCCGACCGCTCCACCCTCGTCGGGCGAACGCCGGCGAGCCTCACATCCACGCCCCCCGCAGGGGACCGAGAAACTGATTATAAGGACGCACCAGGCCGTGTCAAACCAAAATCCCGCCTGCCCCTGTCGAGATTTCCAGTAAAATAATAACCGTAAGCTCCGCCACATCAAGGCGATACAAAAACGATCCCCGCGGGACCCTCGACAAACCCCCGCTGGGCCGTACCGTATCGGCGCCGATAAGAAAGCCGGAAGGCAAGCCGGACTCATGGACAGGTATGGACACGATGCACCGGCGGCGGCCCACCGGTCCACGCGGCCGTCGAGCCCATTCCCGCGGCCGCCACTTGAACCGGCCCCCAGCCGGCGGTATGGTGGAGGCGCGAGAATCGTACCGCGGCCCCCTGTCAGGACAAACCGATGAAACGCATGACCCTTACGTCGCTGATGCTGCCGCTGGCCCTCGTCGTCGGCTGCGCCCAACCGGTCAACGAGACGCTCGAGTTGCCCGAGGAGCAGATGACCGCCGCCGAGACGACGACGGCCGACGACTCGCCGAGATTCACCTACGAGACAGCCGACGAGCTGCCGCCGCCGACGCTGCCGCCCGCCCCGAAGGCGCCCGCCCAGGCGGTGGCCCCCGCGGCGGCGCCGCCCCCGCCGTCGGAAACACCCGCGCAGCGCACCTACGTGGTGCAGGACGGCGACACGCTCTGGCAGATCTCCCGCCGGTACTACGGCCGCGCCAGCCACGAAAACGTCCGCCGAATCCTCCAGGCCAACCCGGAACTCGAACCGACGCGGATGCGGATCGGCCAGGAGATCGTCATCCCCGAGTGACGATTGCCGCCATGGCCCACGGACTGCAACTGGAGACGCCGGCGCAGTACGTCAAGGGCGTCGGGCCGGTGCGGGCCGAGCAGTTCGCCCGCCTGGGCGTGGCGACCGCGGAGGATCTCCTCCATTACTTCCCGCGGCGGTTCGACCTGCGCCGGCAGGTCCAACCGATCAACGCGCTGGCCGCCGACCAGAGCGTCGCGACGCTGGCCGGCGAGGTGATCGAAACCCAGTACGTCGGGCGGGGCAAGCGGCCCTACTTCGCCTGCTCGATCGACGACGGCACCGGCTGGGTGACGGTCAAGTGGTTCCACGGGGGTTACCTCCGCAAGCGGATCACGCGGGGCGTCACGCTGGTCGTCAGCGGGAAGGTCAGCGTCTATCGCGAGTGCTTTCAACTGATCAACCCTGCCGTCCAGATCCTCACCGACGTCGAGGGCGTCGACCTGAGCACCGACGAGTTGCTGCCGGTCTACCCCGCCGGCGGAGGGCTGCCCAGCGGGGTGATCGCCTCGGTCATCAAGCGGGCCCTGCCGGCATTGCTGCCGCTGGTGCGGGAGTGGTTCGACCGCGACCACCTCAGTCGGCGGGGCCTGATGGACCGCCGGACGGCCATCGCGGCGATGCACCGGCCCGACGACACCGAACACTGGGGCCAGGGCCGACGGCGGATGGCCTACGACGAGTGCATGCTCATGCAGCTCGCCCTGGCCCTGGTGCGGATGCGCTCGGTCAGCCGTCCGGCCCACGAGATGCCCGTCAACGACGCGATCGACCGGCGGATCCGGGCGCGGTTTCCCTTCGCGCTGACCGACGCCCAGGACCGCGCCGTCGTCGAAATCGCCGCCGACCTGGCCCGCCCGCGGCCGATGAATCGCCTGCTGCAGGGCGACGTCGGCAGCGGCAAGACCGTCGTGGCCCTTTACGCGGCCCTGACGGCCATCGCCCACCGCAAGCAGGTGGCGCTGATGGCCCCCACCGAGATCCTCGCGGCCCAGCACCACCGCAAGATCGCCGCCTACCTCGCCGGCTCGCGGGTCCGCGTAGCCCTGCTGACCGGCCACCAGACACCCCGCAAACGCCGGATCCTCCTGGCCCAACTGGCCGCCGGCGAGATCGACCTGGTGGTCGGCACCCACGCCCTGCTCGGCGAGCAGGTGGCCTTCAAGCAGCTTGGCCTGGTCGTCGTCGACGAACAGCACAAGTTCGGCGTCGACCAGCGCAGCGGCATTCGCGGCAAGGGGTTCGCGCCCCACTACCTCGTGATGACCGCCACGCCCATCCCCCGAACGCTGGCGATGACCGTCTACGGCGACCTGGACGTGTCGGTCATCGACGAAATGCCCCCCGGTCGGGGCAGGATCGAGACCCGCCTGGCACGTCCCGCCGACCGCAAGAAGGTGCTCACCTTCGTCCGCGAACGCCTCGCCACCGGCCAACAGGCCTACTTCATCTACCCGGTCGTCAACCCGTCGGCGACCAGCGAGCTGACCGCCGCCGTCCAGGCTCACCAGGACCTGCGGGAAGATGGGCTGAGCGGCTTCGAGGTCGAACTGATCCACGGGCAGATGCCCGCCGCCGACAAGCAGCACATCATGGAGCGGTTCGCCGCCGGCGACATCCACGCCCTGGTCGCTTCCGTGGTCGTCGAGGTCGGCATCGACGTGGCCAACGCCAACGTCATGGTCGTCGAGCACGCCGAGCGCTTCGGCCTGGCCCAACTGCACCAGCTCCGCGGCCGCATCGGCCGCGGCAGCGCCGACGCCCACTGCATCCTGATGGGCAATCCGCGAAACCCGGTCGCCGAGCAGCGTCTAAAAGTCCTCTGCGAGACCACCGATGGCTTCCGGATCGCCGAGGAGGACCTCCGCCTGCGCGGGCCGGGCGAGCTGTTCGGCACCCGCCAGCACGGCCTGCCGGAGCTGAAAGTTGCCGACCTCATCGAAGATTTCGACCTCCTCCGCCTTGCTCGGCGCGACGCCTTCGCCATCATCGCCGAAGACCCCTCGCTCGCCGCCCCCCATCATCAGGCGCTGCGCGAGGCCGTCATCCGCAGCTACGGCGGGCGGTTGGGGTTGGCGTTCGGAGGCTGAATCCGCGATTTGGCTGGCATCGGCGGCGGCGGTCCTGTAGCATACGCAGGTGGAATGCTCGGGCGCTAACCCTTATGCTTGCAATAGGTTGAGTGCAGGCAGCCGGAAGCGCCGCTCAGACCCCCCGACGCCATGGAGACACGACGCTACAAGCTTACCGATCCGCAGGCGATCGTCCAGGCGGCCGCGGAGGGCGTTAAGGTGCTGCAGGCCGGAGGCTTGCTGGCCTTCCCCACCGAGACCGTCTACGGCGTGGGCGCCTGCGCGACCATCGGCGAGGCGATCGAACGTCTGCGGGCGCTGAAGGACCGACCCGAGCGGCCGTTCACGGTGCACATTGGACGGCTCGAGCAGGTCCGGGCCTTCGTAACTCAACCATCCGCCCAGGCCCAACGCGTGATGAGAAAGGCCTGGCCGGGCCCCCTGACGGTCGTGCTGCCTACCGGCGGGTCGCTGGCGACGGCGGCGTGGAACCCGTCACCGGCTGACCGACTCTGTTTCGACGACACGATCGGCCTGCGCCTGCCGGATGACCCGGTGACGCGGCAGATCCTCGGCGGGATCGAGGCGCCGGTGGTCGCCGCGTCGGCGAACCTCGCCGGCGGCGAGCCGCCGACGACAGCCCGGGGGGTCCTCGAGGCCCTCGACGGCCGAATCGAGATGATCATCGACGCCGGCCCCTGCCCCGTCGGCCGTCCCAGCACGATTGCCCGCTTCGACGCCGACGGGACCTTCGAGGTCCTCCGCGCCGGAGCGATCAGCACGCGAAAGCTGGAGCTGATGACTGAGCGGCAGATCCTGTTCGTCTGCACCGGCAACACCTGCCGGTCACCCATGGCCGAGGCCGTGACCAAGGCGATGCTGGCCGACCGGCTGGGCTACCCGATCGGCGAGCTGCCCGCGCGGGGCTGGCACGTCCTGTCGGTCGGCACCCTGGGGATGGTCGGTGCGCCGGCCACCGAGGGTGCGGTCGTCGCGGCCTGCGAGCGCGGCGCCGACCTGGCCGCCCACCGAAGCCGCCCGGCCACCGAAGAGGTGATCCGCGCCAGCGACCTGATATTGTGCATGACAGAAGCCCACCGACAGCAGATAATCCAGATCGCCCCGACGGCGGCCGATCGCGTCGAGCGGCTGGACCCCCAGCGAGACATCGCCGACCCCATCGGCGGGTCCGTCGCGGTCTACCGCCACACGATCGACCAGATCGCCCACGCCGTCGAGATGCGTCTGAACAGCTTTTGGGACCTGTAGCGAAAGACACGACCATGAAGATCGCCATCGCCGCCGACCACCGCGGATACACCGCCAAGGAAAAGATCTGCTTGCTGCTCAACGAGCAGGGCCACGAGGTGGTCGACATGGGCACCAACAGCGCCCGAAGCTGCGATTATCCCGACGTCGCCTACGTCGCCTCCCAGGCGGTCGCCGACGGCCGGGTCGCCACGGCGGTGCTGTTGTGCGGCAGTGGGATCGGGATGAGCATCTCGGCCAACAAGGTCCGCGGCGTCCGGGCGGCGCTGTGCAACGACGAGTTGAGCGCCCAGATGGCCCGCCGCCACAACGACGCCAACGTCCTGTGCCTCGCCGCCGACCTGCTCGGCGAGGAATTGATGCGCCGCATCATCGAGGTCTGGCTCGAAACCGACTTCGAGGCCGGACGCCACCTGCGACGCATCCACAAGATCGCCCTGATCGAACAGGGCACCGATCCGAGTACCTATACCGCCGAAGAACAGCAGTGACTGGCGAATATCGACTGTGGGAGCAAGCCTTGCGCCCGCCCGCGACGGCCTGAAAACGTTCATCGTGGGCCCATGAGCGCAAGGGCAACAGGTTGCTCCTGCAAATCCGTTATCCGCTGTCTCCACGGAGGATTGGACATGCCCCGACACACCCTCATTCTGCTCCTGTCCCTGCTGATCGCCGCCCCGGCTCTGGCGGATGTGAACGCCCCGATGGCGGCCGACTGGTCCGAGCGGATCCGCGGGGAGCATCCGCGGATGTATTTCACGACCGAGACCTTCGAGCAGGTCAAAGCGTACGCCCTGGGGCCTGAACGGGACTATTACGACAAAATCCGCCGCACCGTGGCGGGCCTGCCGGCCGAGCCGAGCCGCGAGCACTGTGTGAGCCGCACCAACACGTTCTTCGGCCCCAACGCGGCGATGGCGGCGTTCGTGTGGCGGATGGAGGGCGACACCGATGCCCGCGACAAGGCGATCCGCTACCTGCTGGCGGCGGTGGACTACTACAACGAGTGCAGTTCCAACCGCAAGGCCGTTAACTGGTACTCCGCCAGCCGCGTGCAGGCCCTGACGGCCTACGACTGGCTGTACGATCAGCTCACGCCCGCCCAGCGCCGTCGCGTGGGGGAGGGGTTCTTCCGCCACTACCGCGACTGCCTGGCCGGGCCGCCATTCGAGCGGCAGAACCGCTCGGGGATCACCACCGGCTTCTACGGGCCGACGAACATGGCCTGGTACCTCGGCTTGGCTTTCCACGGCGACGGAATCGACGACGTCCAGGCCGCCCGTCTGCTCAAGCAGGGCTATCAGCAGCACGTCGACCTGCTGACTTACCGCCGCAAGGCCAGCGGCGATGATGGCGGCATGGGCTCGGTGGCGGCCGGATATGCCTTCGGGATGTACCCGTGGGCCGAGTTCAATTTCATGCACACCTACAACTCCGCCACCGGCCTGAAGTCGGAGGCCTCGTTCGACCACCTCTCCCTGCTGCCCAACTGGGTGATGTGGAACCGCCTGCCCGGCCACCAGCGGTTCGGCCTGGGCGACTCGTCACCGGCCGGAGGCTTCTCCGACGGTTTCCTCGAGATGCACATGCTCCAGGTGGCCCACTTCTACGCCGACCGTTACGGCCGCCGCGCCGCCCAGGCGCTGTGGGTCCGCGATCACCTGCTGGCCAACACCGATCACGACAACTACTGGTGGCCGCTGGCGCCGCTGCTGGTGCATCGCCGGACGGCCGTCGCCGAGGCGAAGGTCGACGCGAGCGTCGAGAATCTGCCGCGGGCGCGGAACTTCGAGGCGATGGGCGTGATCTTCATGCGCAGCGACCCCACCGACGACGCCACCTGCGCGCTATTCGTCGCCGGCGGCGAGATCAACCAGCACCGCCACTACGACCAGGGCCACTTCGCGATCTATCGCCGCGGGGCCCATCTGACGGGCAACTCCGGCCACTACGGCCCGCGAACGCGAAACACCCACCTGACCGAGTACTTTTACCGGTCCGTCGCCGCCAACTGCCTGCTGATCCACGCGCCCGCCGACGCCGACGAACCGGCGAAGGTCTGGGGCGGACCGGCCCGGACGCTCGACGGCGGCCAGTGCGCCTTCGACGGACGGCAGATCGCCTTCGAAACCCACGACGCCTACACCTATGCCGCGACCGACATAACCGGCTGCTACGCGTCGGCCAAGTGCCGCCAGGCGATCCGCCAGTTCGTTTTCGTGCATCCCGACACATTCGTCGTGTTCGACCGCGTGGTGGCGACGCAACCGGAGTATCGCAAGGCGTGGCTGCTGCACAGCATCGACGAGCCGACGCTCGACGGGCGGCGATTCCGCATCGAGGCCGGCTCCAGCGCGTTGGTCGGAACGGTCGTCTTCCCCGAACGGGCCGACCTGTCCCTTGTCGGCGGTGAAGGCCGGGAGTTCTGGTCGGCCGGCCGTAACTGGCCGCAGGAAGGCGAACCCCGCAAGGCTGCCGGGTCGTGGCGGATTGAAAGCTCGCCCGCCGAGCCGTCCGCCGCCGATGCGCTGCTGCACGTGCTCCGTGTCGGAGACCGCGACGGCGCGATCGAGTTGGACGTCGAACCGATCGATCTGCCCGGCCGTGCCGGCGTGCGTATCGCCCGCGGGGACGGCACGGACGTCAGTATTGTCTTCAACGCCCGCGGCCCCGTCGGCGGGCGCATCCTCATTGACGGCGACGAGCGGATCGCCCGCCCGCTGACCGTCAGCGTGCACCCGCAGGCAGGTTTGGCCGCGACCGAAGACGACGAATAGAACGGCGGGCCCTTGCGTTCGTCCCCCCGTCCGGCCGATACTGACCACGGCCGCCCCGCCGACCGGGACGGCGTCAGGTAGGGTGGCAGAGTGGTCGATTGCGCCGGTTTTGAAAACCGGTGAACCGCAAGGTTCCGTGGGTTCGAATCCCACCCCTACCGGTGCCGCAACGCGGCAGAACCCAACTTCCCGAAAGGCCTACGTGCAACGGCGGTCAGTTCCGCGGCGTCCCCCCGGAGCCGATCCGATGCTCCTCGCCCCGCAGGAGGCGGGCGATGTTGGTCCGGTGGCGATAGATGACCAGGGCGGCCATGACGGTCGCGAAAATCAGCAGCGGCAGAACCTCGCCGAGCGGGCGGTCGGCCCGCAGGCAGTCCAGGACGAACAGGACGGGAAACGACGCGGCGGCGACGATCGAGCCGAGCGAGACGTAACGCGACAGGCCCGTTACGACAATCCACACGGCGAAGGCCGCCAGGCCGGGCAGGGTAAAATAGGGCCAGACGCCAAGCAGCACGCCCAGCGAGGTCGCCACGCCCTTGCCGCCGCGGAAACGCAGGTAGAACGAAAACACGTGGCCGGCGATCGCCCCGAAGGCCACGGCCAGCCACGCCAGTTGCTCACCCGTGGTCAGCCCGCCGCGCCGCAGCAGCCACCCGGCAGCCAGGACGGGCACGAACCCCTTGGCCACATCGAGGGCGAAGCACAGCACGCCCCATCGCCGCCCCAGGACGCGGGCGACGTTGGTGGCCCCGACGTTCCCGCTGCCGCAGGCGCGGAGGTCTACGCCCCGGGCGCGGGCGAGGATCACGCCGAACGGCGTCGAGCCGATCACGTACGCGGCCAAGGCTCCGGCACCGTAGATGAGCCAGTGTTGGGCAATGATCACCGCATGACCTCACGATCCGCCGCACTCGCGGCGTGACGAGCATACCGTATTGGCCGGGCGGGGGCCAGAGGGGACCGGATGGACAGGATGGACGAGCGAGCGCCGGCCTTCCATCGGGTCCATCCTGTGTCCAGCGACGGTTGCACGGTCCGCGTCGCGTCGCGTAGAATGCCCGCTTTGCCCGGACTCGGCGCGACGGCGGCGACGAGAGGGCTTGCGTGCAGTGAGGACGTCCGGATGCGAACCGTCGGTCAGTTCAGTGAGGCGCTGCTGGAGGCGATCCGGCGGGCGGGGCTCGACACCGTCGCCGGGGCGTTCGCCTACGACAGCGGCAGCGATATGACCGTGCCGTGGCTGGGCCACCGCGAGCGGCGGCGGGTGGCGCTGACCGACGCGGACGGGTGCAACCACGTATTGTTCATGAAGCGTTACGGCCGCGAGCCGCTGACGTGGCGGCTGCAGCGCTGGGCGACCTACGGCCGTTCGGGCTCCCCGGCGGAGGTCGAGCTGGCCAACATCCGGTCACTGCATGACGCGGGGATCGCCACCATCGCCCGCGCCGTCGGCGGGTCCGAACCCGGACGGCTGGGGCCGCGACGAAGCTACATCCTCATGGCCGCCGTACCCGGCGAAGCGCTCGAGCAGTCATTCGAGCCGTTCCTCGACACCCACGGGCTCGACAGCGAGCCGGTCCGCCGCCTGACCGGCGCCTTGGCCGACCTGGTCCGCCGGTTCCATCGCGCGGGGTTCGTCCACCGCGACCTGTACACGTCGCACCTCTACCTCGACGACGCGACGGACGAGCCGTCGCTGCATATGATTGATGTGGCGCGGGTATTCACGCCCCACCAGCGGCGGTTTCGCTGGCAGGTCAAGGATCTGGCCCAGTTGAAGTATTCCGCCCCGCGCGCATGGATCGATGCGTATTGGGATACCTTCATGACCGGCTACCTGGCCGGTCTCGATCGCCGTCGCGGTCGCTACGAGCGGGCGGTCGGCGTCAAGGCGGACCGGATCGCCCACCACGACAAACACCTGCGGCACCGGCGGGGCCTGGAGAGCATCGAATCATCATGAACGTCGCCCTGGTGGTCAAGCAGATGAACGTCCTGTGCGGCGGGCTGGAGATTTACACGGCCCGCCTGGCGACGTCGCTGGCCCAACGCGGCCATACGGTAACCATTCTCTGCCAGGCGGGCTCCTGGCAGCCGCCGTGCGACGGCATCACGCTGGAGCCGCTGGGGCGCGCCGGCGGCAGGGGCGGCCGACGGCTACGGACATTTGTCGCCGCTGTCGAACGGGCGGCGGCGAACGGGCGGTTCGACGTCGTCCACGCCATGCTGCCCGTGCCCGGCGCCGATCTGTACCACCCGCACGGCGGCACGGCCCCCGGCGCGACGGCCGGCTCCCTGCGACGTCGTCCGACCCTGCTGCGCCCTGTCGTTCGACTGGTCAACACCCTCAACACCGGCAGGCGGGCCGGTTATCGACTGGAACGCCGAATTGTCACCGAGAACCGGACGCTGTGCCTGTGCGTCAGCGAGCGGGTCGCCGAGGAGTTCCGCCGCCACTATGACCACACCCGCACCCGGGTGGTCTTCAACAGCGTCCCGTCGCCCCCGCCGCACGAGGTGCGCCTCGCGTCGCGGCAACGGCTCCGCGGCGAACTGGGCATCGGGCCCGAGGCGCTGGTCCTGATCACAGCGGCCATGAATTTCGAGTTGAAGGGCGTTACCGAGGAAATCAAGGCGTTCGCCCGCTGGACCCGCAGTCGCGACGCCGTCGAGGCCCACCTGGTCCTGGTCGGACGCGAGCACGTGGACCGTTACCGCCGCCTGGCCCGCCGGCACGGCGTCGAGGCGGTGACGCACTTCATCGCTCCCACGGAGGACATCTACGCCTGGTACGCCGCGGCCGACGCGGCGGTCCTGCTGACGTGGTATGACACCTGCGGAATGATGGTGCTGGAGGCCGCCCGGTTCGGCGTGCCGTCGCTGACCACGCGGTTCAGTGGCGCCGCCGGCATCTTCACCGACGGCGGCTGCCTGGTCGTCGACTCGCCCCGCCACACCGACCAGATCATCGATGCCCTCAACACGCTGGCCGACCCCGACGAACGCCGCCGCCACGGGGAGGCCTGCCGTCGGCTGGATGCGTACCTGACCATGGACCGCCACGTCGAGGAACTGATGAACATCTACTCGGTGGTTTCAAGACACCAAGGCAACTCAGATTGACGATGTGTCCCACGACTGGCCGACGGCCGATGGCGTCGAGCGAGCGATGAAACCACTCAAATTGTATTGGTCACGATCGAAGCCAAACTTCGGCGACGCGATGTCGCCGATCCTCGTCGAACGCCTCGCCGGCCGTCCGGTCGTCTACGCCGACCGGCGGCACTGCGACCTGGTCGCCATGGGGAGCCTGCTGGACCGGTTCCGCAGGCGCCTGTTCCCTCCGAACATCCACGTGTGGGGAACAGGCTTCATCGAGCCGACCCGTCGACGGCCAGGCGGGTTCCACTACCACCCCGTGCGCGGCCGCCACAGCGCCGCGCTGGTCACTTCGCCCGGGTTGGATGTCTACGGCGATCCAGGCCTGCTGGCGGACCTGCTGTGGCCCAGGGCCGTCGCGACGGCCCCCTCGGCCGCCCTGGGAATCGTGCCGCACTACGAGGACCGGGCCGATCCGAAGGTCGCGATGATCGCCGACCGGTTCCGCCACGCCGTCATCATCGATGTGTTCGGCGCCGTCGAAGACGTCGTCCGCCGTATCGCCGGCTGCGACTGCGTACTCTCCTCGAGCCTGCACGGCCTGGTCGTCGCCGACGCGTTCGGCGTGCCCAACGCCTGGCTCACGCTGTCCGACCGTATCCGCGGCAATGGCTTCAAGTTCCGTGACTATTACAGCATCTACGGCCTGGACGCCGACCTCTCGCCCCTCACCGCTGAGCAGATCGACCCGCAGGCCGTCCGGGAGATCATCGACCGCTACGACCGACCGGGGATCGGCGAGATCAAGCGCAGACTGATCGACGCGTTTCCCTTCCCGACGGGGCGAGAGACGGCACTTACCGGCGATCACCCGCGTGCGTAGAGCCCCCCCTGCCGCCATTGCACAACGAGCGGACAGTTTCGCAGTGTTTCGGGGGGTTCGGGCGTTGGAATCGAATGGAGTGCTGTCGTGCTAGACCGCCGCTCGTTCCTCCAGCAGATCTTCGGCGGCGGCGAGGACCATCTCGGGGGTGATCTTCCGCATGCACAGGTGGTACGAGGGCCCCGGCGCCAGCGGGCAGGTCTTCTGCTGGCAGGGGCCGCAGGTGGTCTCGACGCGGACGATCCGCTCGCGGACGAAGGGGATCGCCGTCCAGAACGGATCGGTGGGGCCGAACAGCGTCACGACTGCGCAATCGAGCGCGGCGGCGATGTGGCGGGGGCCGGTGTCGCCGGTGATCATCAGCGATGCGCGGGCCGTGAGGGCCTTGAGCAGCCCCAGCGTGTTGTCCCGCTCGGCGAAGTTGATCGCCGGCCGATGGGCCATCGCGTCGGCGACCGCGGCGGCGATGGTCCGCTCGGACGGGCTGGCGTTGATGATGATCCGCGCGCCGCGGGTGTCGATCAGGGCGTCGGCGACGGCGGCGAAGCGGTCGGGCATCCACAGCTTGCTGGCGCCGAACGAGGCGCCGGGGTTGATGATGACGATCAGCTCGCCGTCGTGCACACCCGCCTCGCCGAGCAGGGCGTCGGCGGCGGCGCGGTCGCCGGGCTCGACGGCCAGTTCCATCGACCGGTCGGACGTATCACCGCCGAGGTACTCGGCGAGGGCGAGGTAATACTCCAGGGCCGGCACGACGGCAAAGCGCCCCCGCTCATCCCGCGGGACGGTCAGGCGGTCGGTCAACAGCAGGCGACGGCCGTCGCGGTTGTAGCCCACCCGCCGCTTGACGCGGCCCAGACGGCACAGCAGGGCCGTGCGGAAGGCATTCGACAGCAGCACCGCCAGGTCGAACCGCCGCTGCCGCAGCAGCGCCGCCCCGCGCCGCAACCCCCCCAGGCCACCGCCCTTGGACGGGTCGGTCAGGTGCTCGTCGGCCCACGGCAGCCCCGCCAGCGTGCCCAGGGCCGCCGGGCCGCCCAGCCAGGCGATCTGAGCCGTCGGGAAGCGGGCGCGGATCGCCCGCAGCGTGGGCGTCGCCATCACCGCGTCCCCGACCCACGTGGGCAACACCACCACGACGCGCTGTGCGCTGTCGGTCACGTCTGGGATGGTACCGACACGGGACGGGCTTGGCTATCGTTTGGGCGGAATGGACAGAATGGACCGGAATGACGGCCCAGCCCCATCGGCCCCCGGCCTCTTCAGGAGGACGGATGAACCGCTACGGCTGCGCCAGGGCCGCCTCGATGTCGCGGAGGCTCAGCGCGTCGAAATCCGCCGTCCCCATCGCGGCGGCGGCGCGGCTGACGCGGGCGGCCAGGGCGATCCAGTCGGGCGAGGGGGCCGCGACGGCCATCTGCAGCGGCGCGGCCCAGGCCGCGAGGTCGGCGCGGTCGGTGGCGAGGATCACTAGGGAAGGCAAGGACTTGCGCGCCACAGGCAGGGCGCCGGTGATCTCGGAACGATCGGCGTCCCAACTGATCACCGGCCCATCGGGCAAGCCGCGCGCCTCGAGCGTGCGGCCGATGCGGTCGCTGTCGGCGCCGCCTTTGACAATGTAGACGAGCTGCACGCCCGCCTTCCCCAGCGCCCGCAGGGGCCCGGCGGCGGCGTCGGTGACGCAGCGCCAGTCGACAGCCACGGCGAGCCGTTGGGGATCGAGGACATAAAGATGACCGGTGGCCGTGAACTCGACGCCGCGGGGGTCCTGGTGGCGCAGCGTCAGCGTGTAGCGGCCAGCCTCGTCGGGCGCCGTCAGGTCGACGGCCGCGCAGCCGTCAGCGTCGGTAAACGCCGCCCGTCGCGGCCCGCCGGCGACCCGGACGGTCACGGCGGCGTCCTCGACCGGCGGAGCGAAACGCCAGACCTCCTGGCGGCGGAACTGGGCCGCCACGCGGGCCGTGCCGCCCTCGGCCGCCACAACGTCCGGCAGCGACGCCAGATACGATCCGCCGCACCCGGCCAGCAGCGGCGTCACCAACGCCGCGAGCATAAGTCTTGCGATCATGCGTTACTCCGCGAGGAGGTCTGAGGATCGAACGGCGAACAGGTCCCAAATCCCAAATCCAAGCCCTAATCCATCGACTCTCGCCAGCCGTTCCGGTAGCATTAGTGTTTTCCGGCGTGCAAATGTCAACCGATTCGTTTCGGGCCGGCCGGCGGACCGGTCCGCAGGAGCGAGTGCCCATGACCGATGCTTCATTCGTGCGGGAAGACCCCTGGCGGGTGTTCCGCATCATGGCGGAGTTCGTCGAGGGCTTCGAGGTCATGAGCGAGATCGGCCCGGCGGTGAGCATCTTCGGCTCGGCCCGGACGCCCAAGGGCGCGCCACTGTACAAGCGGGCCCGCCAACTGGCCCGCATGCTCGCGGCGGAGAACTTCGCCATCATCACCGGCGGCGGCCCGGGCATCATGGAGGCGGCCAACCGCGGCGCCGCCGATGCCGGCGGCCAGTCGGTGGGGCTGAACATCACCCTGCCGTTCGAGCAGGAGCCCAACCCCTACGCCAATATAGCGATCGATTTCCATTACTTCTTCGCCCGCAAGGTGATGTTCCTCAAGTACGCCTGCGGGTTCGTCTGCTTCCCCGGCGGGTTCGGCACCATGGACGAGTTCTTCGAGTCGATGACGCTCATCCAGACCGCCAAGGTCCAGCACTTTCCCGTCGTCCTGATCGGCACCGACTACTGGGGCGGCCTGCTGAAATGGATCCGCGGCATGATGCTCGACAAGAACGCCTACATCAGCGACAACGACGCCGACCTCTGCACGCTCACCGACGACCTCGACGAAACCGTCGACATCCTCAAAGCCAGTTGGGCCCGCCAGCAACGCCAAACGGCCATGGGCGAAGTCATCGCCGGCCGTCCCCGCGCCGTCGACCGCACCCGCGCCGCGGGCCGCCACGCCGCCGAGGAAGACCCGGGCGGGTGAAAGCGGCAGACTGAGCGACAACGACGGGGCGTATCGTCCGTTGATTCCCTGCCCCCGTGGGGCTACACTTCGAGTTTCCTGGCCGTGTGCGGACGAAGCGCGGCCGCAGCGAGACGGAGCATTGCCATGGGTATGACCCTTACGGAAAAGATCCTCGCACGGCATGCCGGGCGCAAGCGCGTGGCGCCGGGGGAGAATGTCTGGGTGGACGTGGACGTCCTGATGACGCACGACGTGTGCGGACCGGGGACGATCGGCATCTTCGCCGAGCGGTTCGGCGCGGATGCGAAGGTGTTCGACCCGGAGAAGGTGGTGATCATCCCCGATCACTATATCTTCACCGCCGAGCCGAAGGCCCATCGCAACATCGAGATCCTGCGGGAGTTCGTGAAGGCCCAGGGCATCCGATCCTACTACGACCCCGACTTCGTCGCCGGGGAGGGGATGCCCGAGCCCTACGCCGACCCCAACAACACGCCCTACAAGGGCGTCTGCCACGTAGCGCTGCCGGAAGAGGGCCACGTCCGCCCCGGCGAGGTGCTGCTGGGGACCGACAGCCACACGTGCACGCACGGGGCGCTCGGGGCGTTCGCGACGGGGATCGGCAATACCGACGCGGGGTTCGTGCTGGGCACCGGCAAGCTGTGGCTGAAGGTGCCGGCGACGATGCGGTTCGTCTTCGACGGCGAGCTGCCGCCCTACATCATGGGCAAGGACATGATCCTGCACGTCATCGGCGACATCTCGACCGCCGGGGCGACCTACCGGGCGATGGAGTTCGCCGGCGAAGCCGTCGGCGCGCTGAACATCGACGAGCGGATGACCCTCTGCAACATGGCGATCGAGGCCGGCGGCAAGAACGGGATCATCGCCCCCGACGCCAAGACGCTCGAATTTGTCAAGCAGCGCACCGACAAGCCCTTCGAGCCGGTGGTCGGCGACAAGAACGCCACCTATCTCGAAACGCGCACCTACGATGCGAGCAAGCTGGAGCCCACCGTCGCCCAGCCCCATTCGCCGGACAAGCGGGCGCCGGCGCGGGAGCTGGCGGACGTGAAGCTCGACCGGTCGTACATCGGCTCGTGCACCGGCGGGAAGGTCACCGACTTCCTTGCCGCAGCGCATGTCCTTAAAGACAGGAAGGTTGCGATCGAAACGTTCATCGTGCCGGCCACGACGCAAGTCGACGCGGCGCTCGATACGCTGACGGTGGGCGGTCAGTCCCTGCGGTCGATCTTCGCCGCCGCCGGCTGCCGGATCGGCCCGGCGAGTTGTGCGGCGTGCCTGGGCGGGCCGGCGGACACGTTCGGGCGGGCGAATGCGGCGATCAAGGTGATCTCGACGACCAATCGTAACTTCCCCGGGCGGATGGGCTCGAAGGACGCCGCGATCTTCCTCGCCTCGCCGCTGACGGCCGCGGCCAGCGCCGTAGCCGGACACGTGGCCGACCCGCGAGACTACTTCGACCGTAAGACCCCCATTGGCACGGGCGATTGAGCAGACCAACGCCGCGACCTCCGACCTCGGTGCGACAGCGACCGCGACCGAGCCGTTGCCGCATGCGCAGCCGCTGAGTCGCCGGCGGGTGTGGTTGTTGTGCGCCGTCACGGCGGCGGGGTGGTCGGTCTGTTTCGCGCCCCTGGACGGGGCGGCTCTCGCCTACGTCATCCTCGCGCCCTGGGCGGTCGCCGTGGCCGCCGGGCGGGGCAGGACGGCCCTGTGGGCCGGATGGGCGACCGGGCTGGTCGCCGCGATGATCGGCCTGTACTGGCTGACGTGGGTGACCGTGATCGGGTATCTCGGCGTGGCGATCGTCGTCAGCGGCTTCTGGGCGGTCGGCGCGTGGGTCGTCCGTCGGGCGTGGGCGGCCAAGCTGCCGCTGTTTCTGGTGTTACCGGTCGCCTGGGTCGCCCTGGAGTACGGCCGTGCGTGGTTGCTCAGCGGGTTCCCCTGGTTCTTCCTCGGCCACAGCCAGTACCGCTGGCTCGGCTTGATCCAGGTGGCCGACGTGACCGGGGTGTACGGCGTGACGTTCATGGTGGCCCTGGTCAACGGCCTGGTCGCCGACGCGGCGCTGGCGGTGTACCGCCGGTCGGGCGCGCGGCGACGGCTGATCGCCGGGGCTGTCGCCGCGGTCGTGTTGATGGGCGGCCTGCTGGGCTACGGGACGTTTCGCCTGCGGCAGACGCCGCGGACCACCACGGCCGGCCCGACCGTGGGCATCGTTCAAAGTGCCGTCCCAATCGACCTTTACACCCCGCGGTCCATCGACTTCGACGAACTGGTCGCCCTGACCGCCACGCTGCCGCGGGGCCGGCTCGACCTGGTCGTCTGGCCCGAGACGGTTCTGCCGGCCTCCTTCGACCGCGAATGGAGCACCGGCAAGCGCTGGTCGGCGCTGGACCCCATGGCCTACGACGGTGAAGACCGCGCGACCATCCGGACGATGCAGGGAATGCATCGCCAGCTCGCCGGACTGCTCAACATGCTCGATGCCCCCCTGTTGGCCGGCGGCACCACGCTCCGGCGCGATGCAACCGCGGCCGGCGGACGACGGCTGTTCAACTCGGCGCTGCTGATGGCCCCTAACGACGAAACCCTCGACGTGGTCGGCACATACGACAAGATCCATTGCGTGCCGTTCAGCGAGTACGTGCCCTTCGAGCACGCCGCCCCCCGGCTGCACCGGGCGCTGCGATGGTTCGTCCCGGACGTCATGCACCAGTCGACGCCGGGCGAGCGGTACACGCGGTTTCACATCGGCACGGGTGAGCGGTCCTGGCCGATCGCCACGGCAATCTGCTACGAGGGCACCTTCGCCCGCGTCTGCCGTCGCCTGGCCCACGACCGGCGGGGCAAGCGAATCGACGTGCTGGTGAACATCTCCAACGATGGATGGTTCATCTGGCCGTTCGGCCAGACCCGCTGGGCGAGCACGGAGCTGGACCAGCACCTGACGGCGTACGTCTTTCGGGCGATCGAGAATCGCGTCCCGGTCGTCCGTGCGGTCAACACGGGCATCAGCGGCTTCGTCGACTCGACCGGCCGGATCGACCCGGCAACGCTGCAGGGGAAAATGGCAACGGGGACAGCTGTTCAACAACTCCTTGTGGACAGCCGTCGCAGCCTGTACAGTGTGGTGGGTGATCTTGCCGCGCAGCTTTGCAGTATCGCGGCGGTGGGATTGGGGTCTGTTCTGTGGTGGCGCGGCCATCGCGCCAAGCGGATGAGGAAGACGACATGACAAGCAAACGAGGTGGGATCCTGGTGGCGGCTTTGGCTTTAGCCACCGTCGCCTTGGGCGGGTGCGGCCGGCTGGCGGGCGCGCCGGGCCGGATGCAGACCAGTGCGGCCAGCGCCCGCGCGCGGGCCGAGCGGGTCCTTTACAAGGCCGCGGCCTCGTCCGACGGCCAGTTGCGCGCCCGCGCGGTGGAGTCGCTGGCGATGACCGAAGCTCCCAACGCCGGGCGGATTCTGATGGCCGGTCTGAACGACGGGGCCGTCGCGGTGCAGTTCGCCTCGGCGATGGGGATCGGCGACCTAGCCTACGCCCCGGCGATGGAGAAGCTCCAGGCAATGGCCGACGATCCCGACACCGACAAGAACGTCCTGTGCGGGGTCATCTACGCTCTGCATCGGCTGGGCGACGACTCGCGGGCGCCGCTGCTGGGCCCGATGCTCTACGATGCCTCGGCGGAGGTGCGGGCCAACTCGGCCATGGCGATGGGCAAGTTCGGCTCCGACGCGGCGATCGGCCCGCTGAGCAGCCGCATGGACGTCGAACGTAACCGCGGCGTCCGCCTGCAGATCGCCGAGAGTCTCGCCAAGCTCGGTGACGAGCGCAGCTACGGGATCCTGATGAACTTCGCCCACATCGGCGAGCCCCACGAACGGATGGCCGCCGTGGCCGCCCTCGGGCGGGCCGGGGGCCCGCGGGCCAAGCACGCGGTCCTCTGGGCGATCGACGAGACCCAGCCGCCGCTGTTGCGGCTGGTGGCTGGCGGCGCGCTGGGCCAGTTGGGCGACAGCCGGGCCTACTGGATGCTCCTCAGCGCGATCGAGGACCCCGAGGGCTTCTCGCAGCTCTCCTCGGACAAGCCGGTATCGCTCTCGGTCGAGAACGTCCAGCAATTGCAGTCAGTTGCTTCACTTGCGCTGGGCCATGTGGGCGAGACGGCCGCGGTGGACGTCCTGACCGACCTGCTGGACAGCCCCAATCCGACCGTGGCGGTTTCGGCGGCGCAGAGCATCCTGATGCTCCTGTCGCAGACGCCCCAGGCGACGGCGGCCGCGGCCCAGCCGCCGGCCGTGCACGTCCAGGCGGCGGACGATGCCGTCGCCGAGGCGCCGGCCGACGACGAGGCCGACGCGTCGCCGGCGACGCAGCCGGCGCCGGCCATGCGGACGGCCCCGATGCGGGACTGAGAACGACAGCAGGAGGCTACGGGCTGCAGGGCTCGGCGTGGCCCCCAAGGCCCAGCTTTCGGGCCTCCATGCCCGGGCGGTTTTCGCCGGTCAAAAATGCTTGACTTGCGCATCGGCGATCCTACAATCGACAGAGCCGAACGCGGGTGCGGGTCGTCTGTTCGTTGTTCCCGCCTGGGTTGGACGTGCCCGCCACGGTAGGGTTGCTTGACGAACCGGCCTCGGCTGAGTGCCCCCAAAGGAGTAGGCTGTTGAATACCTTGACAAAAATCCTCATCGTAGCCTTGTCCCTCCTGTGCATCATGGCATCGGTGCTGTTCATCCAGTACTCCGTGGGCCAGCCCAACTACAAGCAGGCCTTCGAGACCCAACGGGAGCGGACGGCCGTCGCCGAAGCGAAGACCAGCGAGCAGATCCAGGTGGCCAACCAGGCCAAGCTGGACCGGGAGGAGGCGGTGGCCCAACTGAACCAGAGCCAGCGGGACGCCTCCCGGCAGATCGCCGTGCTGAACGCCGAAAACGATCGGCTGGAGGCCGAGAACGAGCGGCTGGTCAGCCAGCACGAGACCCTCTCGGCCAACCTGGTCGGCCTGCGGGCGTCCGTCGACCAGCAGACGAAGATGAACACCCTGCTCACCCAGCAACTGGATGATCGCAACGAGACCGTCCAGGTCCTGACCGATCAGCATCGTCGCACCACGCTGCAGGCCCAGGAACTGGCCCGCGACCTGGAGACGGCCCGCCAGAATGTCGCCGTCAAGGCCGGGCTGCTGGCCCAGGCCGAGAGCAAGATCCTCGAACTGGAGCAGCGGCTCGCCCAGGCGGGCACCGGCCTGGCGCTGGACGAAGCGGCCCCGGTGCCGACGACCGCCATCAGCGGCCGCGTCACCGCCGTCGACGCCGCCCACCAGGTGGCCCAGTTGAACGTCGGGTCGGCCGACGGGGTGCAGGAAGGCATGCGGTTCATCCTCTATCGCGGGGACGATTTCATCGGCGAACTGGAAGTCGCCGAGGTGGAACCCAACAACTGCGCCGGCCTGCTCAGCAAGGTTCAGGTGCAGCCCCAGGCTCGCGACAGGGCCACCACGAACCTGGACGTGGACTAGAGCGGAAAGGAGTTCACCCATGAGCAGAGTTCCCGGAACTCCTGGCGGCCCCGTGGTCAAGGCCGAGCCGGACGTGTACACTGTCTTGCTGATGGTCGCGGTGCTGTTCATGCTGACCGCGTGCATTACCGTGTTCGTGACCCTCACGAAGGACTACGGCTTCACAGTCGGGCAGTTGTTCAAGAACCTGAACGTGCCGAGCTGAATCGCCACCCCACCGGCGCGGGCGGTCGGTCGCGCCCGTCGGGGGAGGCGCCCATCAACAGGCCCGGCGGCGGGCCGCGTGGCTTCGCCCATTGCGCTGGAGACACAGGGTCGTGATTCTCAATTCCATTCTAGGGCTGTTCTCCGCCGACATGGGGATCGACCTGGGCACGTGCAACACCCTGGTCTGTGTGCGCGGTCAGGGCATCATGCTCAATGAACCCAGCGTGGTGGCGGTGCGCCGGGGCACGAATGTGGTGCTCCAGAACGGCAACGCCGTCGGCCTCGTGGCCAAGGAGATGCTCGGTAAGACGCCCGGGTCGATCACGGCGATCCGGCCGCTGAAGGACGGGGTCATCGCCGATTTCGACATCACCGAGGCGATGCTCAACTACTTCATTCGCAAGGTGCATGGCGGCCGTCTGGCGAGCTTCCGGCGGCCGCGAGTGGTTATTTCCGTCCCGTCGGGCATCACGGCGGTGGAAAAGCGTGCGGTGCTCAACTCGGCCGAGCGGGCCGGGGCGCGGCGGGTGTACCTCGTCGACGAGCCCAAGGCCGCCGGCATCGGCGCCGGACTGCCGTTCGCCGAGCCGACCGCCAGCATGATCGTCGACGTCGGCGGCGGGACCACCGAGGTGGCCATCATGTCGCTGGCCGACATCAGCGTCTGCGAATCGATCCGCGTCGCCGGCGACGACATGGACGAGGCGATCGCCAACCACCTCAAGCGCACCTACAATCTCATGGTCGGCGAGCAGACCGCCGAGCGGATCAAGATCGAAATCGGCTCGGCCGCTCCGCTGGAGACCGAGCTGACCCTCGAGGTCCGCGGGCGGGACATGATCAGCGGCCTGCCCCGCAAGACGATGATCTCCTCCGAAGAGGTCCGCGAGGCGCTCAAGGAGCCCATCGGGGCGATCATCGACACCGTCACCCGCACGCTGGAGAAGGCCGAGCCCGAACTGGCAGCCGACCTGGTCGACAACGGCATCGTCCTGGCCGGCGGCGGCGCGCTGGTGCGGGGCATGAGCACCGTCCTGGGCAACGCCACCGGCCTGGAATGCCGTCTCGCCGACGACCCGCTCACCTGCGTCGCCCGCGGCACCGCGATCTACCTGGAAAACCTGGAAACCTGGAAAGAGACCATGGAATCCGATCGCGACCAGTTCTGACGGCAGAAACAACAGTCCCCTCGTCTCGTTTCCTTCGCTTCCCATCTGCAATCGCCACCGCTTATTCTGTATCATGCGGCTATGCGGCGCAAGCGGTTGACAGATCATCATGTGCTCCAGGGGCTGCTGGCCCTGTCGGTCGTGTCGTGTTTCGCCCTGCCGCGGGGGCCGGACCGGCCGCGGGAGCTGCTGGCGCCGCTGCTGGCGCCGATCAGCCACAGCGGGCTCTATGTCTGCGACGCGATCGGCCGCAACATCGGCGATCTGCTCCACGACGACTGCGACACGCAGACCGTCCGGGAGATCCTTCGGGCCAACGGTCCCCTTCGCGATCACCTGCTGGCGGAGATGGACCGGTCGACGAGGCGCCGGCTGGCGGTCTGCGAACAGATGATCGCCGACCAGCAGCAGCAGCTCAACGCGGTCCGCCGCACACGCGGGATGCTCGGCGAGACCTTCCCCTGCAAGCTCCTGCCCGCCACCGTCATCGGCGAAGGCGCCACTGTCTGGGACGATGCGGCGCTGCTTCGCACGTCGTCGCGACCGACGCCCGGCGCGCCGGTCACCACGCGGGGGCTGCTGATCAACCGCCCGACGGCGATCCCCGAGAACGTCGCGGCCCTGAGCGAATCGGCCCTTGTCGGGCGGATCGTCTCCAGCGGGGCGTGGACGGCCCACCTGCAGTTGATCACCGACCCGGACTTCAGCGCCCGCGGGCTGGTCGTCCGCCTGTTCTACCCGGACCGCCAACGGCTGATCACCGTCGAACAGCCCGAGGGCGAGCGCACGCTGATGGTCCGGCGGCCGCTGCAGCGGAGCGATGAGCCGATCCCGGTCAGTTTGTTCGGCCGCCGCCACGACCTGGTGACGGCGGCCGTCCCGGCCCGACACGGCATCGAGCCGGGCGACTGGGTGATCACCAGCGGCCGCGACGGGTTCCTGCCCATGAACATTCGCATCGGCACGGTGCGCACCGTCGAGCCGGTGGCCGACAGCCCCAAGCACGTCCGGCTGCGAATCGACCCGGAGGCGGACCTCGAGGACCTGCGGCGGGTGACGATCGTCCAGCCGTTGGCCAGGGAGGGCCGGTAACGATGCGGTGGCTGCCGTTCGGCATCCTGGTGGTGGTGGTTCTGGCGCTGCAGGTCTCGGTGGCGGCGGCGGTGCGGATTCCGGTCGGGCGCGGGGGGTTGGTGATCGGCGTCGACCTGCCGGCGATCCTGGCGGTGCTGGTCGCCCTGCGGACCCGCAACGCCACGGACGCCGCCCTGGCCGGGTGGGTTCTCGGGCTGTCGGTCGACCTGGCCGTCACCGGCGTGCCGCTCGGGCTGCACGCCGTGACGTTCGCGATGGCGGCCGGGCTGATCTGCCAGATCCGCCCGGCGGTGTTCACCGACAGCCTCCTCACCCAGGCGCTGCTGGTGGGCGGTTTCTGCCTGATCGCCCATGGGCCGGCACGGCTGTTCGTGAACCTCTACGTCCGCCCGGAGGCCGTCCACCTCGGGTCGGACCTGCTCCAGGTCTTGCTCGTCGCGACGGGCACGGGCGCCGTCGCCCCGGCCGTCCTGGCCGCCGGCAAGCGGACCGACTGGCTGATCATGGACCAGCCGTCCTGGCGGCGATAGCCGACGCGAGGGAAACACGCTTTTGACAGACGGAGCGGCATGTTCAAGCGGCGACTGATCGTGTTCCTGGCCCTGGTGGGGCTCGGCCTGGTGATCAACCTGGCGCGGCTGGCCCAGTTGCAGCTGGTCCGGGGTGCCGACTACGCGCGGCGGGTCGAGCAGCGGATGGTCCGCCGGCGGCTACTCCAGGCCCACCGCGGGGATATCGTCGACCGCCACGGGCGGATCCTCGCCACCGACCGGGCGTGCTTCGCCCTGCAGGTGGAGTACCGCGTGCTGCTGCTGGACCAGATCCGCCGCCGGTGTGCCGCGTTGATGCGCGACGGGCACGGCGAGGCGGCGGCAATGCGGCGGGTCGAGGCGGACCTGGCCCCCACCGGCGAGGCGAAGCTCCTGGCGCGCTGGATCCGCCGCTACGGGCGACGCCACGACCTGTCGCAGGCCGAGGCCCGAAGTCGGCTGAGCGAACAGGCCGCCCGGACCCTCGACCGCGCCGCCGAGTTGGCCGGACGGCCCCGCGCCGACATCGACCGCGCCGCCGACGCGATCATCGGCCGCACGCAGCGGATCCGCCTGGCCGTCGGCTCGCTGGTGGCCGAGCAGACCCAGTCGCACGTCGTACTCAACGGCCTCGACGAGCAGGCGGCGGTCACCGGCCGGGGCGAGCTGGCGGAGATGATCGGCGCGTCGGTCGTCGCGTCGACCCAGCGGTGGTACCCCTACGGGCCGATCGCCTGCCACGTGATCGGGCGTACGGGCCGGGTCGACGCCGAGACCCTGCGGACCGACCCCCACGCCGACGACCCGCTGCTGGGCTACCTGCCGGCCGAGACCGCCGGCGTGGCGGGGGTCGAGAAGCTCTGCGAGCCGGTCCTGCGGGGCGTTCGCGGCAGC
This sequence comes from uncultured Planctomycetales bacterium, assembly GCA_964535025.1. Classification (GTDB taxonomy): domain Bacteria; phylum Planctomycetota; class Phycisphaerae; order SM23-33; family FEN-1343; genus JAAYZK01. Next base: position 44,232 of record CAZHRW010000169.1, read on the forward strand.
CAGGCGGTGCGGCGCGGCGAGCAGCTCACGCGCACGCCCCCCACCGGCGGCCGGACGGTCCACCTGACGCTCGACATCGAGTTGCAGCAACGCCTCACCGACCTGCTGAGCGGCCAGCCTTACCACGGCGCCGCCGTCGTGCTCCACGTGCCGACCGGCGAGATCCTGGCGCTGGTCAGCACGCCGACGTACGATCTGAACCGCTACGAGCGGGACTTCCCGTCGCTGGTGGCCGACAAGGCCAATCTTCCGCTGCTCCACCGCGCCATCGCCTGCAGCTATCCGCCCGGGTCGACGGTCAAGCCGCTGACGGCCCTGGCGGGCCTGTCCGAAGGGGTGATCTCCCCCTCGACGACCTTCCTGTGCCGGGGTCGGGCCGACCCGCGCCGTCCCCGGTGCTGGTCGTCGGTCGGCCACGGCTCGCTGGCGCTGTCGGAGGCGATCATGCACAGTTGCAACGCCTACTTCGCCCGCACCGCCGACAAGCTCGGCTACGAGCGGATTATCGCCTGGATGCGCCGCTTCGGCATCGGCGAACCGGCCGGCACGGGCCTGGCCGGCGAAGCCCCGGGCCTGGCGCCGGGGCCGGCGTGGGTGCGCGACCATTACGAGCGGCCGATCTACCCCGGCGACGCGCGGGCGACCGCCATCGGCCAGGGCTACCTGGAGGCCACGCCCCTCCAGGTCGCCAACGCCACCGCCACGATCGCCCGCAACGGGCTGTGGGTTTCGCCCCTGCTCGTGTTCGGCCGCGAAGACCGCCAAGTCCGCCGCCAACTGCCCGTCAAGGCCGAGCACGTCGCGGTGGTCCGCGAGGGGATGTGCCGCGTGATCAACGACCCGGCCAGCCAGACCGGCTACAGCCACGCCCGACGGCTCGGGGCGGTCATGTGCGGCAAGACGGGCACCGCCCAGACCGGACGGCCGGACCGGAACATGGCCTGGTTCACCGGGTTCGCCCCGCGGAGCGACCCGCGGATCGCCTTCGCGTTCGTGATGGAAAACACCCCCGAGGGCGGGGCCGACTACATCCCCCTGGCCGAGACGATGATCGACTGGTGCGAGGAGTTGGGCTACTTCGACGAGTGACCATGCTGCCAGCGATGCGACATTACGCCCGAGGCGTCTGCTGGCCGATCCCGGCGGCAATGGCGGCGCTGATGACCATCAGCGTCCTGTCGGTCCACCTGGCCGAGCAGGTGGACGGCAGCCTGGCCGGGTTCGCCGTCAAGCAGGCGGTCTTCGCGTGCGTGGCGGCGGTGGGGTTCGTCGCGGCGTCGGCGGTGCACTACCAGCGGATCGGCCGTGCCGGCTACCTGCTGGCGGCCGTCACGCTGGGGCTGCTGGTCGCCGTCTTCGCCTTCCCGGCCGTCAACGGCAGCCACCGGTGGATCCCGGTGCCCGGCGTGGCGAAGTTCCAGCCGTCCGAGCTGGCCAAGCTGGTGACGATCATCACACTGGCGTGGTACCTGCGGTACCGCAAGAACACCCGGCGGCTGGGGGGGCTGGTGGCGCCGTTTGTGATGACGCTGGTGCCGCTGGCGCTGATCCTCGCCGAGCCCGACCTGGGCACGGCGCTGCTGCTGCTGCCGACGCTGATGGCGATGCTGCTGCTGGCCGGGGCGCGGGTGCGGCACTTCCTGGTGATCGTCGGCCTCGGCGCGGGGGTGGTTCTCTGGCCGGTGCCCCGCGGCGTGGACGGCGAGTCGTTCGACCGGCAGCGCGACCGGTTCGTCGCGTCGCGCGTGGGGCCGGTCACCGTCTACGCCGTCGACGAGCGCCTGGGCTGGTGGGACCGGCCGGTGGTGCCGATCGCGTACTGTCGCGTGCGGATCGGCGACGGACGGCCTTACGACATTCAGCCGCTGTCGCTGTGGTTCATGGAGCGCCGCGGCCGCGGCAGCTACCAGGTCCAGCGGATCAGCGGATGGCTGCGGCAGGGCGACCCGCGGATCCGCGCCGGCACGGGCTACCAGCAGTACTGGTCGACGATGATCCTCGGCTCGGGTCAATGGGTCGGGCGGGGGACGTGGCGCTCGACGCACGCGTACTTCAGCATGCTGCCCGACGACCACACCGACTTCATCTTCGCCGTCATCGGCGGGCAATGGGGGTTCGTCGGCTGCGCGACGGTGCTGGCGTTGTACGGGGTGATCTTCCTGTTCGGCGCCGATGTCGCCGCCTCCACGCGGGACCCCTTCGGCCGCCTGCTGGCGGCGGGGGTGCTGGCCCTGCTGGCGGCGCAGATCTTCATCAACATCGGCATGACCACCGGGCTGATGCCCGTCACCGGCATGACCCTCCCGATGATCAGCTACGGCGGGTCCAGCCTGTTGGTCAACGGCGTGGCGCTGGGCCTGCTGGTCAACGTCGGCCGTCACCGGCCCCGCTCGCTGGCGCCGATACCCTTTGAGTTCGATGACAAGGCGTGATAGGCTTGCCGGCCGGCTATAGGAGGACGCTGAGCTAGTGCAGTTGCTGGGCCCAGAGGAACGCCAGGACGACGTAGAGCGTGCACACGCACCAGCAGGCCAGCTCGACCACCCGGCGGGTGCGATAGGTGAAGAAGATCGCCGCGGCGAACGACACGAGCGACACCTTGAACAGGACCATCAGGATCGGACGGTCCATCAGCGGCCGTGCGACGGGGTTGGCCTCCTCGAACAGGCCGTGATGGCGGACGGCGATCGTGCAGGTCAGGTCGAAGGCGTTGAGCATCGCCAGCAGGACCAGCAGGAGCATCACCCGCCGGGCGCGCAGGCGGCCGGGCTCGCCGGGCGCTCGGCGAAGCAGCGACTGGATGAGCGCCGGCAGGGCTGCCGGGCTGTCATCCGATCGGGCGCGGGCCGGGAATGCCATGGGAGACTTATCGTCACACATCGGGCACCTGTTGACTAACAGCATTCTAGACATGAACTTTTCCCAACCCCACCCCGCCGCCGCCGCTTCATCGGTGGAGGTGCTGCCGTTGGCGCTGCGGGACGCCACGTCGCCGCTGGTGGTCTTCCGCCCCGGCGGCGACGCCCCGGCCCGGCCGCCGGTGGTCCTGCTGCACGGCATCGCCAGCCACCCCGGGTGGTTCGAGACCGCCGCCCGGACGCTAGCCGCCGCCGGCCACACGGTTTACAGCGTTACCCGTCGCGGCAGCGGCGCCAACACCGACGACCGCGGGCATGCCCGGTCGGTCGGTGCGTTGCTCGACGACCTCGACCGGGCCGTCGCGGCCGCGCTCGCCGACAGCGGCCGCGAACGGATTCACCTGCTGGGCATCAGTTGGGGCGGCAAGTATGCCCTCTGCTGGGCGCTCGATCCGGCCCGCCGGCGACGGCTGGAGACGATGGTGCTCGTCGCGCCGGGCCTGGCGCCGCGGGTGACACTGCCGCTGGAGCTCCGCCTGGCGGTCGCGGCCTGCGCGGTGGTGCGGCCCCGCCGGCGGTTTCCCATCCCCCTCAACGACCCGGCCCTGTTCACCGACACGCCCGACCGGCGGCGGTTCATCGCCGACGACCCGCACCGGCTCACCCGCGCCACCGCGCGGTTCCTGGCCGTCAGTCACCTGATGGATCGGCGCCTGGCCGCCGCCGCGGACGGGACGATCAAGACGCCGACCACGCTGCTGCTGGCCGACCGCGACCGGATCATCGACAACCGCGCCACCGAAGCGATGCTCGAGCGCCTCACCGGCGGCCGCCTGACCACCCGCGTGCTGGCCGGGGCGCACACGCTGGAATTCGAACCCGATCCGACCGCCTACCTCGACGCCCTCCGAGCGGCCGTTGATCCGGACAACCCCGAGTGACCCCATGACGCCGCGCCAACGCCTTCAAACCGTCCTGGCCGGAGACCTCCCCGACTGCGTGCCCGCCTCGCCGGACACGTCGAACATGATCCCCTGCCGCCTGACGGGCAAGCCCTTCTGGGACCTGTACCTGTACAACGACCCGCCGCCGTGGGAGGCGTACATCGCCTGCGCGAAGCATTTCGACTTCGACGCCCTGATGGATGGGTACTTCCCGCTGCGGTTCGACGAGGACGTCCCCGCCGTCCGCCCCCCGGTCGAGCGGTTCATTGTCGCGCGGACGCCCGAGCGGATCATCACGCAGGAGGCGTGGAGGGACGACGGCAGGCGCCGCTGGGCCGATACCGTCACTGTTTACTACGTCGGCGACCCGCCGTCGCGGGGCGTGGCGCCGGCGAAGGTGGGCCTGCCGCCCGTGCCGCGGCGGTACGAGCCCGTCGAGGGCGTCAAGTGGGTGGATCTCGGCCCGGCGGGCCTGACGCGGGTCAAGCGGCTCATGGGCGACCAGGGCCTCGTGGGCGTCTCCGTCTGCAGCTCGCTGGCGTTCAGCGGCGAGGAGGGCATCTTCCGTTACTTCGACAACCCCGACAAGCACGACCGGTGGGCCGCCGAGCGGATCGAGGCCGCCGAGCGCCGCTTCGCGCGGATCATGGCCCTCGACGACAAGCCCGACTTCCTCTGCGTCGGCGCGTCGGGCACGCTGGTGTTCCAGACGGTCGACATGTTCCGCAAGGTGGCCTTCCCGGCCGTCAAGCGGATCATCGAGCTGGCCACCGCCGCCGGCATGCCCACCCACGTGCACTCGTGCGGCCCGGAGGCCGACCTGGTGAGGATCTTCGCCGAGGAGACTTCCCTGACCGTCATTGACCCGCTGGAAATCCCCCCCATGGGCGACTGCGACCTGGCCGACCTCAAGCGCCGCTACGGCGACAGCCTCGTCCTCAAGGGCAACCTGCACACCACCGACGTCATGCTTCGCGGCAGCGTCGACGACGTCGTTGCCGCCAGCCGTCGGGCCATCGACGACACCGCGACCGGCGGGCGGTTCATCCTCTCCACCGGCGACCAGTGCGGCCGTGACACGCCCGACGCCAACCTGCGGGCGATGATCGAGACGGCCCGCACGTACGGGGCCTACTGAGCCGGACCCGGGGCCCTAAGCCTCGCCGACCACCTCGCTCACATCCGCCACGTACATCCGGCGGCGGCCTTCGTGCAGCGAATCGAAGCAGACCCGCGTGCCGGTGCGGTCCCAGCGGGGGTGGAGGTCGCAGCGGATCTCACCTTTCATCTCCGGCGGGGAGTAGTACCGACCGATGATGACCTTGGTATTGTCGGCCATGCGGTAGAGGATCAGCTCCCGCTGGTGCGTCTCGGCGCGGGGATAGCTGTCGGTGAGCATCCACCGGCGGTCGGGCGAGAACGAGCAGTGGCCGTCGCAGTCGAGTACGTCGGTGCCGAGCGGCTCGGCCGACCCGTCGCGGTCGTCCCAGGTGTAATAGTGCCGCTCGGGGCTGACGGCGCCGGCGATGCCCCAGCCGGTGATGTGGCGGGCATCCCGCCAGTCGAAGTGGCTCATGACCCCGTCGTCGACGATGATCCGCGCGTCGCTGCCGTCCGGTGCGGCGGTGAGCAGGCGGGTGAACCACGTGCGGTCCACGCCGGGGCGCTTCCAGCGGTGGAGGACCGCGAAGCGGGTATCGTCGGTGTTGAACTGCATGTGGTTGACCCAGTGGACCGCCCCGTCCATGGTGTCCCTGGGCTTCAGCGCGGCCAGGTCGGCCAGGGAAAGGATCAGCTCGTGCTCGCCGGTGGTCAGATCCATCCGCCACAGCCCGTCGTCGTCCGGGCAGAGCACCCCGGCGGTGGGGTTGGGGGCGGTGACGTAGCCGTACCCCGGGCGGGTGACGTGGACGCGGCCGAAGTTCAGGCTGATCGCCTGCATGCCGTCGCGACTGAGACAGTAGGTCCCCCGCGGCAGCGTGCGGGTGGCACCGTCGGCCACGTCCAGCAGGCGGGTGACGACGACGCCGTCCTCGAGATCGTTATAGACGATCCGGCGGTCATACGCCGGGGGAAGCCACTGGAGCATGCACGACTGCTGCCAGTTCCACGCCCGCGTCGTGCCCACCGTCCGCCAGGCGCAGCCGTCTGCGGTGTCGATTATCCCGATCCGCGCCACGTCGCCCGGCCGCTGCGGGCGGTCGAAGAACTCCGCCTCCAGCGCCAGCAGGTGCCGCCCCGATGCGTCCCACGGGCTGACGTTGTAGTATCCGAAATAATACTCCCCCGGCCCGCCCGTCACGGCCTCGGCGGGGACGGCATGGTCGATCGACGGCATGGGCGATCCTCTCGCAGGTGGATGACCTCGTCACCAGAGCGAGAGGATAACCCCCCCGCCAGCCGATATCCAACAAGGAATCCACCATCCAGGTCAACGGCGAACGGCGCTGACGCATCGACGCGTCAGTGCCGTTGCCGTTCACGTGGACAGTCGACATTCCTGTTCGATCGCCGCTGTCTACTTGACTTCGATCCGTTTGCGTCGCGGCTGCTTTCGCGGCAGCGTGAGGGTGAGGACACCGTTGTTCATCTTCGCCTCGATCCCGTCGTGGTCGATCGCGTCGGGAACCGAGAACACGCGATGGTAGTTGCCGACGTCGTACTCGGCGTAGGCGGCGCCTTCGCGACGATAGTCATCCCCGACGGTGCCGCGAACGGTCAGCACGCCGTTGTCGAGCGTTACCTCCACACCGTCGGGCTTCACGCCCGGCATGTCGGCGGTCAGGACGATCGCCTCGTCCGTCTCGCGGATATCCGTCGGGGGCACGAACACGCGGCCTTCGCGTGTCGGCTCCACACCCTGCTGCTGCAGCTCGGTATCGCTGTTCTTCTCGATGTTGTGTTCCATAGTCGCTTCAGCCATGATTGCACCTCCTGGCGAGACTGGTTGCCTTGTGACTGTCCCCATTCAAGCCTGCACCGTGATCCGTTTGGGCTGGGCGGCCTCGTGGCGGCGGACATGGATCTCCAGCACACCGTCGCGGCAGGTCGCCTCGACATGGTCCGGGTCGGGGTCGAAGGGCAGATCGATGCTGCGGGCGAAGCGGCCGAAGGCCCGCTCGCGGCGGTGCCATGTGTCGCCCTCGCCGCCCTGGTCGCCGACCCGCTCGCCGCGAACCGTCAGCGAACGGTGGCTCACGCTCACGTCCAGGTCCGCCGGGTCCACCCCGGGCAGCTCCATCGTGACCACGGCGCCGTCGGGCTCGTTGTACACGTTCACCGGCGGAAACGCCGCGGCCCGCCCGCCGCCGAACTGGCCCAGCAGACGGCTCATCTGTCGCTCCATGTCCTGGAGCACACGCCACGGATTCCACAACCCTTGCCATCCGAAACCGTTCATCGCGCACCTCCTGTTGATCATTCCTGCATGCTCGTTCACACGACTCTCACCCATCACTAAGCAATCGCCGTGCCACGACGCCACCCGGCAGGCGGGCAGCAGTGCGGGCCCTCTCTACGCCATTAACTTGCCTTGCGTTACGAGCGAAACGCCGCCGAGGTCCAGCTCCGCGGCCGCTCCCGCGCAACACGGCACCAAGGTGCCATCCTGGCAGTGAGGGCCGGCCGAACGCGAACCGGGCGTGGCTCGTCCCCGTATAAGTCCCCGGACGACCGCCGCCGGGGGCGGCCTGGTCGTTGCCGTCATCGTGATTCGCTTGCTTTGCGGCGGAACCACCGCCGGTGCGTTGTCGAAGCGGAGGTAAGACCATGGGCAAGGTCACGAGCACGATCTACACCGCCATCTACCTCGTCGTGGGCGGCGCGATCCTGGCGATCGGGGCGCAGGTCGCGGCGGCGGCGTGGGCGCTGCTGGCCCTGGCGGCGGCGATGGCCACCCTGCTGGCGGCCGCCGGCGACCGCCTCGATGCCATGGCCGGCCAGCACTACGACGCCGGCGCCGCCGGCGGTCGGGCGAGTGGCATCCGGCGCCCGGACACAGACCGGCACTTCGGTCGCCCGGCGGCGTGATCGGACGCGTTGTCGGGCTCTCACTTGCTTGATCGTCGGCGCCAAACCCCCACGCCGCTTCGGCGCTGCGCCCTTGCATCGCGGCGGCCGTCTGGGTATCCCTGGACGGTCCACGAAGGAGGTAGCGATGGCTATCGGGTTTACCGCGGCGCGTTGGGAGACCATCCGACGGAATTACGGCGCCTGGTGGGACGGCACGCTGGACCGGCCGCTCATTCACGCGACGGTCGGCGGCCGCGACCCGGGCCGTCCGGAGCCGGACCTGCCGGCCCACGCGTTCGTGCCCTTCTACGATCCGTCCGTCCCGCCCGAGGCGATCGTCGACCGCTGGGACTACAACCTGTCGACGGTGACGTACCTCGGCGATGCCTTCCCCTCGATCTGGCCGAACTACGGCGCCGGCGTCATCGCCGCGCTGCTGGGCTGCCGTCTCGACCCGCAGCTCGAGGGCAATACCGTCTGGTACCATCCGACCGAACAGCGCAAGGCGCCTGACCTGCACTTCCGTTACGACCCGGACACCCCCTGGCTCAAGCGGATCAAGGCCGTGATGCAGGCGGCGATCGACCGCTGGCAGGGGGCGGTCCAGGTGGGCATGACCGACCTGGGCGGAAACCTCGACATCCTCTCCAGCTTTCGGCCGGGCGAGGCGCTGCTGCTGGACCTGTACGACTGCCCCGACGAGATCAAGCGCCTCACGTGGGAGGCCCACCAGCTGTGGCTGCGCTACTTCGCCGAGTTCGACGCCATCCTGCAGCCGACGAATCCCGGCTACACCGCCTGGACGCCGATCTTCTCCGAGCAGCCCTACTACATGCTCCAGTGCGACTTCTGCTACATGATCTCCCCGGCGATGTTCGACGAGTTCGTCAAGCCGGAGCTGGCGGCCACGTGCGCCAAGCTCGTCCACCCCTTCTACCACCTCGACGGTCCGGGCCAGTTGCCCCACCTCGATTCCCTGCTGGAGATCGAGGCCCTGTGCGGCGTCCAGTGGATCCCCGGCGCCGGCAGCCCGCCGATCAGCGAATGGCCCGAGGTCTTCCGCAAGATCCACGCCGCCGGCAAGCGGATCCAGATCTTCGGCACCCTCGACGACCTCGACATCATCGCCGACCAGCTCGGCACCGCCGAGGGGCTGATCCTCATCACCGGCGGCCGCCGGCCCGATGACGAAGATCGCATTGCCGAAGGCCTGGAACGTTACGGGGCACTGTAAGCCGGCGGGCCGTCGCCGCGTGAGCGTCTTACGGGCTCATGTGGAGCCGGCGCCTGGCATCCTGGTAGTGCACGATGACCCCGTCGTTCAAGCCGGCCTTGAGCCAGTACCGCTCCGGCAGCGGCAGCCGCCCGGGGATATCGAAGCGGGGCGACTGCGGAACCGGCCCCATGCTCCAGACGGCGTACAGGACGGGGCTGGTCCGGGGGTCGCTGCAGTAGCGGCCCGTCTCGGCCTCGTCGTCGCCGAACCCGTCGGGGATCCACAGCGTGGCGGCGTTGGGCAGGATGGTCGACTCGTTCATGATCGCCGCCCCGACCGCCCGGTACCGGTAGGTCTGGTCCGGTACGAAGGGGTCGTACATCCGAACGACCTCGAGGTCGTTCTCGCGTCCGCTGGGCAGGAACGTGACCAACTCCACGGGCAGGTCGTAGGCCGTCCGGCTGCTGCAGGAAAACCGGGTGGGCGGCAGCTGATCGTCGTGGACCTGCCGGTACATCTCCACCGCCACCGTGATGCCGCGAAGCTCGGCGTGGGCCTTGGTGATCTTCGCCAACCGCCTCGCCCGAGCCACGGACGGCAGCAGGATGCCCGCCAGCAGCGCCATGATGGCGACCACGATGAGCAGTTCAATCAACGTGAACCCCGTTCCGCGTGCAGCGCGTCGGCCGGTCATGGCGCCCTCGCTCGGCATCGCCCGCTACCGGCCTGCCTCTGCCGGGAGGCCGAAGTTCTGCTTGAGGATGGCGAAGTCGTCCAGGTCGACGTCGCCGTCCCCGTCGAAATCTCCCTCATCGACGGTCGCGTCGAGCCGCCCGAAGTTCCGCTTGAGAATAGCGAAGTCGTCCAGGCCGCCGTCTCCGTCGCCGTCGGCGTCGCCCGGGCAACGCGGGGAGGCGGGCGTAAAGGCCGCGGCGTTCATGGCCAGCAGTTGATACCCGTCGGTGCTGAACACCCCGTCCGAGGCGGCCTGGTCCAGGATGCCCACCACGTTGAACGGCTCGCCCGGGGCGAACGGGGGCGTGCCGTCGAAACTGGGGTTGAGCCCCAGGTGCACGGTGAACGTCCGCGTCCCGTCGGTGACGGTGAGATCCGTATCGGCCGTCCAGGCGGCCGAATCGGTCACCCACACCCCCCGCAGTTGCACCCGCGTGGACTGGTAGCCTTCGCCCCCGGTCTGCCGTGTCGGATCGAAGATGAACGCATCGTCGGCGGTCTTCAGCGCCGCCAGCGTCAGCGGTGTCGGGTCGGGCAGGCCGAACCCGGCGGCGAGGCGCACGATCTCGAAATCGTTCGCCGGGTCGTTGGAGTGCATTTCATTGACATTCATCTTGCCCTGGTAATGCAGGCCCCCGCGGGCGCGGATCTCGACCAGGTCGCCGGCGCGGATCGGATCGGCCACGCCGTCGCCGCCCAGCAGGTTCAGCCGTCCCAGTTCGGCCGTCCACTCGGCATCCGTGTAGTTGTACAGCGGGTCCTGGTGCATGATGTGGTTGCCGTAGTTCTGCCCCATCCAGCAGGCGGTCCCGCCGACGTCGTCCGGGTCGTAGTATTCGATGCCGACGGCATCCAGCGTCGAGGTCGTCAGCGCCTGGACGTAGAACTCGGCCTGCCCGCCCATGGCCCACAGGTGCACGCCCGGATCGTGGGCGGGCGTCGGGTCCAGCCAGTCCTCCGTGTTGTTGATCACCACGCCGACCAGGCGAATGGGGAACTGGCCGGAGTACGCGCTGGTGCCGTTGGCATTGACGGCCTGGTAGGCGGCATGCCGGACCAACGGCACCTCCGTCCAGTCCGGGCCCGCCGCCGGGGCAAGCGATGTCGCGACGAAGACAACAGCCACAACGAAAAGCGATCGATAGCCAGGCATGTCACATCCTCCCATAGAACGCCGGCCGCGGGCCGCCACGGGGCGGGCTTGAATCTCCAGGCGATTAGTCTTACAATATGAAAGGATAGTATTACTGGTTGGTATTACGCAAGAGGTATTTCGTATGACTTTTGAGGATCCGCGGATCGGGTACTTCGACTCGCTGGCCGCAGCGTGGGATGACCAGGAGCCGTCCGGCCGGACGATGATCGCACGGCTCAGCGAGCACGCCGACCTGCTGGCGCTGCGCGCCGGCCAGGCGGTGCTGGAGGTCGGGTGCGGGACGGGCAAGACGACCGCGTGGCTGGCCGAGCAGGTCGCGCCCGGGCGCGTCACGGCGATCGACTTCGCGCCGGAGATGATCGCCCGTGCCCGCGCCAAGGGCATCGCCGCCGACTTCGCCTGCGTCGACGTCTGCCGCGACGATCTCGGCAGCGCCCTTTACGACGTGATCCTCTGCTTCCACAGTTTCCCGCATTTCCGCGACCAGCCCGCGGCGCTTCGCCGCTTCGCCGAAGCGCTGAAGGCCGACGGACGACTCATCGTGATGCACCTGCACGGCAGCGCCCGCCTCAACGCCTTCCACGCCGGCCTGGACGGCCCGGTGAGCGTCGACCGCCTGCCCGTGGGCGACCAGTGGCGCCCGCTGCTGGCCGGGGCGGCTCTGGCACGGACGACACTCGTCGACCGCGACGAGCTGTTCTTCCTCGACGCCGTCCACGCCCGCCGGTAACCGCCGGCGCCCCGACCCGCCCGCTTGTTCCGCGACGGGTTGGCGGCTATCCTGGCGGCGGGGCGGCAGAACGAGGAGCAGCCGATGGGCATCAGTCTGGGATTGGTCGGGCTCGGGTCGTTCGGGTCGGCGTTCGCCGACCTGTTCAAGCGGCATCCGGCGGTCGACCGGGTGGCGCTGTGCGACCGCGAAGGCGAACGGATCCGCCGCTTCGCCGAGCGCGAGGACTGGGCCGACAAGTTCGACCCCCGCGACGCCTACGCCGACCTCGACGCGATCTGCCGCGCCGAGCTCGACGCGCTGGTGATCATCACGCAGCCCTGGCTGCACGCCCCGCAGTGCATCCAGGCGATGGAGGCCGGCAAGCACGTCTACAGCGCCGTGCCGGTGATCATGACCCCCGATGCCGACGAGATCCTCGACTGGTGCGACAAACTCGTCCGCACGGCCGAGCGGACGGGCCTGTCGTACATGCTCGGCGAAACCACCTACTACCGGCCGCAGACCATGTTCTGCCGGCGCAAGGCCGCCGAGGGGGCCTTCGGGGACTTCGTCTACGCCGAGGGCGAGTATTTCCACGACGTCGACACCCCCGGCTGCAGCCTCCGCGAGGTGCAGGCCCGCCGCGAAACCGGCGCCGCCGGCCGCGAGTGGGTCGACCGCAAGGCCGCCTACCGCCGCCGCGGCGTCCTCGACGGGCCCATGCACTACCCCACGCACTCGACCAGCGGGCCCGTGGCCGTCATGAACGCCCACGCCGTCTCGGTGACCGCCCGCGGCTATCGCGATCGCACCGGGGACCCCTTCTTCGCCGACTCGGCCTTCAGCAACGAGACCGCCCTGTTCCGCATGAGCAACGGCGCCGTCGTGCGGATCTGCGAATTCCGCCAGTGCGCCGGCGCTTTCCACGACAGCGAAACCTTCCGCATCATGGGCACCACCGGATCGTTCGCCGAGAATACCTGGACCTCGAACGGCCGGACGGCCCCCGGCGTCACCGCGCCCGCCGAGCCGCGACAGCTCACCGTCGAGGCGATGCGCGACCCGCTGCCCGACGACGTCGCCCGCGCCTGGCGCGACACCGCCACCGACGCGGTCGACTACGGCGGGCACGGCGGCTCGCACGCCTACCTCGTCCACGAGTTCGTCGACGCCGTCGCCGGCGATCGCCGCCCCGCCATCGACGTCTGGCAGGCGGTCCGCTACATGGCCATGGGGGCCGCGGCCCACCAGTCGGCCCTCCGCGACGGCCAGAGCGTCCCCGTGCCCGACTGGGGCGACGGACCGGGGTAGACGGCGGTGAAGAACGCGGCTGGGGGGCTGATCCGCACGCGTCGCGACGTTATAGTAGGCCCTGCGACCGTCGCATCATGCGTGGTGATGGGCCGGGTCGCGACGCGAAGTCAAGGAGAGGTGTGCATGCTGACGGCAGCGGAGGTCAAGTCGTTCGCCCTGGCCCAGGGCGCGGACATGGTGGGCATCGCCAACATCGAGCGCTTCGAGGGCGCGCCGATCCAGATGGACCCCCGGCAGATCATGCCCGAGGCCCGCAGCGTGATCGCCATGGCCTTCCGCGTCATGCGGGGCAGCCTGCGGGGCATCGAGGAGGGAACGTTCTTCTCCAACTACTCGGCCATGGGCTACGGGGGGCTGACCTACCTGTACATGCCCATGACCGTCATCAACATCGCCCGCTTCATCGAGGATCACGGCCTCGAGGCCATCCCGTACGGCCACCAGAGCGACTGGCGGTCCATCGACAACGCCGGGGCCCTCAAGCCCGACTTCTCCCGCCCCGTCGCCCCCGGCCGGGCCGCCCCCGACGTCATGGTCCACCTGCGGATCGCCGGCTTCCTCGCCGGGCTCGGCGAGATCGGCTACTCCAAGATGCTCCTGACCCCCAAATTCGGGCCGCGCAACCGCATCGGCATCGTCATCACCGAGGCCGAGCTCGAACCCGACCCGCTCTACGACGGCCCCCCCCTGTGCAACCGCTGCATGGCCTGCGTCGACGCCTGCCCCGGCGGGGCCATCCCGCGCGACCGGACCGTCAAGGTCACCCTCGCCGGGCGCGAGGTGGAATGGGCCGACATCGACCTGGGCCAGTGCGACATCCATTTCCGCGGCGGCGTCCCCGCCGACACCGACGAGGAGGTCGCCGAGCCCTACATGGCCTCGCTGCACGGCCGCCCGGTCAAGCGGGGCGACCACACGCCGTTCTACACCAAGCCGCGGAACCTCTACAACGCCGGCCAGGCCGTCGGCGGCGCCCGGGGCTGCACGCGGGCGTGCATGATCTCCCTGGAATCCCGCGGGGTCCTGGAAAACAAATTCGCCCGGCCCTTCCGCCGCCGCAAGCCGTGGACCGTCGACTGGTCGCAAGGCGACCCCACGAACGCCGCGGGCGCCGCCGGCGAGCAGAGCGACTGATGAAGTACGCCATCGGCTACCAGCTTCCCGAGCCCGGCGAGCCGCCCTTCGCCGAATGGGTCGAGCCGTACCGCCGGCACGTGGCGGAGGTCTATTTCCCCTGGGTCCACAGCCCCTCCGGGCGGGCCGACCTGACCCGCCGGCGCGGCTACGTCGACTGGGACGGCCAGGGGCGGCTGGAGGCCGACCTGCGGGCGATCAAGGCGATGGGCGTGGGGCTGGACCTGCTGCTGAACGCCAACTGCTACGGCGGCCGTGCGATCAGCGAACACCTGCGCCACGAGGTCGCCTCCATCCTCGACCACCTCGGCCAGGCCGTCGGCGGCGTCGACGCGGTGACGACGACCTCCCCGGCGATCGCCCACATCCTCAAGACGCACTGCCCCCAGGTCCACGTGCGGGCCTCGGTCAACATGCGGATCGGCACCGTCGCCGGCATGAGCCACCACGCCGACCTGTTCGACAGCTTCTACATCCAGCGCGACACCAACCGCGACCTCGATCACGTCCGGCGGCTCAAACGCTGGGCCGATGCGCACGGCAAGGACCTGCTGATCCTCGCCAACAGCGGCTGTCTGGCCTTCTGCAGCGGCCAGACCTTCCACGACAACCTCGTCGCCCACGAGGCCGAGGTCGACGAGATGCGCAACATGACCGACTTCTCGCCGATGGTCTGCCGTCGCCTCCTGGCCGACCGGGCCAACTGGCCGCTCATCCTCCAGGCGACGTGGATCCGCCCCGAGGACGTGCACCACTACGACGGGCTCGTCGGCGTGATGAAGCTCGCCACCCGGATGCACGCCGCGCCCCGCCTCGTCCTCGACGCCTACACCCGCGGCCGCTATCGGGGCAACCTGCTGGACCTCACCGAGCCGGGGTACGGCCCGCTGCTGGCGCCGTTCGTCATCGACAACGCCCGCCTGCCCGCCGACTGGTTCGACCGCACCAGCACGTGCGGCCGCCGCTGCGAGGACTGCGACTACTGCCGCACCGTCCTCGACGCGGCCCTGGTCGAACTGCCCGCGGACCTGGGGTAGCCGCAACGGTCACGGGCGCCGGCGTCGGAGGATCGCCGCCCCACCCGCCGCCATCAACGCCAGTGCCGCGGGCTCCGGGATGGACTGGCTGATGACGAAGGCCATCGAGGGCGTGCCCTTCTCGTTGACGAGCTTCATGCCGTCCAACAGGGAGAAGTCGACCTTGTCCGTGCCGCGCGTGTCGGTCTCGTCGATGCCCGGCGTGACGAGCGAGTCGGTGTCCAGGTCGGATTGGATGTGGTCGGACAGGTACGTGATGTAAGGCACGCCGAGGATGTAGCCGGCGCCGGTGATCTCGACGAAGTGCCCGCCCCCGCCGGGATAGACGAACCCCATCTCGACGTCTTCGCCGTCTTCGAGTTCACTGATGATCCAATCGATGCTGATCGCGGCGCCCTGGCCGTGGGAGGTCACGCCGTGGGCGGTGACATTGCCGCCGCCGAGCATGCCCTGGTGCTTGGTGATCAGGTCGTCGGACAGGCCGTTGGCGGCCACGTATTCCAGTTTGCCCTCCAGGATCTCCTCGGCCCCGAGCGGCTGGCCGAGCTTGCGGGACGTGACGGTGCGGTCCATGGTGGTGTCGAGTTGGCCGACCAGCGTGGCGTCTCCCTTCAGGCCGATGCCGTGGTCGTGCGGGACGTCGATGCCCTTTTCATCTTCCAGCCACTGCAGGCTGTTGGCCACGGCCATGGGGGCGCACTGGTTGTGCGCCGCCTGGACGTTGCGGTGATGCTTCTGCGTCACGCCGGTCGTCGGGCCGGGGGGAAAGACGATGGCGTCCACGTCGACCGGCGGCAGGTAGCCGCCGACCGTGGCCTCGAAGCCGCCCACGGCATAGGCGACGCTGCCGACGCCGAAGGCGCCGCTCGTCCCGCCGGTGAAGCGGGTGACCGGGTCGGGCGAGTAGTCCACGGTGCAGCTCACGCCCGTGACGTCCACGCCGTCGGCGCCGCCCAGATCGAGGTTCGTGGTGATCGACGGGTGGTCGTACGCCGCCGCGTCCCAGATCGGCAGGTTGCGGACGATCCAGTTCCCGGCGCCGTCGGCGACGTTGACGTAGCCGCTGCTCAATCCGGCGGCGGTGTTGGCCAGGTGGATATCCACGGTGATCTCCGCGGTGCGGCTGTCCGGGCCGTCGCGGAAGTCCACCTGGTTGATCGTCACGGCCCCGTCGGCCGGCAGCAGTTCGGCGGCGTCGGCGCCGCCGACCACGCCGTAGACGCAGACCGCGGCAACCCACAGGCACAACGCTCCTTCGATACGTGACATGACCTTCTCCCTTTGCTGAGCATACAAACTGGTGTCCACCCGGCCGCCGGCCCGGCCGCCGGCGCACCCGCCGCCCCAACGCAGCGCCGAACGCCTTCCCCGGTCGCGGCTCGGACACCCGTTGTCGCCCCGTAGTTTACACCGTCCCTTGTTTGGCGCCAAGCGCAAAGCGGGAGGGACAGGACAATATTTCACGCCGGCGGCCCTGCGAGAGCGGCATCGGCGGCCGGACCGCCCCCGTAGCTCCGCCGCCAGCCGGCGGTGCCTGAGGCCTTCCCCCCAAACCGCTCCCCCGGGGGAGCTGGGGCCCGTAGGGCCCTGTGGGGGCGACCGTCCGGCCGCGCCGGACCGCCCGCACGGCCGCGCCTTGTCGGGGCTGTCAACGGCCATCCGCTTCGCCCCGCAGGGGCGACCGGAGTTTTGCCGGGGGCGCCAGCCCCCGGAACCCGTGCCCTT
>CAZHRW010000170.1:0-7968 GCA_964535025.1 uncultured Planctomycetales bacterium
CGTTTTCGTGGTTGCTTTGTCGCCGCAAACAGAACGGCCAAGAGAGCCACAAAGGCCACAAAGAACGCAAAGGAACCCACGGCAACGGCTTGTGCCACAAGAGGGCACCGCCAACACAGAGAAAGAAGCTTCACCACTACTTGGGCGTTTTCTCTGAGCCCTCTGTGAACTCTTGTGGCTTGGCTGTGTCGTGGCTGTTCTTTCCGTTCTGTCTTTGTGTCCTTTGTGGCCATCCCTGTCGTAGCCACGAAAACGGGAGCAGATCCCGAAATCCGAAGCACGAAATCCGAAACAAACCCGAAACAGCCAAGACGGCAAAAAACCACGGAGGCTCGGCCGTTTTTCCTTTCGCCTTCCTGTTTGTTTGAGATGTGCTTTGTATTTCGTGCTGCGACGTTCGGATGTGCGCACGTTCAATGGGCAAACGGTCCAAGCTCAAGCGGCCGACGCTCCCGGACGGGGACGTCAGCGCAAAAAAATGGCGGGTCTGACGCAGGGGGGGACGCCAGACGCCGCCTTGGCATTTGGTCCGGCCAGGGGGAGAGCCGAACCAATTGGGGTCTCAATTATAGGCTGATGAGGCCTTCATTCTTCAGAGCACTTCGAACGCCCCATCAACTCGATTCCAGTATACGAGAATCACCTGACCGTTCAAGCGTAAATCATGGATTCCTTACATTTTTTCTATCGGCAGGTCGCCGTGCCAGAGTGAGGGTTTTTCCCTAGAAGGGGAGGAATCGGCCGTCGCCCGGGATATCCCCGCGCCCCCGCCGGGGCGGATGCGGCCGCCCGGGCACTTCAACGGCGCACGGCTGCAGGTGTTGTGGTAAGCTTTGCATGGAAAATGGGTTAAGGCGTTCGATTCTGCCCGGTGACGGCCTTCGCCCGCCGTCGCGGGCCCGCGGGCCTCTGCGGGCGAGAACGTGGGATCTGTTCTCGATTTGGCGGGCCCTTGGCGATACACTCGCGGGAGGCCGTGGGATAGGCCGCGCGGTTTTTCAGTTTTTTTCGATTCGGTGGAACGTTTGCGAAAGGCGGTCACGATGAACATCCTCCTGGTCGGCGGTGGCGGACGTGAGCATGCGATGGCGTGGAAGATGGCCGACAGCGACCTGTGCGGGAGCCTCTACTGCGCCCCCGGCAACGCCGGGACGGCCCAGGTGGCGGCGAACGTTCCGATCGCGGATACGGATGTCGAGGCCCTGGTGGCGTTTGCGAAGGACAACGCGATCGACATGATCGTCGTCGGCGGCGAGGAGCCGCTGGCGGCCGGGCTGGTCGACGCCGCGAGGGCCGCGGGGATCAAGGCGTTCGGTCCGACGCGCCAGGCCGCCCGGATCGAATCGGACAAGGCCTTCGCCAAGCAGCTCATGCGGGAGGCGAGCATCCCGACGGCCGAGGCACGGCTGTTCAAGGATTTTCGCTCGGCCAAGGACTACGTCCTCAGCCGCGACCAGGGGGTCGTGGTCAAGGCGGCGGGCCTGGCCAAGGGCAAGGGGGCGGTCGTCTGCCCGGAGCCCTACCAGGCCGTGGCGCCCCTGGAAGCGATGATGGTCGAGCGGGTCTTCGGCGCCGCCGGCGACACGGTGCTCGTCGAGGAGCTGCTGACGGGCCCCGAGGCGAGTGTGCTGGCGTTCTGTGACGGCAAGTCGATCTACGTGCTCGAGCCCGCGCAGGACCACAAGCCCATCGGCGAGGGCGACACGGGTCCGAACACGGGCGGGATGGGCTGTTACAGCCCGGTCCCGCCCGTCGACGCCCCCACGGCCGCCCGGGTGGAGCGGGAGATCATCGTGCCGATCGTCGACGCGCTGCGGCGCCGCGTGGGGCGCTACGAGGGCGTTCTGTATGCCGGGCTGATGCTGACCGCCGCCGGACCGAAGGTGATTGAATTCAACGCCCGCTTCGGCGACCCGGAGGCCCAGCCGGTCCTGATGCGGATGAAAGGCGACCTCGTCGAGGTCATGCTGGCCGTCTGCGAGCACCGCCTCGGCGAGGTGACGATCGACTGGGACCCGCGTCCGGCGGTCTGCGTGGTGATGGCGTCGGGGGGCTATCCGGGCGAGTACGCCAAGGGCCACGAGATCACCGGCGTCGACGCCGCCGATGCGATGGACGACGTGAAGGTCTTCCACGCGGGCACGAAACTCGTCGGCGACAGGCTCGTCACCAGCGGCGGCCGCGTGCTGGGCGTCACCGCCCTGGGCGCCACGATCGCCGCGGCGAAGGCCCGGGCGTACGAGGCGGTCGAGAAGATCACCTGGCCCGATTGCTATTACCGGCGCGACATCGCCGACAAGGCCATTCGGTGATCAGGACAGGTTCAGCGTCAGCGGCTGGGTAAACTGCATCGCGATGCCGGCGGCGTCGCCTTGGGCGAGCGGCGCGCTGCGGAGGATGCGGGCCGCGGCCGTGAAGTCCTCGAGCATGAACGTATTGGGCGTGCTCCGCGGGATCGACAGGCGCAGCCGTACCTCGTCGGGGACGCCCTCTTCCGGGAGGTTCGACACGGGCGTCTCCAGGTAGAGCCCGCCGTCGGACAGGTTCATCGTTCGAATGCGGAACAACTCGCGTCCCCCGGTGTCGGTCACTTCCAGCGGACAGGAGAGCTCGACCCGCGTGTGAAGCCGGCGTTCTCGATGTCGCCAACTCATAGGATACTCCCTAGCGAGGTCCGACGTCGCCTTCATCCGACAGGTCGAACTGTTCCAGCCATCGGGCCGCGTCGTCCTCGTCGGCCAGTCCGTGCAGTTTTGCGGGCGGCTCGTCCGGCTCGGGCGGCTCGTCCGCCGGGGCCAGCAGCGATCTGGCGAACGGTTCGGCCCGCATCACGCGACAGCGGCGCTTCCGCGCCTCGCGGCGGATCTCACGGTCGCTGCTGACCACCGTCAGTCGTCGGGGGGCCGAATCCGCCCGGAGATGTTCCACCAACACCTCGTCGGCCGTCCGATCGACGCTGTAGATCACCGTCACCGGCGACGGGGCGGCATGCCGCGCCGAGTCGCCCCGGCGGGGCGGTCCGTCGAACACCACCGTCACCTCGCCGGCAACCCGCTCGGCGAACCGCGCCAGCAGTCCGCACAGCATCGAACGGCCGGCGTCCACGCACTCGGCGGCCAGGGCACCCATCACGTTGTTGCCGTCCACCAGGATGCGCACAAGTCCATGATAGACCAGGTCGCCCTGTTCAGCAAGGGTCAATCTTACCGGCGCTGGCGGGCAACCTGTAGGCGGATACCCTTACCTGTGGTATACTTGGGGGTGTTCGACCTGCCGTGCCAGGGGGGCGCGATGACATGCCGTGGACCCGACGGTGCACCACCGGAGAGGGAGTGTGGCGATGAGACGAAACCTGGCCGCAGCGCTCGCAGTGATTTCCATCCTTGCGGTTTCCCAGACGGCGTCGGCGCTGGAGCCGCCGCAGTTGCGCTCGTCGGTGTCGCGATTCGGCATCACCTGGACGTTCGACCAGCCCCGCATGACCGGGCAGTTCGTCAACGGCGACTGGTGGGTCGTCGGGCCGACCACGGTCGTGTCGGTCTCGCCGGGGCCCTACCAGGCCAACCCCAGCGGCGCCGGAGAGATGGACCGCTACGACTACATCGCCGATTACGTCAACCAGTTCGGCGACACGGCCTTCCAGAACGATCCGCGCATGCGGAACGGCTCGATGGTCAACCCCACCTGGCGGGGCGACCAGGGCTACGACTCCGGCGGGAGGAACTATAGCTCGACGCTCAGCGTCTCCTTCCCCTACACGCTGAACACGAACCGGTCGCTGATCTCCACGATCAGCCACACGGCGCTGCCGAACCCGCTGCTGATCCCGTTCTACAGCGACGACACCGACACGCTGCTGCGCACCGCCGCGGTCCTCACGTGCCTGGCGGAGGCGCCGCCGGACGATGCGTTCCGTCCCCCGTATGCCGGGTCGTCCAAGCCGATCTACCGCGCCGAGGACATCCGGTGGGACCGGCTGCCCAGCCTGGCGCCCCCGCCGAGCACGACGGTGCCCACGCTCGCCCAGATGAACCGCTGGGTCGAACGCCCGTGGCTCGATCACGTCAGCAGTTGGATGCTCGGGGCGACCTCGCCCAACGAGAACATGGCCCATTACGGCCGCGAATACGCCCGCGGCGTGTCGATGGTCGGCCTGCGGCTGATGCTCGACGACCCGATCGACGACAAACGCGAGTGCCTGTATAACTTCGTCCAGCTCGGCATCGACCTGCAGGGCATCCGCGCGATCGGCGCCCGCTGGCAGATGGGCGGGGGGATCACCTCCGGCCGCAAGTGGCCGATCCTGTTCGCCGGGATCCTGCTCGACGATCCGGCGATGTCGACCTTCCCCGGCGCGTCGGAGTTCCACGAGGACCAGCAGACCTACTGGGGCGACGGCTGGAACGGCCAGACCGTCCTGTGGCAGATGGTCAACCACCACGGGGTCGCGCCGACCTACGAGGAACGACACCCCTCCACCTGGGACAGCATGGACATGCGCTCCCACGGCTATCGCGGCTGCTGCAACGGCCTGGCGTGGATCGGCGAAGCCCTCGGCGCCCTGCTGCTGGAGGCCAAGGCCGACTGGAACCACGACCAGTTCTTCGACTACTGCGACCGCTGGATGACCGAAAGCCCCCAACCCTATATCGACGCCGGGGTGTCGGCCCACACGAACTTCTACGCCAAGGCCTTCGACCCCTTCGTCGATAAGATGTACCGCACCTATCGCGACCAGGTGCCCGCCCAGCCCGGGGCGGCCAACAACATGAAGTGGGTCACCAGCCGCTGGATGCCCGACGCCGACCTCCATGCCGTCCACGCCGACGCCGGGCCCGATCGCACGATCCACGACGCCGACCTCAACGGCTACGAGCTCGTGACGCTCGACGGGTCGGCCTCGACCACCTCCAGCGGCACGATCACCGGCTACCTGTGGAAAAACGGCGACACCCTCCTGGGCATCAACGCCGTCCAGATCACGGCCCTGCCGCTCGGCGTTCACACGATCACGCTGGAGGTCGGTAACTCCGAAGGCGTGAAAGGGACCGACACGGTCGTCATTACCGTCAAGGTCCCCCAACTGTTCGCCGACGCCGGGCCCGACCAGACCCTTATCGACACCAACGGCGACGGGTTCGAACTCGTCACGCTGGACGGCTCGGCCTCCCACCACGCCAGCGGGACCATCACCGACTACCTGTGGACGATGGACGGGGCCTATCTCGGCAGCGACGCCGTCATCATGCGGGGCCTGCCGCTGGGCGAGCATACGATCACCCTGAAGGTCACCGGGAGCGACGACGATACCGCCACCGACACGGTGACGATCACCGTCGCCCAGTCCGCCCGGACCGACGGCGACGCCGATGAGGACGGCGACGTCGACCTCGACGATTTCGCCATCCTCAAGACCCACTTCGGCACCACCGGCGGCGCCACGTGGGCCATGGGCGACTTCGACGGCGACGGCGACGTCGACCTCGACGACTTCGCGACCCTCAAGCTGAACTTCGGCCAATAGGAGCACCACACCCATGAAGACCGCGGCCGTCCTTGCACTCAGCGTCCTCCTGCTCGGCGGCGCCGCCGCGGCGGCGACGACGACGCAGCTCACCCAGTTCGGGATCACCTGGACCTTCGACGCGCCCGTCGAGTACGGGCAGTTCGCCAACGGCGACTGGTGGGTCGTCGGCCCCGTGCGGATCGTCGGGATCGACCCGCCGTCGACGACCGTCGACGGGCGGACCCGACACGGGTCGATGATCAACCCGTCGACCACGTCCATGACCCAGGGCTACGACAGCGCGATGTACGCCCAGTACGGCCCGGCCTACTCGGCGTCGCTGAACGTCGCGCTGGGCGTCTCGCCGGCCAGTCCGCTGACCGTGCAAGGCGGCTCGTCGCTGATCTCCTCGATCAGCCTCGACGAGGCCGGCCTGCGGCCCCAGTTGAAGACCGCGGCGATCCTGACGGTGCTCGACGCGCCCGCCCCGGACGGCAGCTTCCGCCCGCCATACTTCGGCGCCGATAAGACCCTTCGCTACAACGTCGACCAGCTCGACACCAACCGGCTGCCGCGCCTGGCCCCTGTGGGCGGCACGCCCGACCTGGCGACCGTGGCCGGCCGCTTCCGCCGGCCGTGGCTGGAGCACGTGCTCAGTTGGACCGGCCGGTACTGCCACCCCGCCGACAACATGCCCGACTACGGCGAGGCCATGGCCCTCCAGATCGGCGACGCCGTCCTCTCGCTGTGCCTGGACTACACCGACGCCGAGAAGGAAACGCTCCTGATCCGCCTCGTCCAGTACGGCATCGACCTGTACGCCATCGCCGACGGCGGCGGCGTGTGGGAGGACCTCGGCGGCCACATGCACGGCCGGAAGCTGCCGATCCTCCTGGCCGGCCGGGTCCTCGGCGACGCCGACATGCTGGCGATCGGCTCGACGATGCCCCTGCGCTTCCAGGAGGACCGCCAGACGTGGATCGTCACCCAATATGACGTCGGCCGCCCGCTCTACCACGCCGACGGCCGTCCGCGCGAGGAATACATCCAGGCCGACGTGGGCATCCCCGAGTGGGGCGAGCAGCACACCAAGCAGCCCGCCCGCGACGGCCGCAACTGGGACGCGTACTACCGCGTGATCGTCGGCCACTCCATCCTCGGCCACGTCCTGGCCGCGAACATCCTCGACCTGCGCGACGCATGGCAGTGGGAGCCGCTGTTCGGCTACGTCGATCGCTACTGGAGCATCGAGGGGACCCGCACGAGCGGCACGCACCTGATCCCGACGTTCCACAAGAACATGTGGAACGCCTATCGCGACACGGTCCACATCCCCGTCCAGGCCGAGGCCGGGCCGGACCAGACCCTCATCGACGCCGACGGCGACGGGGTCGAGCTGGTCGTCCTCGACGCCACCGGCTCGTCGTCGCCGGGCGGGACGATCACCGGCTACCTCTGGCGGAACGGCGTCACGCTCCTGGGCGTCGAGGCCGTCCAGTACGCGGCCCTGCCGGTCGGTACGCACACGATCACGCTCGAAGTGACCGACGCCAACGGCAGCAGCGCCACCGATACGGTCACCATTACGATTCGCGCGGCTGCCGCGCCCGGTGACGCCGACGGGGACGGCGACGTCGACCTCGACGATTTCGCCATCCTCAAGACCCACTTCGGCACCACCGGCGGCGCCACCGGGGCCATGGGCGACTTCGACGGCGACGGCGACGTCGACCTCGACGATTTCGCGATCCTCAAGCAGCACTTCGGCACCGCGGCGGGCCGATGAGCCGCCCCTGCGTCTGCCCCGCCGTTCCGTGAGGCCGTCCATGAACCCGATCATCGTCGTCCGCCACGCTCAACCCGACGACCGGGACGTCCCGATCGCCGGCCACTGGGTCGACGTCGCCCTCAGCGACCTCGGCCGCCGCCAGGCCGCGGCCGTCGCACGGCGGCTCCGGCGCGAGCTGGACGGCCGCCGGTGCCGCGTGTGGTCGAGCGACCTGCGACGCGCCGCCCAGACCGCCGAGGCGATCGGCCGTACCCTCGACGTCCCCGTCGACACCACGCCCGAGCTGCGGGAATATCACGGCGGCCTGGCGCCCGAGGTGACCGAGGCCGAGCTCCGCCGCTACGCCGCGGCCGACTCGCCCGTCACCGACGACCTGCTCGCCCATCGCGACGCCGAGCCCTGGACGGCCTTCTTCGGCCGCGTCGCCGCGTGCATGGACCGCCTCGCCGCCGCCGACGACGACCGCCTGCTCATCATCGTCGCCCACTACGGCACCAACAGTTGCATCGTCCACTGGTGGCTCGCGCTCGGCCTGACCGACGACGGCGACACGCCGCTGTCGTTCGAGACCGCCCTGGCCAGCCTGACCGTCCTGGGCACGCGCCCCGGCGGCAAACGCTCCCTCATCCGCCTCAACGACACCGCCCACCTCCAGGCCGACGGCCTCGAAACC
>CAZHRW010000171.1:0-43642 GCA_964535025.1 uncultured Planctomycetales bacterium
GAAAACGGCCCATCTCCTGTCCCCGCTTGTTCGCGCCTTTTCGGCCGGCGCGGCATTTTGATTCGGATTATTCGGGTTTTATGCCGTTAAACTGGGCAATCTGCACAGTCTGCGGCGTCTGGCCCGCCACAAAATGGACCCGCCGCTTAATAAAATGAACGAATGGCGTAAGATCATGAAGTATATTCTCAATTTTATTTGGAGACAGGATAGCAAAACGGGCCGGCTTGCCGTCTCTTGCAGCCGCGGCGTCGTAAACCCTTGTCAAATCTCAGTCGGATCCCCGGCAAGACGGCATCCAAGACGGCATCCTCTTTGCCCGAAAAATCGAAACTCGCGCCTTTGGCGCGGAGGTTTGCCCTGGGGGCGGCGGCTCAGAATTCGGGGGGGATGTCGATGCTGAGGCGGCCGGCCTTGGCTTCGTTGGCCATGGCGTAGGCCTGGTGGTATTGGCGGGCGACGACTTGCCAGCTGACGACGGTGTCGAGGTAGCGTTTGAGGTTTTCGCCGAGCTTCCAGCGGGTCCGCTCGCTGGTGGCCAGGCGCATGACGCCGCGGCGGAGGGTGGCCTTGTCGGTGAACAGCAGGCCGCCCTCGCTGGAGACGGTCTGGCTGGAGAGGCCTTCCATGGGCGCGGTGGTGATGTAGGGTTTGTTGAGGGCGATGATCCGCGCCAGCGTGCCGGACTGGGTTTCGTCGATGGAGGGGAGGATGACGAAGTCGCAGATGGCCATGACCTTGTAGTAGATATCGCCGCGGGGGATGAACGGGAAGAACCTGGCGTGGCCGCGGGCTTCGAGGCGTTTGATCTGGCCGACGTAGCGGTCGTAGTCTTTTTTGTGGTTGGGGTCGCGCCACTCGCCGGCGGCGAACAGCAGCCAGGAGTCGCCGGTGGCCTCGAAGATCCGCTCGTGGAGTTCTTCCCACATTTCGGTGACGATGTCCCAGCGTTTGTTGTTCTGGATCCAGCCGACCAGTCCGACCATGGGGTGGCCGATCAGGTCGTCGAGGCCCAGTTCGCGTTTGAGCGGGTCGATCTCGTGGCCGCCCCAGCGCTTATCGGGCCGTGCGCCGTGGGGGACGATCATGATATTGCGGGGCATGGTCCAGCCGTGGGCGGCGAAGTTCCAGTCGAGCCGCCACTTCTGGTACTCGCACTTGAACAGCAGAACCGTACACGTCTCGGCGAGGTCCTTGACGAAGACCTCCTCGTCGGGCTTCATGCGGCCGTGGACGGTGTGGGGCTCGACGACGGTGGGGTAGTCGGCCAGTTCGCGCAGCATGGCCAGGAAGCCGGCGTTATGGTCGCTGCGGCCCTGGGCGTCGATGTGGTTGTACAGGCCGTACTCGTGCTGGATGTGCACCACGTACGGGTCGAGCCGGCGGACGGCCTCGACGACCGGCTTGTACCAGTCGCTGCGGGACAGGTCGATCAGCGGCAGGACGTTATCGCCCTCGCCGTCGGTGTGGCTGATGACGTACGCCGGCCGCGTCGGATCGTGCGCCCGGATGAACTCCATCGCCTCCTCGGCGAACGTGCCGATCCCGCACAGTCGGGGCGGCCAACTGGAGATCATCACAATGGGCTTGGGCGTCGAACCGCCGGACAACGCTTTTGGATCACGCGGGGTGCGGGCGGTCTCTACTTCCATGGCCTCAGTGTCTTGAAGAGAAGCTCCAGGTCCTTCATTTTTAATCACATCGGGGAAAACGGACCATTTCTATAGCCAAAGCGCCCCAACTCGTTTTTGGGAGAGGGCTCATTATACCGGCTTTGCCGAGAATTCGTATGCGATTTGGCGCCGGCGGGGGGGTGGCAGGTCAGACGACCTGCGGGTTCATCGGATCGGCCATCAGGCTGATGGCGCGGAGGCAGCACAGGGTGCTCTCGGCGCCTTGGTTGAGGCTCACGCCCGCGGCGGTCAGCCCGTCGGCGCAGCCGCCGTTGCCGAAGTCGTACAGCCGCATCCGCAGGTCGTTGGCGCCGAGGAACCAGTCGAGGGCCTTGCGGGCGAGCTTGACGTACTGCTCATCCTCGAGCACCAGCGAGGCGGTGCGGTACGCCGAGACCAGGGCCGCCGCGTCGATGGGCTGCTGGTCGAAGGGCGCCTTGGTGCCCCCGGGCCTCAGCCAGCCCTGGTTGCCGATGAGGCTGAAGTGGTCCCGCTCGAGGACGATGTCGGTCAAAAACAGCAAGGCGCTCTGGCCGATCGAACGGTACTCCCCGTTTTGAAGCAGGTTGCCGGCCACCAGCATCGCTTCGGGCAGCTTGGCGTTGGCGTAGGTGAGCACCTGCTCGAACCACAGCCATCCGTCGGTATGCACCTGCCCATACAGCGCGGCCAGGGCGGCGGCGTGCTCGGCGAGGAGGCGCCGGACCTCGGCGTTCTCCGGGCAGGTCTGCAGGTAGGCGGCCAGGCCGAGGATGCTGTAGGCCCGCGCCCGCGGCGAGGTGAGCTTGTACAGCACCGGCAGGGCCCGGTCGAACAACTGCTTGGCCAGCAGCCGGTCGAGCGGGTCGTGCATGGCCGTCACCGCCGAGCCCAGGGCCCAGACGGTCCGGCCCTGGCAGTCTTCGCTGCCGAGGTCGTCCAGCCATTCCCGCCGGTAGCTCATGAAGTTATGGAACCAGCCGTCCTCCCGCTGGGCATAGTGCAGGAAGCTGAGGTACCGGCTGGTCAGGTGGCCCATCGCCTGGTCGTCCAGGCGGTCCTGGTTCATCAGCGCCACCTGCAGGGCGCGGGCGTTGTCGTCGGCGCAGTAGCCGTGGAACCGGTTGGGCATGCGGAAGATCGCGTGCTGGAGGATCCCCGTGTCGTCGGTCAGCCGCCGCATGTGGGTGAACACCGGCTGGACGCCCGTCTCGGTCGTCACGATGGGCTTGGCGGCCTGTTCGATACGGATGGTCTCGGAGAAGACCTTGTGGATGCGATCGAACAGGTCCGCGTAGCGCTTGCCGATCTCCGGCCAGGTCGTCGCGGCGCCGAACTGCAGGGCCCGCCGGCGCAGCTGCTCGATCCGCTCGGGGTCGCGGACGACCTCCACGAGGGCCTGGCTCATCATGGCCGGGTCGTTGGGGTCGACCAGCACGCCCCGGCCGCCGTCGAGGACCTCCCGGGCGTGCAGGAACGGCGTGGAGACCACCGCGCAGCCCTGGGCCAGGGCGTAGCTCAGCGTCCCGCTGACCGACTGGCCGAGGTTGGGATACGGCACGAGGTAGACATCGCACATCCGCAGGAACTCGACCAGCTCGGCCTTGCTGACGTACTGGTTGTAGAACGCGACGTTATCGCGGATGCCCAGTTCGCTGACCCGCCGCTGGAGTTTGAGGCGGTAGTCCTCGCCGAACCGCCGTTTGACCTCCGGGTGCGTGGCGCCCACGATCAGGTACGTGATATTCGGCTGGGTGCGGACGGCCGTCGCGACGGCTTCGATGGCGGTCTCGATGCCCTTGCCCGGCCCGAGCAGGCCGAACGTGAGGATCACGTGGCGGTCGGTCAGGTCGAAGCGATTCTTGAGGTCCTTGCGGGCGGTCCGGGGCATCGGGGGCGCGCCGTGGGGGATCACCTCGATGCGGGATGGATCGATCCCGTAATTCTCGATCAGCAACTGCCGGCTGTACTGGGTCATCGTCACCAGCACGTTCGACCAGTTGGCCACCGCCATCAGGCCCCGGCGGTAGTGGGCCTCCGGCTCGGGCAGCACCGTATGCAGGGTCACCACGCTGGGCTTGCGGAGGTTCCGCAGCAACTGCAGCAGGTGCGTGCCCCCGTCGCCGCCGAAGATGCCGAACTCGTGCTGGATGCAGACGATATCGACGTCGCTGAAATTCAGGAAATCCGCCGCCCGCCGATAATCGTCCGGCCGGTCGCGGTGGATCTCGAAGGCCACCTCGCTGGGATACTCGAACCGCTGGGACCCCGGGCCGTTGATCGCGATCACGGCGTGGCCGTTGGCCCCGGTCGCGCCCGCAACGGCGCCGTGGAGGTCCTCGGTGAACGTCGCGATCCCGCACTGGCGCGGAACGTAGGTCGATACAAAGGCTACAGATACGGCGGATTCGGTCATCGGCCGGATAATCGGCTGGACCACGGCACGCTCTACGCTGCTGGTCATACCCGTCGCACGCCTCCCACACAAACCCCACGATGATCGATATGATCGAATTGTCTCACATTCTATCACGTCCGCCCACCCGTCACAAGGGGCCTGTGCGGCCCCGGTGGGGGTCGCCCGGGCCCGCGTATGATCATTTACACGACCGACAACCGGCGGTTGTTCGCGCTTACGTCTTGACCTACAATCGCTCCATCATCCCGAGCCCACCGACCGAAAGGAGCGGCGCGATGGCCCGACTCGATCGTTCCCGACTCGATGCAATCCGCACCCGCGGCGCCGTGGACGTGGGGACAGCCCCCACGGGGCCCGAGCGAATCCTCCAGATCGGCGAGGGAAATTTCCTGCGGGCCTTCGTCGACTGGATGGTCGATCGCGCCAACGCCGCCGGCGTCTTCGACGGCCGCGTGGTCGTCGTCCAGCCCCGCGACCGCAGCCAGGGAACCGTCTCGACCCTTCAATCGCAGCAGGGGCTCTACACGGTCCTTATACGCGGCAGCCAGGACCGAACCCTCGTCGACCGCGCCGAAATCGTCCAGTCGGTCAGCCGCGGGATCCAACCCTATCGCCAGTGGGCCGACTTCCTCGCCTGCGCCGCCGACCCCCACCTGCGCTTCCTCGTGTCCAACACGACCGAGGCCGGCGTCGTCTACGAGCCGACGCCGCAACCCACCGACGCCTGCTGCGCCTCGTTCCCGGCCAAGGTCACCGCCCTGCTGCTGGAGCGTTACCGCCGGTTCGACGGCGCCGACGACGCCGGGCTGATCATCCTGCCGTGCGAACTGATCGACCGCAACGGCGAGACCCTGCGGGAGATCTGCCTCCGCCACGCCGCCGACTGGGGGCTCGACGAGGGCTTCACCCGCTGGATGACACGGGCGAACCCCTTCCTCAACACGCTGGTCGACCGGATCGTCCCGGGCTACCCCACCGCGGAGGCCGACGAGCTCGCCCGGCGGCTCGGCTACGACGACGCCCTGATGGTCGCCTGCGAGCCCTACCACCTCTGGGTCATCGAGGGCCCCGCCGAGCTGGAAGCCGAGCTGCCCCTGGCGCGGGCGGGGCTCAACGTGGTCTGGACCGACGACCTGACGCCCTACCGCTACCGCAAGGTGCGGATCCTCAACGGCGCCCACATGACGCTCGTCCCCACGGCCTTCCTGGCCGGGGCCGACACGGTCCGCCAGAGCGTCGAGCACCCGGTCATCGGCGGCTATCTGCGGGCGACGCTCCGCGAGGAGATCCTCCCCACCCTGGCGATGGACGACGCCGACAAGCAGGCCTACGCCGCCGCCACGCTGGACCGGTTCGCCAACCCCTTTATCCGTCATGCGCTGCTGTCGATCGCCCTGAACTCCGTGGCCAAGTTCCCCGTGCGCCTGCTGCCGACGCTGCTGGAGTACGTCGACCAGCGCGGCAGCATCCCGCCGCGGATGGCCCTGGCCCTGGCGGCCCTGCTGGCGATGTACCGCACCACCGAGATCGTCGACGGGCTCGGCCGCGGCCGGCGAAGCGGCGAGCCCTACCCCATCAACGACAGCCGCGAGGTGCTCGATGGCTTCATCGAGGTGTGGACCCGCTACGACGCCGACGGCGACGTCGACGCCCTCTGTCGTGCGCTGCTCGGCCGCGAGGCCTTCTGGGGATGTGACCTCAACGCCGTGCCGGGCCTCCACGCGGCCGTCGCCGAAGCCTTGAGCGGGATCCTCGACGGCCGTATCCTGGCCCAGATGGAAGCGCTGGCGTAACGGCAACCCGTGTGGTTGCCCTCATGGCCCGACCCTGCAGGGGCAACCCTTGTGGTTACCCTCAACCCGTGACCAGGACGATTCGCCAATGACAACGGCAATCCGCATCCACCCCGCCGACAACGTGGCCGTCGCCGTCGAGGACCTCCCTGGCGGCGCCGAGGTCCGCGCCGGCGACATGACGGTGACGACCGCCGAGGCGATCCCCGCCGGCCACAAGCTGGCCCTGGCGCCGATCGCCGCCGGCGCCGCCGTGGTCAAATACGGCTACCCGATCGGCCACGCCACCGCGGCGATCGCCCCCGGCGCGCACGCGCATACACACAACGTCGCGACGAACCTCGCCGGGGCGGCGACGCTGACCTACAACCCGCCCGAGCCGTACAAGCTGCCCGCCCCTCGCGCGCCGAAAACCTTCGACGGCTTCGTCCACGACGACGGGCGGGTGGGCATCCGCAACGAGATCTGGATCGTTCCCACCGTCGGCTGCGTGAACGGCGTCGCCACGGCCGTGGCCGCCGCGGCGCGGGAGCGGTTCGCCGCCGTCGCGATCGACGGCGTGTACGCGATCACCCATCCGCTGGGCTGCTCCCAGGTCGGCGAAGACCACCGCCGCACGCAGCGGATCCTCGCCGGCCTCGTGCACCACCCCAACGCCGCCGGCGTGCTCATCGTGGGCCTGGGCTGCGAGACCAACCACCTGGCGAGCTTCACCGAGGTGGTCGGGGCGGTCGACCCCGCTCGCGTCGCCACGATCAACGCCCAGGACGTCGACGACGAGGTCGCCGAGAGCCTGCGCCGCCTCGAGCCGATCGTCCGGCGGGCCGGGGCGATGCGGCGCCGGGCGCTGCCGCTCTCGTCGCTGCGGATCGCCCTCAAGTGCGGCGGCTCGGACGGCTTCAGCGGGATCACCGCCAATCCGCTCGTCGGGGCCGTCGCCGACCGCGTCGTGGCCGCCGGGGGCACCGCGATGCTGACCGAGGTGCCCGAGATGTTCGGCGCCGAGGCCGCCCTGCTGGGCCGCTGCGCGAGCCGGGCCCTCTTCGATGCGGCGCTGGGCATGATCAACGACTTCCGCGCCTTCTTCGCCTCCCGCGGCGTGGCCATCGACAAGAACCCCTCGCCCGGCAACCGCGCCGGCGGGATCACCACGCTGGAGGAAAAGTCGCTCGGCTGCGTCACCAAGGGCGGGCACGGCCCGATCACCGACGTACTCACCTACGGCGGCCGTGTCGAACGACCGGGGGTGACCCTCGTCGACGGGCCCGGCGACGACATGGTCGCCGTGACCAACCTCGCCGCCGCCGGCGCGCACCTGGTGCTGTTCACCACCGGGCGCGGCACGCCGCTGAGCGGGCCGGCGCCGACGATCAAGATCGCCACCAACGCCCGCCTCGCCGCCGCCAAGGGCCGCTGGATCGACTTCGACGCCTCGCCCCTGCTCGCCGGCGAGCCGCTCGACACCCTCGCCGACGCCCTGCTCGCCCGCGTCCTCGCCGTCGCCGGCGGCCAGCGGACGGCCAACGAACGCAACGGCATCCGCCAGATCGCCATCTTCACCGACGGCGTGACGCTGTGAACGGCAGGCTTTCGGACGAACAACTTTGTAGGGGCAACCCTTGTGGTTGCCCTCGCCTGCGTCGACCCACGGCGATCATCGTGGCACCGATCGAGGGCAGGCACAAGGCCTGCCCCAACGGCTAGTGATCCCCTATCGATCTTTGCCGTTTGCTTGTCCGTCGTTGCGGTTGACGGTAGAATTGCGACGAGTTGAGATTGCTCCTTTCAGGATGGGGCGTTATGAGCAGAATGGTCAATCGAGACGGCCGGCGGCCGGTTGGGTCGCGTGTGCCGCTGGCGGTGACGCTGACGCTGCTGGCGTTGATCTGGGCGACGGGGGCCGCTCAAACGCGGCCGGCCGCGACGCAGCCGACGACCGGTCCGACGACGGCCCCGGCGACGCCGCGCGTCAGTACACTGCCCACCGGGCCCCTCGTGGCGCCCCCGCCGCCGCGGGTGCCGCCGCCGGCCCTGCCGGGCGAGGTCACGCGGGCGTTCGTCATCCCGATCGAGGGCATGATCGGCCAGGCCACCGCCGACGCCGTCGAACGCAAGGTCGCCCAGGCCAAAGCCCGGGGCGCCGAGCTGATCATCTTCGAGTTCAACACGCCCGGCGGCCTCGTCGCCGCGGCCCAGCGGATCGCCAACCTGATGCGCACCGAGCTGCGCGACATCCGCACCGTGGCGCTGGTCAACCCCGACGCCATCAGTGCCGGCGCGTGGCTGGCCCTCAACGCCCACGAGATCGTCATGGTCCCCCACGCCAAGATCGGCGATTCGGCGCCCGTCACCATGGGCGGGGAACTGCCCGACGTCCAGCGCGAGAAGATGGAGAGCTACCTCCGCTCGGACTTCCGCACCGCCGCCGAGGCGCACGGCTACTGGCCGATCCTCGCCGAGGCGATGGTCAGTCGCGACATGGAGGTCTGGCTCATCGAGCACACCGACACCGGCGAACGCCAGTACGTCGAGCGCTCCCAGTGGGTCGATGAGGACGGCGACCTGCCCGAGCCCTGGCGACGGGTCCGCGTCGTGGTCGCCGAGGGCAAACTGCTGACGGCGACGACGTCCGAGGCGATCGAACTGGGCTTCGTCCAAACCGTCGTCGACGACATGGCGGGCCTGCGCGCCCACTACACCATCACCGCCGAGCCGATCGTCCTGGCCGACACCTGGAGCGAACGGGTCGTGGCCTTCCTGACCTCCCCGGCCGTGACGGGCCTGCTGGTGATGCTGGCGCTGTTCTTCGGCTACATCGAGCTGAACACGCCCGGCTTCGGCGTCGGCGGGATCCTCGCGCTGATCTGCCTGGCGGTCCTGTTCGGCAGCCGGTTCCTGACGGGCCTGGCGCAGTGGTGGGAGATCGCCGTGTTCGTCGTGGGCGTGGTGCTGGTGCTGATCGAGATCTTCCTCATCCCCGGGTTCGGCGTGGTGGGGATCCTCGGCGGGATCCTGTGCCTCGTGGGGATGCTGGCGATCCTCATCGCCAACGCGCCGGGCGAGCTGCCGATCCCCTCGCCCGGGCTGATCATGGATAGGTTCCTCGACGGCCTGCTGGCGCTGATGCTGGGGTTCCTCGGCGGGGTGATCCTCTCCGGGATCGTCGCGCGCTACCTGCCGAACATCCCCGTCGCCGGACGGCTTGTCCTCGCCGAAACGCCCGTCGGCGACTCGCGGCCCTACGACACCGCCTCGCCGGTCAGCCATATCGAGCCCGGCCGCAGGGGCGTCACCGAAACCTACTGCCGTCCGGCGGGCAAGGCGCGGTTCGACGACGACCTGGTCGACGTCGTCACCGAGGGCCGTTTCCTGCCGGCCGGCACGCCGGTGGTCGTCCAGGAGAACCTGGGCAACCGCCTGCGGGTCGCGCCGGCCGACGAGACGGCCTGAAAGGAATGCCATGGTAGACGCGCTGCTGATCCTGGTGCTCGTGATGGGGGGCCTGCTGCTGTTTTTCGCGGAGATCTGCACGCCGTCGTTCGGCGTGCTGGGCGTGTCGGGGGCGGTCTGCCTGGGCGCGGCGATCTGGAAGTGCTTTGCGATCTCCTCGGTCCTGGGCATCGTCGCCCTGACGGTGACCATCATCGGCGTGCCGATCTACCTGTCGCTGCTGGTGCGGCTGCTGCCGAAGCTGCCGATCGGCCGGCGGCTCATCCTGCGCAAGCTCGAGAGCACGGCCGGCAGCGGCGTGCCCGAGGCGGCCGAGCACGAGTCCTTCATCGGCGCCGAGGGCGTCACCAACTCGACCCTCCGGCCCAGCGGCGTGGTCACCCTCAAGGGCCGCCGCCTGGTCGCCACCGCCGAGAGCGGCTTCATCCCCGCCAACACGGCCGTCCGCGTGGTCCGCTCGTCGGGGATGAACCTCGTCGTCCGCCGGATCGACACGCCCGCCGGCGAGCAGGGCGCCCCGTCGTGATCCTGGGCCTCGACTGGCAGCCGGCGCTGGTCCTGCTGGGCGTCCTGGCCGCCGCGGTGGCCGTCGTGGCCGCCGGACGCGTGGGGCTGCAGTGGTGGAAGCTGCGCAAAGATCGCATCCCCCTGCCGCTCGGGACGCTCATACGGCTGCGCTGGCGGGGGGCGCCGGTCGGCCCGATCGCCGCCGCCCACTGGCTGACGACGGCCCTGGGCTACGCCATCCCCATCGACATCTGGGTGGGCCTGACGGTGCTCGACGTGGACGTCGTCGAGCTGGCCAAGGCCCTGGCGCTGGCCGACAAGCACAACATCGACACCGTCATCGGCACCCTGGCCGCCGCCGCCCTGGCCGGGTACGATCCGGCCGAGGTCGTCCGGGCCGCCCACCGGCGCGGCCTGACCGACCTGAACGCCGCCCACCTGAACGAACTGGACCAGTGGAACCTCGCCCGCGAGGGGGACGATGCGCCCCAGGTGTGAGAGGCGCGCCACCTCGCGGGAAATACGAAATACGAAGCACGAAATACGAAACAAACGGCCAAACGACCAAACGGAAAAACAGCAAACGATCGATGGCGTTCGGCGTTTTGAGGTTTTCTGTTTTGCCTGTTTCGGATTTGTTTCGTATTTCGCATTTCGTGCTTCGGATTTTGAACGGTGTTGATCTGCAACAGGAAAGGATGCTCTGATGCCCACGACCCCCGATTCGGTTGATGTTCTCGTCTGCGGCGCCGGCCCGGCGGGGCTGGGCGCGGCGTTGGCCGCGGCGCGGCAGGGGGCGCGGACGATGCTGATCGAGCGCGAGAGTGCACTGGGGGGGCTGTGGACGACCGCGCTGGTGATGCCGGTGTTCGACGCGGCGAACAAGGGCGGGCTCTGCCGCGAGATCCACGAGGCGATGACCGCCGGCGGCTGGGCCGGGTGGTGGGTCAACCCCGATCCGGGCAAGGGCGGCCGTCGCGATCCGATCTACCACGTCGGCCACATGACAGCCCTGTTCGACCGGCTCGTGACCGACGCCGGCGTCCGCCTCCAGACGCATACCCTCGCCGACGAGGCGCTCGTCGCCGACGGCCGCGTCGTCGGGGCGGTCCTGCACTCCAAGAGCGGGCCCCAGCCGGTCCGCGCCGCCGTGACCGTCGACTGCACCGGCGACGGCGACATCGCCGCGGCGGCCGGGTGCGAGTACCGCGTCGGGCGCGACAACGACGGCGCCTGCCAGCCGGCGACGCTGTACGCCCTGGTCGGCGGCGCGCCGACCGACCTGGTCTACCCGCCGGCCATCCTCGACGCCGTCCGCGCCGCCGGCGGCGAGCTGAGCTACGCCCATCCGTACTTGTTCCCCCAGGCCGGCGCGCCGGGCGTGTCGCTTTTCATGTGCACGCACCTGTACCACCTCGACGCCACCGACGCCGCGGCCGTCACGGCCGCCGAGGTCGAAGGCCGCCGCCAGATCGTTCGGGCGATCGACTGGCTGCGGGCCGGCGACGAGCGGTTCGCGTCGCTGCACCTGATCCACTTCGCCGGGCAGATCGGCATCCGCGAGAGCCGTCGGATCCTCGGCCGTCACTATTTAACGGCCGAGGAGGTCACCGGCGGGTGCGGCTTCGACGACGGGATCTGCACCGCGACGTTCAACATCGACATCCACGACCACGACGGCCGCGACCGCGGGCTGACGTGCCAGGCCGTGCCCGCCTACGAGATCCCCCTGCGCTGCCTGCTGCCGGCCGAGCGCCGGGGGCTGATGGTCGCCGGGCGGTGCATCTCCGGCGACGCGATCGCCCACGCCTCCTACCGCGTGACCGGAAACGCCGTCGCCCTCGGCGAAGCGGCGGGCGTCGCCGCCGCCATGGCCGTGCGGGACCGCTGCGACCCGGCCGACCTGGACGGCGCCGCCGTCCGCGCCGCCGTGGAGGCGTACCGGGCCCGGTAGCCGTTCCCTTCCCGGCCCGGGCGCGGTACACTCTCCCATCATGGCCCATCGGATGACCTTCAGACGTTACGGCCGCTCGACGCACCTGCGGATCCGCACCGCGGCGGACCTGGCCGACGCGCTGGAGCTCGACCGCGCCCGGTGGGTGGCGATCGCCGCTCCGCTCGACGCGCTCGACCGCGACACCGGCCTGCCGTCCCTGCTGGCGGCGCCGGGCGCCCGGCGACTGACGTGCGAGGACGTCGCCGACGGCATCCGGTGGATGCTCGCGACGCTGCGCGACACATTCGGCGTCGACGCCCGCAGCGACCGGCTGTCGGTCGCCGCCATCGACCCCGACGCGCCCGACGGGCCGACCCTTGCCGAGGCCCTCGGCCGGATGCTCCGCCGCCTCGGGCGCAGCGCCGACGACGCGGTGACGCTCGGCGAGGTCCGCCGGATCGCCGCCCGGGTGGAGGCCACGCCGGTCAGCGCCCGCGGGGTCGTCCTGCCCGAGGCGGTCGAGCGCGACGCGATACGCCGGTTCATCAGCGACATCATCGCCACCACCGGCGGGGCGGCCCACCCCAGCGGCCGTCCGGGCGTCGGGCCCGCCGAACTCGACCGCTTCCTGGCCGCGTCGGCGGCGTGGCTGGCGTGGCACGACCGGGGCGCGTGCGGCGAGGCAGACCGCACCGACATCTGCCCGCTGGGTGCGGCCACGGCCGCCGCCTGCGACGCCCTCGACGCCGTCCGCGCCAGGGTCGACCTGTACTTCGCCCAGTGCGAGGCCGCGGCACTCGACGAGCGGCTCGTCCGCCGGATGGGCTGGACGGAGGCGGAACTGGCCCACCTGGACCTCGACGACGCCGCGGCCCTCGAACAGGTCCTGCGCGAGGCCCCGCTGGCGACGCCGACCCCGCGGCGGGTGCTCGATTTCGCCGGACCGATCAACCCCTACCACGCCGACGCCCTCGACCGCTTCCGCCGCCGGGCCGCCGCGCCGGTGCTGGGCGAGGTCCCCTCGGCGCTGTCGGCGGCGCAGTGGCGGCAGGTCAAGGCCTTCTACGAAGCCCACCGCCGCTGGCGGGCCGACCGGCCCGATACGCCCGTCGCGGCCCTGGATGTCGGGACGCTCCGCGCGTACCAGCAGGCCCCATTCGCCGCCGCCGTCCGCGAGCAGATCGCCGCCGGCGAGGCGACGGCAATCGAGCTCGACGCGATCCGCCTGGCCGAAAAGCTCCTCGCCTGCCAGGCGCACCTGATCGACCTGGCGCAGAACTTCGTGAGCTTCCCACACCTGTACGCCCCCGACCGGCGTGCGATGTTCGAGATGGGCACGCTGGTGATGGACGGACGGCGGTTCACCCTGGCGATCCGCACCGACGACCACAAGGCCCACGCGGCGGTCGCGGCGGCGTCGGGGATGTTCCTGCTGTACCTGCGGCTGGAGACGCCGCCGGGCGCGCCCGCGGTCGAGCTGGTCGTCCCGGTCACCAGCGGCGGGCGCGGCAACCTGTCGGTGGGCAAGCGGGGCGTGTTCTTCGACGTCGACGGCGTCGAGACCCCGGCGCAGGTCGTGCACATCGTCGACAACCCCATCAGCCTCCGCGAGGCCGTCGCCGCACCGTTCCTCCGCCTGGCGCGTCTGTTCACCGGCAAGATCGAATCGCTGTCCGCCGCGGCCGACAAGCGGCTCGACGCCCAGGCCCAGGCCGCGATGACGACAACGGCCCCCGCGCCGGCGGTCGCCCCGGCGAGTGAGCCCCTGTTCGGCGGCGGGATGCTCATGGGCGCCGGCGTCGCGGTCGCGGCCCTCAGCTCGGCGCTGGCCTACGTCACCACGGTCGCCGCCGACGCCGGGGCGCGAACGATGCTCTGGGGCCTCCTGGCCGGGATCGGCGCGGCGGTCGTGCTGGTGATGATCCCCACGACGATCCTCGCCCTGCTGCGCCTCCGCCGTCGCGACCTCAGCGCGATTCTCGAAGGCGCCGGCTGGGCCATCAACGCCCGCATGCGGCTCACCCGCCGCCAGAGCATCACCTTCACCCACCGCCCGCCGTACCCCCCCGGCTCGCGCATCGAGGGCCGGTTTGGGCACTGGATTCCCAAGGGTTGAATCCTCCCTCGGTTGAACGTCTTGCCCGGTCGTGTTAGCATCGGCAAGTCATCCGACCGAGTGTCCGGGATCGGGTGCCCCGGCGGGTCCGCCGATCCCGGCATGAAGGAGCAGAACCATCAGCGCTTCGAAGGGACCGGTCTTCCGTGTCGCCATCGCCGGGCAGGGCCGCAGTGGGTACAAAATCCACGCAGACTGGCTCGCCCGCAGCACCGACCAGTACCGTATCGTGGCCGTGGCCGACCATCTGGCCCAGCGCCGCCTCGAGGCGCAGGCGCAGTTCGGCGCCCGCGTCTACGCCGATTATACTGACCTGCTGGCCGACGGCGGGTTCGACCTGTTCGTCAACGCCCTCCCGACGCCCCTGCACGTGCCGGCCACGCTGGCGGCGATGGAGGCCGGCTGTCACGTGCTGTGCGAGAAGCCCATGGCGCCGACGCTCGAGCAGTTCGACACCATGGTCGCCGCGGCCCAGCGGACCGGGCGGGTGCTGGCGCCCTTCCAGAACAACCGCTACCAGCCATTTTTCCAGCGGATGCTGGAGGTGATCGACTCAGGCGTGCTGGGCCAACTCGTCCACGTTCGCAGTTGCTGGGGATCGTTCGCACGGCGGTGGGACTGGCAGACCTTCCAGGTGAATTTCGGCGGCTGCCTGTTCAACACCGGCCCGCACGCGGTGGACCAGGCCCTGTGTTTCTTCCCCGAGTCGGTCACGCCCTCGGTCTTCTGCCGCATGGGCTGCTACAACGAACTGGGCGGCGACGCCAACGACTTCTGCGCCCTGACGCTCTACAGCCCGGACGGCCCGACCGTGGAGATACACATCTCCCACTACCAGGCCTATCACCCCGGCGACATGTACGTGGTCAGCGGCACCCGCGGCGGGCTGACCGGCGGTCACAGCCACCTCCGCTGGAAGTACTACGACGCCGCGAAGGTCTCACCCCAGGACATCTGGCGGCCCTGGTCGCGCGACCGGGCGTACCCTTCCGAAACGCTGCCGTGGGAGCAGCACGAGTGGGCGCTGGATGAATCCGCGGCCGGCAGGGCCGTCGGCTACACGCTCCGGTCTTACAGCGCCGGCATCAAGGCCGTCTACGACGGCCTCTACCGCACGCTCACCGAGGGTGCGGCCCCGGCGGTGTCGCTCGCCCACGTTCGCCGGCAGATCGCTGTCCTGGAAGAGGCCCATCGACAGAATCCGCTGCCCCAGACGACCCCGCAGTGGCCGTAAGCGGTCCTACCTCCGCGCCCAGGCGATCACGGCCCCGCGAATCCGCTCGGCGACCTCGTCGACCGACCCTGCGGCCTCCACCGCCGCGAAGCGGTCCGGATCGGCCTCGGCCTGGCGCAAGAATCCCTCGCGAACCCGCTGGTGGAAGGCGAGGCTCTTGGCCTCGACACGGTCGGGCCGTCCGCCGAGGCGACCGAGGCCGGCGGCGGGGTCGAGGTCCAGGAGGATCGTCAGGTCGGGCCAGGTGGGGCCGACGGCGACGTCGGCGACCCGCCGGATCGCGTCGGTGTCGGCCCCGCCGGCGCCCTGGTAGGCGACGGTCGAGGAGACGAAGCGGTCGCACACCACGCACGCCCCGCCCGCCAGCGCCGGGCGGATCACCTCGGCCACCAGTTGGGCACGACTGGCCATATAGAGCATCGTCTCGCAGGTCACGGTCATCTCGTCGCACGCCGGGTCCAGCAGGATCTCGCGGATCCGCCGTCCGATCGCCGTGCCCCCGGGGTCCTGGGCGCGCACGACCTGCACCCCCCCTCCGCGGACCCACGCGTCCAGCCGCTCGAGTTGGGTGCTCTTGCCCGCCCCGTCCGGGCCGTCGATCACGAGGAACGTCCCGCGCAAGCGGTCAGCGACCTGGTCCATGGTGATCACACGCTCGTAACGCCCACGCAATCGTTGCGTGGCCTTTGTGGCGGTTGCCATATTTCAGGTCCGCCATCATACCCTTGAAACTGGCCTCTGGCCACCGTATAACCAACCCCTGTTATCGGGGCATCCTACGCCCGGAATGCGAGGACGACACATGAAAGTAATCGCGCAGACCAACGCCTTGACCGACGCGCTGGGGTTGATGGGGGGCATCGTGGCCGGCCGGACGCCCAAGCCCGTGCTCCAGTGCGTCAAGCTCATCGCCGCCGAGGGCGCACTGACGCTGCTGGCGACCGACCTCGAGATCGGCTGCCGCTACCGGATCAGCCAGGTCGAGGTGGTCGAGGAGGGCGAAGCGCTCATCCCCGCCGACCGCCTGGGGGCCATCGTCCGCGAGAGCACCGAGGAAACCCTCACCATCGAGGTGGCCAAGGAAACCTGTACGATCACCGGCGCCGGCAGCCGGTTCACCATCTACGGCTACGACCCGGCCGAGTTCCCGCCGGTCAGCCAGTTCGGCGACGAGGCCGACGCCGAGGTCGCCGCCGACGTCCTGAGCGGAATGATCGCCCGGACCCTGTTCGCCACCGCCAAGGAACACTCCCGCTACGCCATCAGCGGCGTGCTGTGGGAGATCGAGGGCAAGAAACTCCGCCTCGTCGCCACCGACGGACGGCGGCTGGCGCTCACCCGGGGCGCCCTCGCCGCCGCCGCGACCCACGACCTCACCGCCATCGTCCCGACCAAGCTGATGAGCCTGATCCAGCGGGTCGCCGGCGGCAGCGAGCAGGCGCTGGGCATCCGCAAGGCCGAGACCCAACTGCTGGTCCGCTCGGCCAACGCCGTGCTCGCCGGCAACCTCGTGCAGGGCAACTTCCCCAAGTACCAGGACGTCATCCCGACCGATACGACCCAGAAGGCCACGCTGGATACCCAACTGTTCCTCCACCGCATCCGCCAGGCCGCCCTGCTGACCAACGAGGATTCCAAGGGCGTGCGCCTGAGCTTCTCCGACGGCGGCCTGACGCTCACCAGCCGGGCGCCCGAGACCGGCGAGGCGGAGATCAAGGCGGCCGTCGAGTTCGAAGGCGACCCGCTCGACATCGGCTTCAACCCCGCCTACCTGGCCGACGCCCTGAAGGTCGCCGATACCGAAACGATCACCTTCGAGTTCAGCGGCCCCAACAAGCCGGGACTGGTCCGCGGTGGAACCGATTTCGTCTACGTGCTGATGCCCGTTGATCTTGGATAACGTATTCCCCCGCCACGGGAGAAAGCCGTTTTGAGGTTTGCTGTTTTGTCCGTTTGAAGGTTGTATTGGATTTCGTGCTTCGGATGTCTTCCGCCCCCAGGGCCTTTCGGTCCATGCGGGGGAACAAGTGAAGGGACTTGCGGACTCTTTTCGATAATAAGGCAGTTGCAGCCATGGATGAGAAACAACTGCAAACCGCATGGCAGAACCGTCAGGCGCCGGAGACGGCCCGACCGGTGGGCGAGGCGGTGACGCTGCTGATGAAACACACGCTGGCCAAGCGGGTCAAACAGCTCGGCCAGATCGCCGCCGTCTGGGACGAGGTCATCCCGGCCGACCTCGCCGCCCACACCGCCCTGGAAAGCTTCGCCCGGGGCACGCTGACGGTCATGGTCGACTCGGCCCCCCACCGCTTCCAACTCGACGCACTGCTCAAGAGCGGCGTCCGCCAACACCTCGCCGACCGCTGCTCCGGCCCGCTCAACCGCATCAAGCTTGTGCCGGGCCAGTTCTACAGCGTCGACCTGGAAGGCGGACGACGGTATGCGTTTTGAACGTCGGGCTTGAGGCTAGGCAGGCCAACCGCAACGGTCTCCCGCCCCGCTTGGTGCTGCGCCGTTGGCGTCCCTCCAGCCTCCGGTTCCCCCTCGACTGTTGCGGGGACGCTGGCAT
Organism: uncultured Planctomycetales bacterium; assembly: GCA_964535025.1. Lineage (GTDB taxonomy): Bacteria > Planctomycetota > Phycisphaerae > SM23-33 > FEN-1343 > JAAYZK01. Next base: position 17,680 of record CAZHRW010000171.1, read on the forward strand.
CGCGCGGGCCGGTGGCCTATAATCGCCCCGCGCTTTCGGATGGGGATTGACCCCGGCGATGCCACCAACGACAACCATGAGCTCTATCCGCGGTATTCTCTTCGACTTCGGCGATACGCTCCTGGATTTCGGCACGGTCGACACGATCGACCTGTTCGAGCAGGGCGCGCGCGGCACGTACGCCTACCTGCAGCGCCGCCGATTCGAGCTGCCGTCCTTCAACGAGTACCACCGTCGGCAGCTCAAGGCGGTGCGTCGGGCATATGCGTGGAGCCACGTGGTCCGGCGGGAGTTCAACGCCCTGGACGTGATCGGCAAGCTCGCCCGGCAGATGGGCTGCCATCTGGACCGCAACGACCTCGATGAGATCGCCTGGCAATGGTACAAGCCGCTTGCCGCCCAGGGCGAGCTGGCCGACGGGGTGGTCGAGATGCTGCGGCAATTCACCGCCGACGGGCTGACCCTCGCCGTGGTGTCCAACACGTTCATCCCCGGCGGGGTGCTGGACCGCCACCTGCGCGCCCTGGGGCTGCTGGGGTTTTTCCCGGTTCGCGTCTACAGTTGCGACGTCCGCTACCGCAAGCCCCACCGCAGGATCTTCCGCATCGCCCTCCAGCGGGCCGGCCTGGACGCCGCGGCGACCCTCTTCGTCGGCGACACCCCCCGCGCCGACATCCTCGGCGCCCGTCGCGTCGGCATGCGGACCGTCCTCAAAGACCCCCACGACCGCTACGCCGACAGCCGCATCCGCCCCGACTACACCATCCGCTCCCTGCTGGAACTGCCCGGGATCGTCGAACAGTTGGACTGAAGCGTGTCCGTCGCCACCGCGCCACCTCTCACGTACCCGAAGCTTGATATCGCGCTCATACCCGAAAGATGGACCGACAAGAATGCCGTTGAAGATGATGAGCCGACGCGGGACAATGCCGGCCGCCGACGAAACGGAAGCCGTCGCCGCCGGCAGGCAAGGCGCCAGGGATAACCGTTCGTCCAAGGCCGGATCCCCCGGTGGGACGGCCGCCGGGTTCCAAACCTTACGACGTTCCGGGGCGTCGGGACGAGGCAACTGCGAACGTCACCGGGTGCCTTCCTCGCACGGCTGACCTGCGTGAAGCGCCACTCTCGCTCGTCCCCAACGGCGTTGCGATACGCGCACCCGGGGTGCGCAACACCGCTTCCGAAGCCCCCGGCTGTACCGAAGTGAACCGCCGGCGACCGCCGAGGTCGAGATCACGGCCGTCCCGTACTTCCTCTGGAACAATCGCGCTGCCGGAGAGATGATGGTGTGGATCCGGGAGTGCCCAGCCACGGCCAAGGAGAGCCAATGAGACCGAACATCCTGCTCATTACGACCGATCAGCAGCGTTTCGACACCGTCGGCGCTCACGGGAACCCGTTCATCGACACCCCGCACCTGGACTGGCTTGCGGCGGAGGGTATCAGCTACCGCCGGGCGTATGCCGACTGCCCTCTCTGCATGCCCTCCCGCGCAACCATCATGACCGGGATCAGCGGCGTCTCACTGGGCATCACGGAAAACAACACAAGGGACTTCCCGCTCGCCCGGCATGAGACGCTCCCGACCGTGCTCGGCGCGGCCGGCTACCAGACGCGTGCGCAGGGCAAGATGCACTTCCATCCCGTGCGGGCCCACTTCGGGTTCCAGACCATGGAACTGCCGATGGACTACTACCGCGAGCGCCACAGGAACTCTCCCGGCGCGGCGTCGCTGCCCAAGGAGCACGGTGTCGGGGAGAACGAGATGCAGCCGGTCATCTCGACCGTCCATGAAAACGAGAGCCTGACGCACTGGACGGTCGCGCGGTCGATCGACTTCCTCGAAACGCGGGATCCGACGCGGCCGTTCTTCCTCTGGACGAGCTTCACCAAGCCGCACCCGCCCTTCGATCCGCCGCTCAACTACTGGTTGCTCTACGCGAACCGTTCCATGCCCGACCCCGTGACCGGCGACTGGTCGGCCCAGGTCGATCGCATCCCGGTTGATGCGATGGTGCCCACGTGGATCCTCAACGGCATCGATCGCATGAGCCCCGAGCAGATCGTCAATATCCGACGAGCCTACTACGCGTGCATCACGCACATCGACTATGCGCTCGGGCTGCTTTTCGCGAGGATGCGCGAGTCGGGGCTGCTGGAGAACACCTGGATCCTCTTCACCTCCGATCACGGCGAACTGCTCGGCGATCATCACATGGGCGGCAAGACCAACTTCATCGACGGCAGCGCGCATATCCCCCTGCTGATCCGGCCGCCGGCCGCCCACGGGACCAGGTCGCCCCTGGCCGGCGCGTCGGTGGACACGCTCGTGTCACTGGCCGACATCATGCCAACGATCCTGGCCCGTGCCTCGGTGGCCGGCGGCGAGACCGAAGGCGAGGATCTGGTGTCCTTCGTGGATGTTGCGGATCCCGACCGCGTCGTGGTGGGCGAGTCGGGACGGGCCTTTGCGCTGATCACGCAGCGCTACAAATACCACTACTACGCGGCCGGGGGCGACGAATTGCTGTTCGACGTGCGCGAGGACCCCTCGGAACGGACCAATCTCGCCGCCCCCGAGCGGCGGTCCGCCCAGGTCGAGGACCTGCTGTCGGCGATGCGAGCGCAGTTGGCGGCGGCCCTCTCGCAGCGCAGCAGCCGATGGGTCGAGAACGGCTCGCTGCGCCGCGTGGACCCGCCCGCCGGACGCGACGCGGTCATCCGCTGGCCCGGGTTCCACTCGACGGTGTACGAGACCGACGTTTTGCACTGAACCAAACCGCGACACGCCGCCAGGCCGCCCGCCTCACGGCTCCAGGATCAGCTCGCCGCAGCTTCGCGCGTCGGCGTAGTAGGTGAAGGTCGGCTCGTGGGGCACGAGCAGCACCTGGTTGACGGCCCAGGTGGCGTCCTTGCGGTTGGGCAGGTCGTCGTCGTCGGGGACGTAGAGCAAAAAGCCGGTGCTCTTACCCGGCAGGACGCCCAGCTTGACCAGCGGCGCGGACCCTTCGACGACGTAGCCGGTCGGTGTGCGACGGCAGGTGTAGGTGAACTCGCGGGCGCCGACGCCTTCGCGAACGGGCTGCTCATCGCTGGGCAGACCGATCGCCCAGGTGACGTCCTTGACGGCGCGGCCGGCGGTCCAGTCGCGATAGGCCCCGTCGGTCGACAGCCAGAACTGGCAGCCGTCCCGCTCGGTGAGCCGGTCGTCGCGGATGGCGGCGCCGACGTAGAGGTTCGTCCCGTCATGACCGATCCGCACGCGGGCCGAGAGGTTATCCGGGCCGGACCAACTGTTGGGGAAGTACAGGTGGCCGGCGAGGTACTTGCCGTCGTCGGCGCGGATGTCGGTCGCCTCGGCGGGCCAGGCGTCTAGGTCGCCGTTCATCGGCGGGGCCGCGGCCAGGCGCGGGGCCCGGGCCTGGGGCGGGCTGAGGATGTCGCGGCGGAGCTCCAGTTCGGCGATCAGACCGGCGCCGACGAGGTGGTCGGCGGTGAAAGGCCGTCCGGCGTCGAGCGCGTCGCGGGCGTCGCGGACGACCGCGAGGTAGGCGTCCGGGGCGGCGTCCGGGTCGAGATCGCTGACGGCGTTGTAGGCGCGCTCGAGGCGGTCGATGCGGGAGGCAACCCACCGGCGGTAGGCCGCCGGCGCTTCGCCGGTGACGACGGGTTCGCCGCCGCGGTCGTCGACGAGTGTCGCCAGGCCGAACGGCTCGAGGACGACGGCGTTGCCGTCCACGGCGACCTCGCAGGCGAAGGGGATTCCGCTCTGGACCGCCACGTACCGCCGGCCATCGTACATCAGCCAGCGCACGGTCACGTGATCCAGCTCGCCCGTCTGGACGTCCGTCATGGGCACCGGCGGCAGGGCGCGGTAGGCCCTGGCGAAGCGGCGCATGGCGGTCTCGTAGCCGAAGTACTTGTTGTTCCACGAGCCGGGCATGATCGCCAGGCGGTCGCGGTGGGTCATGATCCGCGCGAACGACAGCAGCGACAGCGGCGGCGGCGCGTTGAAGTCCGGGGCGACCCAGAGCTTCTGGTACCAGAAGTTCACCTCCGGATGCAGGCCGTACCAGCCTTCGAAGTGCGTGTTCCACATCGCCGCGTAGTCGGTGTCGAGGTGGGCGTCGCGGCGCTGCGACCAGTCCAGATCGTAATACAGCATCGACCGCGGCTCCTGGGCATACAACGGGAAGATGCGGTAGTCGTCGGGCTGGTACTGGTCATAGAGGGTCATCCCCTCGACGTCCCACGCGGCCGGATCGTGGCCCCAGAGCTTCCACGCCTCCAGCGCCGCGTCGCCGAGGACATCCTCCCACGGCTGTCCCGACGCCTCCCACCGCTCGACCACGTCGGCGGTCGTCGCGCCGGCGACGCCGTCATACTCGCCGCCGTGAAAGTACTGCCGGTGCAGCGTCGGGCCGCCGATGAACGTGCCGACCTGGATGTCCGGGCGGATCGAATGGATCATCGCCACCACCTCATCCAGCACGCCGCGGTCGTGGAGGTACTTGGTGAAGCTCGCCCGGTACTGGGCCCCAAGGATGACCTTCCGCAGCGACTCGTACCGGCCGTACCGCTCGAAGAACTGCCGGAAGCCCTCCTCGAGCGTGGCCAGCAGTTCCTCGTCACTGAGATCGTCCAGGCTCGTGTCGTCGTCGATCTTGAACCCGCCGCTGATGTTGAAGCACGCGGCGAAGCTGAAATAGCCGTCGCGCCGGTCCATCGCTTCGAGCGTATCCTTGAGGATGTCGCGTTTGAGCAGGTTCTCGCGCATCACATCGGCCTCGGTCTTGCCCCAGGCGGGGATGGCGCAGTCGAACCAGATCCCGGTGCCCGCGACGGCCGGCCAGCTCACCTCGTTGACGCCGATGTATTGGTAATAATCGAGCATGTGCTCGATGGACCGGCCGCTCTTGAGGCCGAAGTACAGCCGCGCCGGCAGATACGTGCCCAGCGAGTTGAAGTGCCCCAGTTGGCGCTGGTTGTCGGGATCGGGCGGGTCGATGTCGAGGGTGGGCAGCTCGCCCTCGATGGCATACACCCAGATGCGGCTGGCCGCCGCGGGGTGGCCGTACCGGTGGAAGTTGCCGACGATGATCGCCGGCCACTGATCCTGGGGCCACATGATGAACGAGTGGTACTGCATGTCGTTCGAGAGCGGCAGCGGATCGCCCGTGTACACGCCGGTTTCGAGCGACCAGTCGAGGTTCGACCGCCCCGACAGGCCCGACTCGTGCGTCGAGAAGCAGATCGTCCGATCGGCGTCGTCGGGGTACTCGATGATGATCGCGACGGGCTTGTCTTTCCCGGCCGAGCGGAACCGGTAGGCGAAGAACGCGTGCCGGTGGGCCGCGGTGAGGCGGTACGTCCCCGCCGGACCGCGGGCGACCGACGAGGTGCCCTGGTCGAGGAAGTCGTGCGGGTCGTCATCGTCGGTGCAGTCGATGTAGTCGATCAGCCGCAGCGTCAGATCCATCGCCTCGGCGTGGGGGCAGGCCGGGGCCGACGCGACGGCGTCGGCGAGCTGGGCGTCGGTCATGGCGACGGGTTTTTCCGCGGCCGGGGCCGTCCGGCACAGGACCGCCAGCGTGGTCAGCAGCAGGTAGAGGAGCATGAGTTTCATGACGGTGTCCTTTCCAGGTGCGCCTTACGGCGCGGCTATCGGGTGCTCTTGTCGGGCCGCGGCCATGGCGGCGGGCCACTGGGACAGGTCCTCAATCGTCCGCACGCGGCCGCCCGCGCCGCAGGCGGTGTAGACGTCCCGCACGTAGCGGGCCTCGTCGGGCATCTTGCCGACCAGCAGGATCGGTCGCGGCCACAGCAGCGCCAGGTTGTGCGGGAGATCCCCCACACGCAGGATCGAGAGGAACTCCGGCCCGCCGGCCTCGTGCGTCCAGACCGGCTCGGCGAGCACGACGCCCTCGATCGTCTCATCCAGCAGGGCCGCGTACACGGCCAGCGCCGCCGACGGCCCGGCCCCGTACAGGGCCACCCGCTCGGCGCCTGCCTGGCGGCGCAGGGCCGCCGTGCCGGCCAGCAGGTCGAACGTCTGGCGCTCGCTCAGCGTGCAGCCCAGCAGCGGATACGCCCGCCGGACGGTCCACTCCAGCCCGGGCCCGATCGACGTCCGCCCCGTGCCCCGCACCTCGACGGTGCCGAAGCCCGAGCGGTCCGCGTCGATGCGGTTCACCCCCGCGCCGGCGCCCGCGTAGGGCGTTCGGGCCTCGGCCGCCAGCGGCGCGACGATCAGCGGGAACGGACCGCCCTGCTCGCGCGGACGACCCAGGTGGGCCCGGATCGTCAGCCGCGGCTCGACCTCGAAATCCAGGCTCCAGTAGGCCCACTTGTCGTGCGTGCCCTGGGCCCGCACATCCACCACCGCCGGAGCCGGTTGCCGGGGAATCTGCCGAAATGACGTCGCCCGCAGGGCCGCGATCGCCGCGGCCTGGTGGGTCTCCCACGCCGGGCGATCCGTCACGACCGGCGGCTCAGGCAGCGACACGAAGCACGCATCCACCTCGCCCAGCCGGTCATCGTCCGGCGCCTTGCCGCCGGGGAAGACCCAGAGGGTCTCGTGCGGCTCGTCGGCGTCGTCGAGGTCCTCCGTCGCCGGTTCGACGGCCCCCTTGAGGTGCCGGTCGAACCAGGAGAAGATCCCCAGCCGGGTCTTGGGCGTGTAGCCGTGCGGGCCGTTGTCCTCGACGAGCCGGAGGTGGTCCGGCGCGTCGAGCAGGCGGTAGAGACGGCTGAGGCGATGGACCAGGTCGCGGTAGGCATACGGGCGGAAGTGAATATCCTCGGTCTGGGCGGCGACCAGCAGCGGCCGCGGGGCGATCAGGGCCGCCACGTCGGTGTGGTCCCACGCCAGGGGGTTGACCCACCAGGTGCAGTCGCAGTGGGAATCGGCCGTGCGGTCGGCGATGTGCTGGTAGGCGTTGCCGGTCTGGCAGGACGGGGCGACGGCCGTCAGCCGCTCGTCGGCGGCGCCGGTGAACCACGAGATCGACCCGCCGCCGGAGTTGCCGGTGATGCCCAGACGGCCGGCGTCCACGTCGTCGCGGCTCTGGAGGTAGTCGATGGCCCGCATGGCGGCCCAGACCTCCACGGCGGCCGGCGAGTAGCCCCGGCTGTACCAGTGCCACCAGTAGCGGGTGTACGTGCCGTGATGGAACCCCCGCGACTCGCCCGCCCAGATGTGGTCGAGCACCATGCACACGTACCCGTGACGGCCGAACCAGCGGCCGTGCGCCTGGTAGTGGCACTTGCCTTCCACCGCGTGGCCGCACACGTAGATCATCCCCGGCAGCGGCGCGTCGATCGCCGCCGGCCGGTAGAGGTTCGCCGCCACCCGCATCCGCGGGAAGATCTCGATGAAGCACTTTTCGACGACATAGTCGCCGCGATTGAGTGTGTCCGTGTGCGTCACCGGCGGCGGCTCGTCGGGCTGCTGCGGCAGGGCGAGCATGTCGCGGAAGGCCGCCCGACGTGCGGGCAGCTCGGCCAGCCACTGCTCGGCCGTCGGCAGCGAGGAGAGGGATCCGTCCGTGAGAACACGCGCCCGGTGGATCAGCGAGTCGTAAAGCATCGTTGCAATGAGCTCCATGAACAGAGGCCCCGCCCGCCGGCGGGTATCTCTATCACAGCATACCGCGACGGCCGCCAGATGCAACCGTCGCCGCCGCGGCCGGCCGGCTGTTCCCCTCGGCAGCGTCTGCTTGTACGATGGCAGGCCCTTGCAAGGAGACATTCGCGATGGAATCGATGGAGCAGCGCCGCAGTGTCCTCAAGTCGATGTTCGGCCGGACGCCCTCGGCCATGTCCCAGGCGCCCCAGGCCCAGGGGGCGCCCGCGCCGGCGTCTGTCCGCCCGGCGAGAAACGCCCCCCTGCTCGACCTGCCCGGCCCGACCGAGGTCGCACTGGCCAAGACCGACATTCGGCGCTGCATCGCCGAGCGTCAGAGCCGTCGTCAGTTCACCGACGCGCCGCTGATGCTGGCGGAGCTGGCGTGGCTGCTGTGGGCCACCCAGGGCCTGCGTCACGGCGGCGAGGGCGCGCCGCGACGGCGGACGGTGCCCTCGGCCGGGGCGCGCCATCCGTTGGAGACGTACGTGGCTCCCTGGCGGGTGGAGGGGCTGGCCGCCGGCACGATCTATCGTTACATGCCGGCGACCCACCAACTGGAACCCCTGGCGACCGTGGACGACCTCCCGGCGAAAGTCGTGGCGGCCTCGTGCCATCAGCAGTGGATCGGCCGCGCCGCCGCGGTGATCGCCTGGGCGTGCGTGCCGGCGCGGAGCGAGTACCGCTACGGCCTGGACGCGGTCAAGCTGTGCCTCCTCGACGCCGGGCACACGGGTCAGAACCTCTACCTGGCGGCCGAGGCGATCGGCGTCGGCGTGTGCGGCATCGGGGCGTACGACCAGGACGCCATCGACGCTCTATTCGGTTTGGATGGCCGCGACGAGATGATCGTCTATTATTCACCTGTAGGGAAGGCGACAGGCTAGAAGCCGGAGGAACCTGCCTGCGGCAGGCAGGTCCGGCAACGGCGAGACAAGCCTCACACGGGGGTATCGTATGAGAACAGGGGCAGCACTGCTTATCTCGTGGATGGTCCTGGGAATCGTCGGGTGCGGCGGGAGGCCGTCGGTGGACTGGAGCCGCCAGTTGAAGACCGACGAGGGCTATTTCCCGATCGGCGTGTGGATGCAGACGCCGTCGAAGGCGGCGCGGTTTCGCCAGATGGGGGTGAACCTGTACGTGAACCTCTGGCAGGGCCCCACTGACACTCAGTTGGCCGAGTTGAGCGATGCGGGGATGGAAGCCTTCTGCGAGATGGCTCACGACGCCGAGGCCAACCTCGACAACCCCGTGATCGTCGGCTGGCTGCACACCGACGAGCCCGACAACGCCCAGCCCGCGGATATCCCCGGCCGCTACGATCCGCCGATCTCCCCGCGGGAGATTGTCTATCGCTACCGGCGGATCAAGGAGATCGACCCGTCCCGTCCGGTGATGATCACTCTCGGCCAGGGCGTCGCCCGGGACGACTGGCGCGGCCGCGGGGAGCGGACGGGCCGGCAGGAGGATTACCCCGCCTACCTCGAAGGCTGCGATATGGCCTCGTTCGACGTCTATCCCGTCGCCAGCCGCGACGAGGCGATCGCCGGGAAGCTGTGGTACGTCCCCCGCGGCGTGAGCCGTCTGAAAACGTGGTCACAGAGCAGGAAGATGATCTGGGCCGCCATCGAGTGCAGCCGGATCGGCAACATGGAGGTCGAACCGACGGCCGGACAGATCCGCAGCGAGGTCTGGATGGCCATCATCCACGGCGCCCGGGGAATCATCTACTTCACCCACCAGTTCACCCCGACCTACCATGCCGCGCCGATCCTCGACACCGACCACCAGGCGATGTTCGAGGGCGTCAAGCGGCTCAACTGGGAGATCCACGCCCTGGCCCCCATCATCAACGCCCCGGAGGCCGACCCGCCGGCGACGGTCGACGCCGCCCCCGACGCGATTCCCATCGCCCTGACGACCCGTCGCGTGGACGGCGCCACCTACGTCTTCGCCGTCGCCATGCGGGACGGCATGGCGCGGGGCCTGTTCACCGTCGACGGCGTCCGCGACGGCGCCACCGTCGAGGTCCTCGGCGAAGGCCGTACGCTGACCGTCAAGAACGACCGCTTCGCCGACGAGTTCACGGGCTACCAGGTGCACCTGTACAGGATCGAGTGACGGCCGGACCGACATACCCCTCAAAACGCCATGCGATCCCACCCGGGCGCCGGATCGGGATCGAGCCCCAGCAGCTCGCGGGCGGTGCGGACGTAGTAGCGGTAGTGGTCCAGCGGCGTGCCGTTGGGGATGCGGTGGTCGAGGCCGAAGGCGATCCCGCCGGTCTGCATGGACGGCTGCATCTTGTATGCCAGCTCGGCGCGGATCGCGGCCTTGTCGCGCCGCAGGACGTGCTTGTCGATGCCCCCGCGCATGGAAAGCCGATTGCCGTAAGTCTTCCGCAGGGCGACGATGTCCATCCCCGCGGCCGGCTCCAGGGGGTGCATGGCGTTGAGGCCCGATTCGAGAAACGCATCGATCACGGCGTTCATGTTCCCGTCGGAGTCCTGGGCGAACAGCGTCCCGCCGCGGGAAGCCACCACGTCCCAGATCCGCCGGTAATAGGGCACGAAGAACTCGCGGACCTGCTTGGGGCCCGCCAGCGGGCCGTTCTTGCCGGCCATGTCCTCGTGGACCGAGAGCTGGTCGACGGTCACCTCCCGCGTGACGCGATCCAGGACGCGTTCGGTCGTGTCGGCGAAGGTGGCGAGGATGTCGGCGACCAGCTCGGGCTGCTCGTAGTAGGCCACGCAGAGCATCTCATCGCCCATCAACTCGCGGGGCTGGCTGAAGGCGCCGGGCATCCCCGCGACGATCAACGCGCCGCGGTCGCGGGCCGCCCGGGCCCGCTCGGCCCAGCCGTCGGCGAAGCGGGCTTCGCTGAACTCATAGTGGCCCTTGAGCTTCAGCCACGAATCCATGTCCGTCACGGGATAGTCCAGCGGCAGGGCGATCGTCGCGGCGGCCTTGCAGAGCTTCAGCCGACGGCCCATTGGGTCGCGCCGGATGAGGTACTCGTCGGTCTCCTCGAGCACCACCGGCTCCTCACCGCCCAGAAAGGCCGTGTTGACGTCGACGCCGTGACGGCGGACGTAGTCGAATCCGAAAGCCGTCAGTTTGATTTCGTCTTCCGAAGCGCCCTGCGCCCGCCACTCGTCGTCCAGCCCCACCAGCGGGCCGAACAGTTCGACGAACAGCGGCCGCTCGACGGCGCGGCCGGTCATGTAGTCGAGATACTGGTCGCGAAGGACTTCCATGGCTACCTCGCCACCCTTTCTCCCGCCAGTCGGGCGTAGATCTCGTCAATCCGCTGGACCATCGTCTCGGCATCGAACCGCTTGATGGCCCGCTCGCGCCCCTGCCGCCCGAGCCTCTCGCGCAGGGCCGGATCGTCGGCCAGACGGCCGATCGCGGCGACCAGGCCCTCGACGTCGGCCGCCGCGACAAGATAACCCGTTTCGTCCGGGATGACCACCTCCGGCGCCCCGTCGACCTCAAACGACACCACCGGCGTGCCCGTCAGCAGCGCCTGCGGCAGCGTGCGCGCGAGGCCCTCGTGGAGGCTGCAATGAGCGACAATGTCGCTGGCGTGCATCACCGCCGGGATCTCGTCCGGCGGCAGCAGGCCCGTCAGGTGGAACCGCTGCTCGAGCCGGGCCCGGCGGATCATCGCAACCAGTTCCTCCTGCAGGACCCCGTCGCCGACCAGGCAGACGTGGACCCGCTCATCCAGCGCCCGGGCCGCCTCGATGAGGTACGCCTGGCCCTTCAGCGGCGCCAGCCGCGCCACCTGCGTGACGAGCACGGCGTCGGGGCCCAGCCGGAGGCTCGCGCGAAACGCGTCGGCCGCCGGCGGGCGACGGACGAACCGCCCGGTCTCCATCCCGCTGTAGACGGTGGTGAACTTCGACGCGTCGGCGACGCCGGCCTCGACGGCCTGGCGAATCATCGAATCGGCCACGCAGAGGATCGCATCGGTCCGGCGGGCGGCCTGGCGTTCCAGGGCCACGTACAGATGGTGGGTCCACCACCGCTGATAGGGGTGGAAGGGCAGCCCGTGGACCGTGTGGACGATCAGCGGCACGCCCGCGCGGACGGCGGCCCATCGGGCGAGGATGCCGGCCTTCGACGAGTGGCTGTGCATCAGGTCCGGCTGGAGCGCCTCCAGGTGCCCCACGAGCGCCCGGTAGGCGGCGAGGTCCCGCCGGGGGTGGATCGGACGGCGAAGGACGTCCAGAACGATCACGCGGTAGCCCCCCGCCCGCGCCCGGTCGAGCAACTGACCCTCCGGCCCCAGCGGCGGGCCGGTGATCAACGTCACGTCGTGGCCGCGACGGGTCAGACCCTCGCAGGTCAGGATCGTGTTCTCCTGGGCGCCGCCCAGGATCAGCCGGGTTATCACGTGGACAATCTTCATCGTGACCCAACAGAAACGGCGCGACAGCCTTCGCGGCCCGCCGCGCCGTTTCCACTATACCACACTCAGCGGCCTGATGGACCCACTGAGAAGCCCGACCTAGAAGTTCTCGGCCAGGACCTCGAAGTGCGCCTGCGGATGGGCACAGGCCGGGCAGGTATCGACCGCTTGGGTGCCCTTGTGGATGTAACCGCAGTTACGGCAGCGCCATGTAATCGGCTCGGCCTTGGCGAAAACGGTGCCGGCTTCGATGTTGGCGGCCAGGGCGTTGTACTGCTTTTCGTGCTGCTTCTCGGCGACGGCGATGTTCGTAAACACCTTGGCGATCGCCCCGAACCCCTCGTCGCGGGCGACGGTGGCGAAGGTGGGGTACATGTCCGACCACTCGTGGTGCTCCCCGGCGGCGGCCGCCTTGAGGTTCTCCAGCGTCGTGCCGATCGTCCCGGCCGGGAAGGCCGCGGCGACCTCGGCGTCGCCACCCTCGAGGAACTTGAACAGCCGCTTGGCGTGTTCGCTCTCCTGCCGAGCGGTCTCGGCAAAGATGGCCGAGATCTGCACGTAGCCGTCCTTCTTCGCGTGGGAGGCGGCGTAATCGTAGCGGTTCCGCGCCTGGCTCTCGCCCGCGAACGCGGTCAGGAGGTTCTTTTCGGTCTGCGATCCCTTTAACGTCGCCATGGGTACTCCTTCTATGTCCGTTGTCATGGGAAGTTACAGCGCACAGTGCCGGCAAAACCGACAAACAGGTACGACCAGTATAGACCTGGACAGACGGGCGGGTCAACAAGCATGGCGGCATGCGGCGGTGGTGCGGCGTGTTTTCCCTGTGCCGGCGCGGCCGGGGGGTGCATAATGCCCGCCATGGCGGCCGGCAGCGACACCCACAGCGAGCGGAGGCACTTCTTCGCGGCGGCGAAACTGATCGCGGTGATCACCGTCGGCTCGCGGATCGGCGGACTGGTCCGCGACATGCTGCTGAGCCGCTTCTTTGGCGCGTCGGGGTTGACGAGCTTCTTCTGGACCGGCTGGTCGATCCCGAACTTCTTCCGGCGGTTGTTCGGCGAGGGCGCGCTGTCGGCGGCGTTCGTGCCGGTGTTCTCCGAGGCCTTCGAGCGCAGCGGCCGCCAGGCCGCCGCGGCCCTGCTGGCCAACGTGCTGGCCGTGCTGACCGTGGTGCTGACGTCCCTGTGCGTTCTGATCGAAGTGGGCCTGCTCGCGGCGTACCTGGCCAACCCGGACGCCGGCGGGGCGATCCTCCTGCGGTTCATCGCGATCATGATGCCCTTCATGGTCACCATCTGCCTGGTGGCCCTGGGCTCGGCGGCACTGAACTGCGTGGGGCATTTCGCCTATCCGGCCGCGGCCCCGATCCTGCTGAACGTGGTGACGATCGCCATGGCGCTGATCGCCTACGGGGTGTTCGACCAGCTCGAGACGCAGTTGACGGTCCTGGCCTGGGCCATGCCCCTGACGGGCGTGGTGCAGTTGACGGGGTTGGTATGGGTACTCCGCGCCCACAAGCTGCCGTATGTGCCGAAGTTGCGGCCATTGCAGCCGGGGGTCAAGCGGATCGGCCTGGCGATGGCGCCGATGATGATCCCGCTGGGCATCCTGCAGGTCAACGCGCTGCTGGACAAGTTCATCGCCCTGCTGTTCAGCGGCGCCGTCGGGGACGGGATCACCCTGTTCGGGCGGACCTTCGACAAGCCGCTCGAGGCCGGGGCCGTGACGTGGATGAACTACGGCGAGCGGCTCTACCAGTTCCCCATGGGCGTCCTGGCGATCTCGCTGGCGACGGCGGTGTTCCCCCTGTTCAGCCGCTACGCCGCGCGGGACGACCGGGCCAGCCTCCGCCTGAGCGTCAACCAGGCGATCCGCCTGGCGATCTTCGAGGGGCTGCCCAGCGGCGTGGGGCTGATGGTGCTGGCCGGGCCGCTGGTGGCGCTGCTGTTCGGCGGGGGCGACTACGGCGACACCGACGTCAGCGAGACGGCCCACGTGGTGTGGTTCTACGGGCTGGGGATGTGGGCCTTCTGCAGCCAGCACATCATCCTCCGCGCCTACTACGCCATGGACGACCGCAGGACGCCGCTGACGGTGGCCTGCTCGCTCGTGGTAATCAACTTCCTGCTGAACCTCGTACTGATCTGGGTCCCGTCGATCCGTCAGGGGGCGTTCGGGCTCAGCACGTCGATCACGCAGGGGCTCAACGTGGTGATCCTCGCGGGCGTACTCCGCCGCCGTCTGGGTCCGGGCGTGCTGAAAGACCTTCCGGCAAGCATCGTGCGTACGGCTATTGCGGCGGCGGTCATGGCCCTGGCGGTCCACGGGACGCGCGTCGGCCTGACGGCGATCGGCCTGGGCGCGCCGCTGTGGGTGGTTGCCGGCGGCGTCGCCGCGGGGGTGGCGGCCTTCGCGGCCGTCGCCTGGCTGGGCCGGGCGCCGGAGGTTGGCGAACTGCTCGGCCTGCGACGGGTGACGCGGCGGTGAGCCTTCTGCTATAATGAAAAGTGGTAACGGTCGTGGGAGTAAAACGATGCTGTTTCAGGAACCGTTGGGCGAGCCGTACGCGTCCATGACGTTTGATGCGCTGGACGAGCGGATCCGCGCCGCCAAGGCAAAGCTCGGCGATCGGCTGGTGATCCTGGGCCACCACTACCAGCAGGACGACGTCATCCGCTACGCCGACTTCATCGGCGACAGCCTCAAGCTGGCCCGCCTGGCCGCCGAGCAGCACACCGCCGAGTTCATCGTCTTCTGCGGCGTGCACTTCATGGCCGAGTCGGCCGACATGCTCACCGGCGACGACCAGGCGGTGATCCTGCCCGACCTGTCGGCCGGCTGCTCGATGGCCGACATGACCGAGGCGGACGATCTGCAGACGTCCCTGGAGGAGGTAACGGCCCTGGCCGGCGGGGCAAAGGTCGTGCCGATCACGTACGTCAACTCCACCGCCGCCGTCAAGGCCGTCACCGGCCGCGCCGGCGGCGCCTGCTGCACGAGCGGCAACAGCCGTACCGTCCTGGAATGGGCCCTGCGCAGCGAAGCCGACGGCGGCGCCGGCGGCGCGAAGGTCCTCGCGGCCCCCGATCAGCACCTCGTCCGCGCCACGGCGCTGGACATGGGCTACGGCCTGGACGACTGCGTCGTCTACCGCCCGGCCGAACTGAACGGCGGCCTGACCGCCGAGCAGGTCCAGGCCGCCACGTTCATCCTGTGGGAAGGCTACTGCAGCGTTCACCAGGAGTTCACCGTCGCGCAGGTCGCCCGTCGGCGGGAACAGTACCCGGGCATCCAGGTGATCGTGCACCCCGAGTGCCCCATCGACGTCGTCCAGGCCGCCGACCTGCACGGCTCGACCGAACAGATCATCCGGACCATCGCCGACGCCGCCCCCGGCAGCAAGTGGGCCGTGGGTACCGAGATCAACCTCGTCAATCGCCTGGCCAACCGGTACCTCGATCGCCTCGTGGTGAACCTCGCCGATCATCACTGCCTGTGCACGACGATGTACCGCATCGATCCGGCCCACCTGTGCTGGGCGCTGGACAACCTCGTCGAAGGCCGCGTCGTCAACCGCATCACGGTTCCTCCCGACGTCAAGGCCGACGCCCTGGTCGCCCTGGACCGGATGGTCAACCTCAAGGCCGTCACCGCGGCGACGAAGACGCGGTAACCTCCCCCGGCAGGACGAGCATCTCGACGACGACCTCGCGACGCCCGTCTTGCATTATCCGCACCGCCAGCGGAACACGCTCGGCGCCGGCGGCCGCCAGGTCCCCCACCAGGTCCTCGGTGATCGCATCCCACCAGCCGTACGTGTCCCGCAGGCGGCGGATCTCGCCCCAGTGGATCAAGACGTGGGTGATTCCGTGCTCCCGGTGCAGGTGCCGAAGGATCGCCGTGGGCTCCTTCCCCTCGCGGACGGCCCGGACGAGCGGGTCCATCTCCCACGCGGAGGCGTAGCACAAATCCTCGGGAAAATCGTACACCCGGGCGTCGCCGACAAACAGGAGCCGCTGCCCGTCCTGCCAGTCCTCCAGCAGGAAGCCGTACTTGCGCTCTGCCAGGATCCGCAGGTCCGCGCCGTGCAGGACGGCGGCCGGCTGCTCGAACGCCCGGCCGGCCGCCTCCTGCTCGCTCGCGTAAAGCCCCCACGCGCAGGTGAGCCCCACGACCGCCGCCGCGACGGCCACGGCGTGGGCGGCGGCAGCGCCCCCGCGGCGACTTATAGCCTCGCACGCGGACGCCGCCAACACCGCCAGCGGCACGGCCGCCGGCAGGAGGAATCGCGGGGGCATGTGCGTCAGCAGCGCCCAGGCGAGCAGTTGGACCGCCAGGATCCCCACGCACAAACGCTCCAGCGGCTCGGCCCGCCGCCACCGGCGCAGCGTCAGCCCCGCGGCAAGCAGGCCCAAGACACTCAGCGCCGGACCGAAGCCGCGGATCGCGACAAACGGCGTCGGCAAGTGCGCTACCCTCTGGGTCCAGGGCAGCGGGTCGTGCCCCTGGTCCCACCGGGCCGCCTGGTCGTCGGTCCACCCGCCCGCGCCGAAGACGCTTGTCGCCAGGGGGAACACGGGGTTGCCCGTCTGGACGACGTTGCGGATCAGCCACGGACTCGCCAGGGCCGCACAGACCCCCGCGGCGAGCAGCCCGTGGGCCAGCGCCCGTCCGCGGCCGCGGGCGGCGACGAGCATCACGACCAGGACCGGCGCCGCCACGAGGCCCACGGAGAGGTACTTCGTCGCGCACGCCCCCCCGCACGCCAGGCCGATCATCGCCGCCGACCGCCACGCGGGCCGTGCGTGCCACCTCCGCAGCCACGCCAGTGCGATGGCGAGGTAGGCCAGTTCGCTCAGCTCGACGAAGGCCGGCCAACTGACACTCAGCGCCAGCGGCACCGTCGCCAGCAGCACGGCCGTCCAGCGTTTACGCTGTGGGTCCGGCACCGCCGTCACCGCTGCGGCGACCGCCAGCACGCCCCACAGGCCGTGCGTGAGCTTCGCGACGTACGCCCCGGCCCACGGGCCGCCCTTGAGGCACATGCCCAGCAGGAAGAGCATCTCCCCGCCGAGCGGGTAGTGGCTGTAGGTATTGTGCGGCAGGGCGGTGATCCGTCCGTTCTGGAAGAACTCGCGGGGGATCTGCAGGTGGTAGGACAGCACGTCGTAGTAATCGGACTCGACCAGGCCGATATACCCCGGCGGCATCGACGCCCCCGCCAGCCACAGCCCCGCCGCCAGGGCGAGCACCACGGTCAGCAGAGTCGCCGGCGCCATCGTGGACGGCACCTGCATGACGCGGGCGCGTCGGTGCACCGCCCACGCCGCGGCGGAGAGGCCAATCCCCACCACCGCCCAGGCGACGCGGAAGGTCAGGGCGTCGCCGCGGGCCGAGCCGGCGACCAGCGCGGCCGTGCCCAGCAGCCACAGCCCCGCCCCGACGCTGGTTACCGCCACCAGGGCCGGCGGGGTGTCGGTGGGGGCCACGCGCCGCAGCACGAGCCACCCCCACCCCCCGGCCGCCAGGAAGATCGCCGCGGCGACGGGCAGATCCATCAGCACCACGTACACCAGGCCCGCCAGGCCGCTCGGGCCGACCGTCAGGGCGACCATGAGCCCCAGGCCGCCCGCCAGCGCGGCCACGACGGCCGTCGTCGATACGCCGGACGAGACGGCCGGAGATGAGGTCGATTGGTCCATCGCGTGCAGGGGTCCCCGGTGGCCTGTGGCACCCGGTGAGATGTCAGATCACCATGACGACGTCGTCGTGCGTGTTGATCGCCACGAACAGGGCGTCGCGGTCGGCCTCGTCGACGACGGTCAGCTCGACGACGTAACTGCAGTACTTGCCCGTCCGGCTCGTCCTGGACGGCGCGGCGGCGTAGTCCCGCTCGTCGAACACCTCGGCGATGGCCGCACAGACCGCCTCCGCATCGGCGCCGATGACGGTGTACGCCCACGTACACGGATAGTCGATGACGGGCTTGTCTTTCGACGGCTTACGATCCATCGGGCCCACCTCCGGCCGCGAACCACGCGCGGCCTCCTGTTAAGGATATCAGTCTGTAGGGCCCTTGAGAAGGCTTTCCCGAGACGGACGACCTCGGCGCGCTGCCGGTGGCGTGTCCGGCCTGGAATAATGCACTGGGGAGAAAGGATGGTGAGTATGCGTGGCATTCGCAAGGCGCTGATGGGTGTGCTGGTGGCCGTCTCGGTGCTCGTCGGCTGCAACGGGCCGGAGTACCGTCCCATCGACCCGCCGCCCCCGGCATGGGCCCAGTGTGTTCCCGAGGACAGCTACCTCTACGGCTACTGGGGGCCGGGCATCGTCAAGTACGACCGGCTCAAGTTCACCACGTACACCGGAGACTACTACGACTGCAACTAACGAGCGGGCCGCACGTCAGTTGAAACGTGTCACCGCCTCGCTGGCGACGCGCGTCTGACCGCCGGCCGCCTCGCGGCCGTTGCGCCACCCGCGGCGCCCGTTGCGGGTGCTTTCGGCCGGGCGGCCACGGAACAGGACGTTGCGCTCGTCGAGCAGGTTGATCAGGCGCTGCATCAGTTGACGGCTGGGCGCGACGTGCCACTGCTGATCGGTCCGCAGGTGCACGCGCAGTTGCGGCGCCGACGGCGGTGTCATGGTCAGGCGGACCGGGCACGTTCCCCGGGCCGTCATCAGCGTATCGGCCAGCACCCGGAGCCGATCGGCGTCGCCGACGATCGGGTCGAGCGCCAACTCGACGTGTCCGGTGAGACGTTCGACGGCGTCATCCATGGGGATCACTTCCTCAACGATGATGCTGGGCTCCTCCCGTCGGCGATCGACCGTCCCCCGCAGGAACACCATCGCCTCGGCGGTCAGCAGGTGGCCGTACTGCTCGAACGTGTCGCTGAAGGCCACCGCGTCGGCCTGGCCGGTCAGGTCCTCGACGGTCAGCATCGCCATCTTCGACCCGGCGGACTGGCCCTTCTTGACGAACGTGGGCCGCACCTGGCTGATCATCACGCCGACGGTGACGGCGGCGCCTTCGGGCTTGGTGCTCATCTCAGCCAGGGTGGTGCTGCCCAGCATGTCCAGTTCGCGTCCGTGGCTGGTCAGCGGGTGCGAGGTGATGTAGAACCCCAGGGTTTCCTTCTCGGCCTTGAGCAGTTGCGTCTCGGTCCACGCCGGCACGTCGGGAAAGCGCGGCGCCTCCGGTTCGTCGCCGCTGTCGGTGTCGAAGGCATCGAAGAAGTTCATCTGCCCGCTCCGCCGGTCGGCGGCGTGGCCCTGGCCCGACTGGATCGCGGCGTCCAGGGCCGCCATCATCGCCGCACGGCTGGCGCCCATGCCGTCGAAGGCGCCGCACTTGATCATCGCCTCGATGCAGGCGCGGTTGACGACCCGCAGGTCGACGTTCTCGCAGAAGTGGAACAGGTCGCGGAACGTTCCGACGGCCTTGCGGGCATCGAGGATGGCCTCGACGGCCTTGCCGCCGACGCCCTTGATCGCCGCCAGGCCGAACAGAATGCCCTCGCCGGCCACCGTGAAGTCGGCCGCCGAGGCGTTCACGTGGGGCGGGCCGACGGGGATGTCCATCGCCGCGCATTCGTCGAGGTACCCGCTGAGCTTGTCGCTGTCGCCGGCCTCGAATGTCAGCGTGGCGGCCATGAACTGCCTGGGGTAGTGCGTCTTGAACCACGCGCTCTGGTAGGCGACGATCGCGTAACGCGTCGAGTGGGCCTTGTTGAAGCCGTACCCGGCGAACTTGAGGATCAGGTCGAACAACTCTTCGGCTTCGGCCTGGCTGATGCCGTTCTCCCGGGCGCCCTGGAGGAAGTTGGGCCGCTCGGCCGCGATGGTCTCTTCCTTTTTCTTGGAAATGGCCTTGATCAGCGTCAGCGCCCGGTTGAGCGGCAGTTTGCCGAGGCGATTGAGCACCTGCATGACCTGTTCCTGGTAGGTCATGATGCCGTACGTCTCTTCGAGGATGTCGTCTACCAGCGGGTGCACGCTGGGCACGGCTTCAGCGCCGTTCTTGCGGGCGCAATAGGTGGGGATCAGTTCCATCGGCCCGGGCCGGTACATGGCGTTGGCGGCGATGAGCTGCTCGATCCGGTTGGGTCGGATCTGCTGGAGGACGTTGCGCATGCCGCCGGACTCGAACTGGAACACGCCGGCGGTGCGTCCTTCCTGGAAGAGCTTGTAGACGGCCGGGTCGTCCAGCGGGAGCTGCTCGGGATCGATCCGCTCGCCGGTCTGAGCCTCGACCAGGTCGCGCGCCCGCTGGATGATCGTCAGCGTGCGCAGGCCCAGGAAGTCCATCTTCATCAGCCCGACCTTGTCGCAGGTGGGTCCGTCCCACTGGGTGATGGCCGCGTCGGAGCCGCTCTGGCGATAGAGCGGGACGATCTCCTCCAGCGGGGTCGACGCGAGGACCACGCCGGCGGCGTGCACGCCGGCGTGGCGGGCGAGGCCTTCGAGGTTGCGCGCGTGGTCCATCAGTGTCCGCGTGCGGGGGTCGGTATCGTAGAGCGCCTTGAGGTCGGGCTCGGCGGCCAGGGCCGAGTCGATGGTCACCTTCAGCCCGTCGCCCACGAGCTTGCAGATCTTGTCCACATCCGGCAGCGGCAGGCCCATCACGCGTCCGACGTCGCGGATGGCGGCCTTGGCCTTGAGCGTCCCGTAGGTGATGATCTGCGCGACGTGGCCGTAGGTCTGGCGGACGTACTCGATCACCTTGGCGCGGCCTTCCTGGCAGATATCGATATCGATGTCGGGCGCTTCCTCGCGCTGCGGGTCGGTGAATCGCTCGAACAGCAGCCCGTATTTGAGCGGGTCGACGTCGGCGATGCCCAGCACATAGCCCAGCAGCGTCGCCACGCCGCTGCCGCGGGGGGCCGAAGGGATGTCGTTGTCGCGGGCATACCGGACGAAGTCGTGCACGATCAGGAAGTAGGAGCTGTAGCCCTTGTCCTTGATCACCTGCAGTTCCCGATCCAGCCGTTCGGCATACTCGGCCGGCGGGTTGTCTCCGCAGCGGCGGCGCAGGCCCGCTTCGGCCAGGGCGCGGAGGTAGTCGTCGTCGCTCTGGTCGTCGGGGGTCGGGAAGACCGGCAGGTGCGAGGCGCTGAAGTCCAGCTCGACATTGCACCGCTCGGCGATCCGCAGCGTGTTGTCGGCCGCCTCCGGCCAGCGGGCCAGGGCCTGGCGCATCTCGTGGGGGCTCTTGAGGTACAGCTCCGGCGGGTAGGCTTCGCCGAGGGAGGTTTCGCCCATGCTCTTGCCGGTCGAGATGCAGCAGAGGATCTCGTGGCTGGGCTTGTGCTCGCGTGTGAGGAAATGCACGTCGTTGGTGCCGACCAGGGGCACCCCCAGCTCACCGGCCAGGTCGACCAGCAGGGGGTTGACCCGCGCCTGGTCTTCGACGCCCTGGTTCTGGACCTCGATGAAGAAGCGGTCGGGGCCGAAGATCTCCAGGTACTCGCCGGCCACCCGGCGGGCGTGATCGATCCGCCCGGCCAGCAGGGCCGCGGGCACCTCCCCGCCCAGGCAGGCGGTGGTGCAGATGAGCCCCTCGTTGAGCTCCCGCAGCAGCTCCCGATCGACCCGCGGGCGGTAGTAAAACCCCTCCATGTACGCCCGGCTGCTGAGGCGCATCAGGTTGCGGAAGCCGGTCTCATTCATCGCCAGCAGCAGCAGATGGTAGCTGGCCTCGGAGATGTTCCCGCTGGAGCGGTCGAAGCGGGACGTTGGCGCGATGTACGCCTCCATGCCGAGGATCGGCTTGATCCCGACATCCTTGCAGGCGCGGTAGAATTCGATCGCGCCGAACAGGTTGCCGTGATCGGTCAGCGCCAGGGCCTCCATACCCAGCTTCCGGGCCTGGTGGACCAGCATCTCGACCGAGCTGCCGCCGTCCAGCAGGGAGTAATGCGAGTGCACGTGCAGATGAACGAATCCGTCCATGGTCGTCCTTTACCGTAACGCGGGGTACCTGTTGATCCGAGAGGGACTATAGCACCGCCGGCGGGGCGCTTTCCAGGGCCGCGGCGAAAACCGCTCAGCGCCCGCCGGCGTCGATCGACTCTAAGATGCGCAAGTAGCTGATGTAACGTCTCTCGGAGAGGGTGCCCGCTTCGACGGCGGCGATCACGGCGCAGCCGGGCTCGTGCGTGTGGGAGCAGTCGCGGAACCTGCACTGGGGCGCGAGGGCGGCGATCTCGGGGAAATACCACGGCAGATCCGCCGCGTCGATCTCCAGGCCCAGTTCGCGGATGCCCGGGGTATCGACGACGGCTCCGCCGAACGGCAGGTCGTAGAGCGTCGCGGCCGTGGTGGTGTGACGGCCGCGCTGGTCGGCCCGGCGAACCTCGCGGGTGGGCAGGTCCAGCCCCGGCACCAGGGCGTTGAGCAGGCTGCTCTTGCCCACCCCCGACGCCCCGGCCAGGACGCTCCGCTTGCCGGTCAGCAGGCCGCGGACGGCGTCGAGACCCTCGCCCGTCTCGGCCGAGCAGGTCACGTAGCTCACGCCCAGGGGGATGTACTCGGCGAGCAGGGCGTGGTCGAAGTCGCCCAGGTCGATCTTGTTGACCACCAGCACCATCGGCAATTCGCCCCGCTCGGCAACGATGAGGTAACGATCCAGCAGCCCCCGGCGGAAACGCGGCTCGGCCACGGCGCCGATGACCACCAACTGATCCATGTTGGCGGCGATGACCTTCTCGAAAACCTCCGTCTCGTACCGGTCACGTCGCTTGCCCCGCATGGGCTGGGGGCGCGACAGGGCCGTCTCCCGCGGGGCGCGCTGGAGGATGAGTGCGTCGACGCGATGGCCGTCGATCTCCTGTCGTCCGGGACGGATGTCGCCCCGGGTTTCGGGCAGGACGGCGATGGTGACGTAGTCCCCCACCGCCAGCGCGCTGGACTGCGGCGCCGGGCGGAACGTGCCGGCCAAGCCGCACTGAAGGTCGCCGAGGTCGTCGGTGCGGATAATGGCGCCGCCGGGGTACAGCAGCGCGACGGTCCCGACGACGGTCTCGCCGTTGGCGGTCAGTTTCGCCTCCAGGTCGGCGAAGATCGCCTCGTCCTGCTTCTGCCCCGGCAGCTTGACCTTGCGCTGGGTCAGTCGCCGACGGCTCTCGGCGTCCTCGCTGGCGGCGTGGCCGCTGCGGTGCAGGTGTTCCCAGTGCTTTCGGCGATTTCGACTCTTGCCCTTGCGCTTGGCCATAGGATTCCGGGCCAGTATACACCAGACGGGCTAGACTTTGCGACTGCGGAGGATCGAGATCAGCAACCACAGGCCCAGGATCGCGGCGGTGAGGTAGCCGAAGATGCCGAGCGTCTGATAGCGGATCAGGCCCAACACGGCGCCTTCCTCCTGGGTGACCAGGCGACTGGAGGCGACCACGCTGCCGGCGATGATCAAGGCGAAAGCGACGCGATTGGAGCTGCGGTCAAGCGTCTGGATGAGCTTGTCGAGGTGCTCGTGTTCGATGTGGACCTGCAGTTGGCCCCGCTTGAGGTTGGCGAGGATGGCATTGATCTGCTGGGGGATCGCCAGGCCCAGTTCCGCCAGGTCGCGTGTGGCCCGCCGGCCCAGGCGGGCCAGGCGCGACGGGCTGAACCGCTCCAGCATGAGCCGTCGGGCGTAGGGCCGCAGGTGCTCGACGAGGTCGAAGTCCGGGTCCAGGCGCGTGGCAAGGCTCTCGGTGGTGGTGAGGCTCTTGAGCATCAGCGTGAACTCCGCCGGCGGGCGGATGTAATGCTCCCGCATGATCCCGAACGTCTGATGGATGGCCTGGCTGAGCGACAGTTCGGCCAGCGGGGTGTGCGTGTAGCGGTCGAGCATGTCGTCCAGCTCGCGCGACAGCGCGCGGGTGTCGGTGGCCTCGCTCATCAGGCCGGCGTGGGTGATCGCATGGATAAGCCGTTCGACGTCCTGATCGGTGATGGCCAGGATGCACTCGGCCAGCAGGTGCCGGTTCGGCTCGTCCAGGCGGGCGACCTGCCCGAAGTCGATCGGCGCCAGGACGTTGTCGGGCAGGATGAAGATGTTCCCCGGGTGGGGGTCGGCGTGGAAGAACCGAAAGTCGAATACCTGGCGGAGGATGAACCGCGCGCCGCGCTCGGCGATCAGCTTGGTGTCCAGGCCGGCTTCGGTCAGGGCCGCCAGGTTGGTGCACTTGATGCCCCGGATCCGCTCCATCGTCAGGACGCCCGCCGTCGAATAGGCATCGTAAATGCGAGGAATGTGCACCGTCGGGTCGCCGTTGAAGTTCCGGATGAAACGCCGCTGGTTCCGCGCCTCGTTGCTCAGGTCCACCTCGCGGGACACCGCGTCGGTGAACTCCCGCGCCATGCGGATCGGGTCGATCGTTCGCGGCTCGGGCATCGTGTTGGCGATGAGGGCGGCCAGGTCCTGGAGGATTTCACACTCGACGCGGACCCGCTGGACGATATTCGGACGGCGGACCTTGACGACCACCTCGTCGCCCTCGACGGTCGTCGCCCGGTGCACCTGGGCGATGCTGGCCGCCGCGATCGGCTCGGGGGCGAACGAGGCGAACAGCTTGTTCAGCGGGCGGCCGAGGTCCGCCTCGATCTCCCGGCGGATCCGCTCGAAGGGGACGGGGGCCACCTGGTCCTGCAGCAGTTCCAGTTCCGTGAGGTACTCGGACGGGAGGATGTCCGGACGGGTGCTGAGCAACTGGCCCAGCTTGATGAAGGTCGGCCCCAGTTCCTCCAGCGCCAGGCGCACACGGCGCGGGCGCGACTGGCCCGGGGAAACCCGCCGGATGCGGCTGGGCATCACCTTGGCGCCGAGCTTGAGCACCAGCCCGTGACGGAACGTCTCGATCACTTCATCGAAGCCGTACTTCGTCAGCACCGCCATGACGTGCCGGTAGCGCCGAAGGTGGCTTACGGTGTCACGCAAGCGAAACTTCATCCACGGCCCTCGTTAAGAGTCGACGGCTCGGCTCACGGCGTGCGGGTGCGTGCGGCCAGCAGCTCGTCCACCTTGGCCTCCAGTCGCGCCAGGTCCTCCCGCGTGACCAGGTCCATCGACGTGACGACCTGGCGGACCTGCTTGCCGATGATCTGCTCCAGGTCACCGCGGGCCTTGTCCGCCGTGTCCATCATGTCCTTGACGAACCCCGCCTGCTGGCCGCGCTCGGCCTCGCCCCGGCGGACGTACTCGTCGAAGATTTTCTCGGCCCGCTCGCGGGTCATGCTCAGGGCCCCTAATCCGGCAAGAAACATCTTGTTGGCGGTTTCGAACATGGTCGTCTCCCGATTCAAAAGTGTTGACAATGCCTACCCTTATTGTAGCGAACGGCGCCGATGGCGCGCGGAAGAGTCGACGAAAAAAGCGATCCTACGGATAGGTCAACGGGTCGGCGGCGCCGGCGGCGGTGAAGCCGGCGCGGCGGAGACGGCAACTGTCGCAGCGCCCGCACGGGCGGCCGTCGGGGGCGGGGTCGTAGCAACTGTGGGTCAGGGCGTAATCGACGCCCAGGTCCAGCCCGCGGCGGATGATCTCGGCCTTCGACAACCTCAGCAGCGGCGCGTGGATGCGGTAGCGGCCGGCGCCCGTGACGGCCGCGGCGGTGGCGAGGTTCGCCATCGCCTCGAAGGCCGCGATGAACTCCCCGCGGCAGTCGGGGTAGCCGCTGTAGTCGACGGCATTGACGCCGATGAACAGGTCGAACGCCCCGAGCACCTCGGCATAGCCCAGCGCGACAGCCAGGAAGATCGTGTTGCGGGCCGGAACGTAGGTCGGGGGAATCTCCCCGTCCAGGTCGCCGGCACGGTCCTTGGGCACGTCGATCGCATCAGTCAGGGCCGAATGGCCGAACCCCCCGGACGCCGAGAGGTCCAGCGTGACGATCCGATGGTCGGCGGCGCCCAGATGCCGGGCCACCCGCTCGGCCGCC